>CAYSLJ010000044.1:0-44146 GCA_964431735.1 uncultured Synergistia bacterium | reverse complement strand
CGATTATATAAGGTTTTACTTTATTATCCTTTATCCTTATCTTTATTGTTTTCATATCGTAATTCCTTTATCAATCGTTTCGCCTTATTCGCCCGTTTACCCTGTAATCTGCAGCTAAATACTGTTACTATCTGAATTAAATCTTCTACTAATTCCTGATCTTCTGTTTTAACTGTGTTATCTATTATTTCTATCTCTGTATTATAATTTTTACATATATTTTCTATCAGTTCATATCCAAATCTCACCAGTCTATCTTTATATAACAATATAATCTTTTCTATTTCATTATTAATTACTGCTTCCAGTAACTCATTCAATCCTTTTCTATTATAATTTATTCCGCTTCCTATATCTGTTACTATTTCAAAACTATAACCTTTTGCTATCATATATTCTGTTACATATTTTATTTGTCTTTCCAGATCATCTTTTTGTTTCACACTTGATACTCTACAGTAACCTATGATTTTTTTTGGTTTATTCTTTAAAAAAATACCACATCCACATAATTCTTTTAATTGCTTTTCACTATACATTCTATGTCTGCCTGATGTAACATAACCTGGTTTTAATTTCCCTTCTCTGTCCCATCTACGTAATGTATCAGCAGATTTATTTATAAGTTTTGCGAATTCTCCTATGTTATAATATTTTGACATCATTAACTTCTCTCTATATATAATATAAATATCATTTTCTTATATTATACTACATAAATTATATAAAATCAATTATTTTACATAAGTTTATATAGATTATTGTTAACTGTTGTCAGCCTCCATCTATGTAGATTAAATTCATAATAACATTTCTACAATATAAATTCAACCGATTAAAAATCTACTTACTTTTTCTTCTTTTTCTTATCTTTTTTCTTCTTTTCCATGGAAGAAGATTTCCGCCCCTCTTCTCCTTTTAAAAGTTTATCGAATAAAGATTTAATTTCTTCATCATGAGGATTTTTAGAGAGATATTCTTTATAAGCTTTAAAGGCATCACTCTTCTGGCCTCTTTCCGTCATAATATGGCCGTAGTTCCATACAACATCTGCATCACAGGGAGAAAATTTTATTGCTTCTTTTATGTGCTTCAGAGCACTGGCTCTATCCTGCTTTTTCCAGTATAATGTAGCCATATGGCTGTGAGCTTTTCCCGACGAATGTTCTATGTCAATTATGGAGGAGAAACATTTCATTGCTTCATCTATGTTACCTTCTGTAAAGAAGTTTTCTCCTCTTTTCATGAGAGTCTTTATTTTTTCATATCTCAAAACAGGTTTATTCCGGAGTTT
The DNA here is from genome assembly GCA_964431735.1 of uncultured Synergistia bacterium. Classification (GTDB taxonomy): domain Bacteria; phylum Vulcanimicrobiota; class SpSt-956; order SpSt-956; family JAKJGF01; genus CALARM01. Next base: position 42,852 of record CAYSLJ010000044.1, on the reverse strand, counting down.
ATCAACCCTTTCAACAAGGATATTGCCTATTTTATCCCATGTATAACGGGATTTTACAAATTCTAAAGCTCTGGCTGCTTTTTCCATGGCAGAAGGATAATCCTCATAAACATCTCTCATATTCTTTACAAGGGAATCAATGGAAGGCTCCAGAACCATCCCTTCATTTCCCACGAGTTCCATATCGGGGAATGTTATGCTTTTCCATTCAGCAGATACATGAAATGTAAATTCTTCTTTACAGAAATCATCTGTAGCTCCCCCTTTTGTAACAATTACAGGTTTGCCGCATGCCATAGCTTCCAGTACAGGGAAAGCAAACCCTTCTCCCCGGTAGGGGTGCAACAGACAGTCACATGCAGTATAAAGGCCGGCCATTTCTTTTTCAGAGAGGAAATCCTTAATATATATAATCTCTGGCATTGACGGATTTTCCTGTATCTTCTTTAATTGTTCCCCAATACCCATACCTTTATAAAAACTATCATGCCCTATGTCTTTAATAATCAAAGAAACATCATCTGAAGCAGTGAAGGTTTTTATATAGGCATTAACGAGGACATCAGCACCCTTTCTCCATATAGTTCCTCCTACGAAGAGAAATTTGAATTTTTTATCTGTTTTCACCGGGAAAGGAGTGACAGAAGGATTAAAGATTTCAGGGTTAAAGCCGTTTGGTATGACAAAAACCTTTTCCGGCTGAATGCCGCTTTCTATATAGGACTTCCTGACAAAATTACTCGGTATCCATATTTCATCGATAAGTTCCCTCATAGGTTCCACCCATTCTTTTCTGAGCCTTCCGTATTCCCATGGCTGAATAATAACCCAGTGACCGCCGGCAGGAGGAGCGGTGAATTTCGGAGGCCACTGGTGTCTTACATGGATATCTGCAGAGCGGGAAAGGGTTGTAGTGAGTCTTTCGGAAATTTTATGGAAACGTGTATCAACATCTGCTTTGAATTGATGATTTTCATAGGGGATTATTGTAACGTCAAAGCCTCTGTCTATAAGCTGAAGACATAGTTCTCTGTTTATAAGGGCAAGGGAATGATAGACAAATTGAGAACCTTCCCAGAAAATTGCCGGAGATGTCTCTGTCATACGTTTATCTATAATCACTCCGTTCCATTTACCGGCATATTCAGGTAATACATTACATGGATCGTGTAATACAGGTAAAACAGCTTCTCTGCGTTTATACAGATATTTGCCGATTGTTTCTTCATAAGGTTCTTCATAATTTAATGTAATTACTGCACGTTTTAGCTCGGGTAAATCTTTAAGACCATTATTCATCATATCTTTAAAGGAAGATACAACTTCTGCCGGTGACATGTCCTTCATACATTCAATGTTGCATTCTTTCTGCCAGTAACATGAAAGGCATGAAAGTTTATTATTTTGAATGGGACGAAATTTATCTCCACTGAATAGTAAAGGATTGGTAGGTCCAAAGATACACAGAGTGGGTTTATGGCACAGATGATAGCCTGTATGAAAAAATACGCTGTCAATCGTTATAAAGGCATTACAACAATATACCAGAGCCATCTGTCTTCGGAAGGAGATGCCGGACTCGGCACAATCATACAGATAGTGACAATTTATGCCAAGAGGCTCATTTCCCAGACCGATAATATAAGCGTCAGGATATTCTTTATGAAGCAGTTTAACCAGTTTCTTACCATGAGGATAACTTCTTTTTATATCTTTGCCAGTTGTAAGCTGTATACCTATTACCGGATTCTTTTTATTCTTGCCGGCCAATAAATCTTCTGCCCGGACTTTTTCATCCCTTTCGACTGTATATAAAAGCTCTCTTTTTTCAAGACGGATACCTGCTATATTTCCTATTATGTCCATAAGGCCTATGCCGTTGTAATATTCAGGGAAACGGGCGATAATATTACGATAATCAACAATTACATCCGGATTTAACTGATCCTCTTTTTCGAGATCAACTGATAAAATTTCTTCTATTGAAGGGTGGTGACGGAAAATCCATTCTACCGGTTCAGGGCCTGAAACGTAAATTTTCAGATGGTTATACCGGTTTTTCAATTCCGAGACTACTGAAGTGAGAAAAAGAGTATCTCCGAGAGCTCCTGTAGATTTCAACAGCACCGTTGACGCATTAGTGTAATCTCTATCCCAGAATATCCCGGAAAATCCTGTAAGTAACTTTAACAGAGAACTGTCTTTCTTAATATTTCTGTCTATATGTAAAGGTTTACTATCTTTTACAAAATGCTTTTTCACGGGAACTTCCTCATAAGCAACAAAATACTTACTGTAAAGAGGTGATTTATATATTTCACTGAAAGCATGCCACCGGGCAAAAAATTCTTTAAATATTTCGGGATTTTCCATACTTACTATGCCCTGAGGCCAGTAAGGATGATGTTCCAGTAATTTATTAAAACCTCCTTCTCTGAATAGTTTGCGGGAATAATCATCACATATAACATTCCATGTATCAATACCGCTGTTATCATCATGATGTAACGAACCAAATTCCACTGCCTCTGTCTGTATTGGATAGCCAAACAATCTGTGAATAATAGTTCCAGAGTATCTGTCTATCTGTCCGACCATAGTATCAGTAATGACAGGTCTGTCATTGAAGTATTTCTGTTTTAAGAGTGAAAGCCATAGAGACTGGAACATGAGAATTCCTTCCTGAAGCAGGAGTTTTCTTCTCCTTTCAGCAGGGCTGCATATAAATTGACCTGTTACAGGATAAGTTTTACCGCATGAATCATATTCATATCCTTCTGTAGAACCTATAAGATTACATACAGCCTGTTCCAGAAATTCCGGATGTTCTGTAAAAGGTACGGCACAGTTGTCTAAACTGCCGAGATTTGAAAGATAGGCCCTTACATCTGTCCCTGTAAGAACATTGCCTGCTGCTGTCCACCTGGTTGAGAAATAGCAGCCAGTAATTTTTACATTTATTCCTTCCAGACGAAATATTTCTTCCACATACTGCTGCACTGTACCATGATAGCCAAGGTCCACAAGCCCTATATTACTATGTTCTCCAATAAGTTCTTTAAAATATAATACAATTTTTTTTCTAACCTCTCTGCTTCTATGTTCTATTAATTCTCTGTATGGACTATTTGAGAGTATGGTAATAATATTATTATGCTTTTCCGGTGTATCAAGGTCTTTATCCAGCTCTTCTTTCAGGAAATGTGTTTCTTCAGGCCTGATATGAAAGATGCTGAGTAAATTTCTTATAGTAGCATGTCCATGTTTATAACTGCGTACAATAAGACTGTTAAAGTTAACCTCCCTCAGTGACGCAAGGTTGGTAGAATATCTTGATGCAAAAGCAGGAACAATTTCAATGGACAGACCTGCTGCAGATGCAGCATTATAAAGAAGAGACCCGAAGGTTTCTCCTTCTCTCATAATGGCCAGAACACGCTTTATTCCGGATTTCTTAAATTCTTTTATACACCAGTCTGCATAACGGGCCAGTACAGGTCCGAATAAAAATGCTCCATTACGATAATCTCTGTAATCCTGCTCAGGCAGGTGGGCCATAAGCTTTTGAGAAAGAACTCTGAGTGGCTCCATAGAAGCATAATCACATGGATTAGAAGCAAAAAGACTTTCCCGTGAAAGAACTTCACTCAGTCCATTATTGAGCCTGTAGTAATAAATTGCTTCTATGCCAAGTCCCTGAGGGACTTTATAGTCAGATGTAATGTTATCTCCTATATGTATCATGTGAGATGGCATAATATCAAGTTTTTGCAGGGCAATATTGAATAATTTCCCTTCCGTTTTGGAACATGTCTCATCTGATGATGTTATAATAAAATCGAATATATCAGCATTAAAACCGTTATAAGTCAATATAGACTTTAGATGTTCAGAAGAGAGATACATATCAGATATAATAATTATCTTTCGTCCCAGTTTTCTGGCATATGTCACAAAACTTTCTACAGAAGGATTGATAAAACAGAATTCCCTTTCTACCTGGACTTCTATTTCCGCTGCTTCTGTCGGGCTGGAAACAATTTTAACCATTTCTCTATAGATATCATAAATATTACATTCAACAGTGCCTCTGGTTCTTAAAGAAGTCTGTCTTGCAAGAGCTTCAGCCCTTTTTCTTATGATGGCATATTCTTCAGGTGTTGTATCTATTAACAGCATGCCTTTTTCCATAAGCCTTCTGCCGGCTTCTATAAACAGTCTCACAGGGTCGCCGCAGAGTCGATAAACAAGAGTATCAAAAAAATCTAACGATATTACTGTGTAACAGGAATCAGCCAGTGCCATACCGGCCCATCTGAAGTTCTCATCCTTCTTCCATAGATTCATATTTTTCACATGACCCGCCCCGGTCTCAGAAACCCATAGAGGCTCAGGACGATGCAGTATATCACATAATATGCGTTCCAGTTTTTCTGATGAACAGATGTCGGCATGTTGATTAAATTTTTCTTTTAATAAACATGCAGTAAATTCGGAAAAAGTAATTTTATGTAATGGCAGGGTAAAGGTTATATTATATTTTTGTTCCAGGTCTATAGTATCATCATAGTGGCCGATTAAATATACTTTTTTCCCTTTAGAAGGAGGTAAATACATAATCAAATAGGCAGTTAAATAATCAGCAGTCATAATTATATGAGCTTCCGGAAGTTGTTCCGATAAAAATTGAAAGTCCACTTTATGTATATTGAGTTTATAGTTGATTTTAACTGATGTTTCCACACTGGCTGCATAAATATTCAATTCATGGCCTTTCTCAGGCAGCCATCTAACGTCATCCAGTATTGTATTTATATAAGAATCATCTATTTTATCTGCAAGTAATGTAACTTTCAGAGAAGGTGCTGTCGGCACATTATTTAAGAGAGTTTTTATCCTGTTCAATTTTGTTACTGCATCTGGCTCACCTGGAATGAGAGACAGAATTTTTTCAAAGCAATCTTCTGCATATATATATGTTCCTGATGCCATATATACATCGCCTAAACATGCTAATATATCTATCCCACCCGGATTTTGCTCTAACATGTCATTTAAAATATTTATTGATTTATCATATAATTTTAAATCCATATAAAGACATGCCAGGTTTTTACTGGCAGAAAAATTCATGTCATCAAAAAATACTGCTTTTTTCAGGTGATTTAATGCATGTTCTTTTTCTGATTTATTAAAATAATTTACTCCCAGAATATTATGAATCTCAGAATAAATCATGTTTTCTGTTAAGCCTGTTTTTAAATATGGCAGCAAAGTGTCCTCTGAAATACTCACTTCATCGCCCGGGTTTATATTACATAAAGATAAAATATATGTTGAAATTTTATTTATAATTCCGTGTATACTGTTTCTGAAATTATATAAATTCTGTTTCTGCCTTATAATGATATCTTTTCTATATGCTGTGTAATCGGAGTATTTTTCATATATTCTCAAAAATGTCTTTAAAAACAGAGGTCTTCTTGAACCAATCATACTGGTTCCGTCATCTCTGGATGTATATTCACATGTAAATTTCTTTACATGGCCAAATTTGAAATTTCTCGAGAGACGTATCCAGAGATCCCAGTCTTCATGCATATAAAGATCTTCATCGAATAATCCTGATACATCCAGACAGGATTTTTCATGAACAAGACATAATACAGGTAAAAGATTATCTACAAGTATACTATCATAATCAAAATCGTATGAATAAACAATTTCTCTGTTTACTGTCACATAATGTCCGTTTTTCAGCTTTTGATTTACTTTGTAAGCGTCTGAATAAGCCACTTTATAATCATTATTTTCCAGGAAATTTACAAGAGTTTCTATATGGTCAGGGTAAAAAATATCATCATCATCCAGATAAGCTATATATTTGCCTGCAGCGACTTTTATTCCCGTATTTCTTGCCGCTGCCAGTCCTCTGTTACGGGCATGTTTTACATAAACAATATTATATTTAATAGGCTGAATAATATTACTTACATCTGTTTCTCCATCATTAACTACAATAATTTCAATATGTTTATAGGTCTGGGCCAGAATACTTTCTATAGCAATTTTCAACATACCAGGTCTGTTATATGTAGGTACTATAACGGAAACAAGTGGTTCAGGTTCAAGTCGTGTCACCTGCCTGGTATGAAAATTATCGTATCCGATTGATTTTATAAAAGCTTCTCCAAGTCTGGCAGACTGTTCTGATATGTTATGAGGGACATGAAAAGACTGACTTAACGTTCCTGTTTCAATAAGTTCCAGCCATCCCTTTATAACCGGTTCCCAGGAATAACATGTCTGCCAGTGCTCATAACCAAGACCTGAAAGCTCTTCTCGAAAGTCCGGATGTTCTTTAAGAAATTGTAATACACAGGGGAAATTATCCAGAGAAGTTACAATACCACCTGAATACTCATTTACTGCCCCGCATTCTTCTGTAGCGACCCATGGTTTTCTGTGACTCATAGCTTCGAGAATTACTACAGGAGCGACTTCTCCTTTAGATGACAGAACTATAACATCAGCAGCTTTTATTGCAGAAGCTATACCATCAGCCGGAAGACCCGGTATATATAAAACATCAGGCCTTCCTGCCAGTTCTTCCTTTATCCTGCTGACATATGCCAGATCACCACCTGCATAGCCAATCATTACTAAAAGCCAGTCACTGGGAATATTTTTGAGACTATGAAGAAGACCTGAATGATTCTTTACTTCCCATAGATTTGCCACATGAAGTATAAGGAACGTATCCTTTTTTATACCATATTTTTCCCGGAAATCATATGTTTCGTCTAAAAGTTCCACTGCATTGGGGAGATACACATGTTCGATACCATCTTCCTTCATATAATCCACTTCCGTTCCGCCGGAAGTCAGAGCTATTGTTGCAGTGGCTTTCTTTAAAATCCCTGTAAGACATGAACGAAATATCCTGTTATCCTTCCAGTTTGCATATCCATCTTTGTTTATAATAGGCTGAATTAATATACGGGTATGGGAAGGAATCTCTGCATCTTTAACAGACCATAAGAGTAAATTCTGCGGATCGGCAAATAAAATGCATGCAAGATACTTGCCGGACATTATAAGGTTTCTCAGCTCCGTCAGCCACAGAGGTACACTGTCAACTACAGTCTTCTCATTGAGAGATATAATATTCATACCACGATAAATATGAAACGTTCTGTCACTTCTTGCAAACGTTGCAATATCTACCATATAACCGGCCTGAACAAGTCTGTATCCTAAATTCTCCGCTATTGTTTCCACTCCGCCTTTAGAAGGCCAGAAGTGAGTGCATGCAATCATCACCTTCATCAATGGCCGGGATCTGCCTTCAAGAATAAGCTCTGCCTCGCGGATACGCTTTTCACTGTAAAGGCCTTTGTGATTGAGGACTATAGTAGCAATCAGTCTGTCACGTTTTTTATTTGCATCGCCAAGCATGGTATGTTCCCTTTTACGGTAATAAAATAAACCTTCAGGTATACGGTAACCTTTCCAGCCCTTTTCGATAGCTCCAACCCAGAAATCCCAGTCTTCATAGCCTTCTTTCATCTCACAATTATATCCGCCGACCTGTTTCCATACGGATTTTCGAACCAGAGAACATACACAGCCGGTATTATCATTGTACACCATAGTATCAGCATCAAAATCGGGAAGATAATACAGGTCCTGCCTTTCTCCAAAATGCTGTATATGAGAATAAACAAAACCTACATCAGAATATTGTTCCATAATTTGAAGAGTTTTTTCGATAAAATCGGGAGCTATTTTATCATCAGCATCCAGAGGAATCCAGTATTCACCTTTAGAGTTTTCTATTCCATAATTTCTGGCATCGGCCAGCCCTCCGTTTGGTTTTTCAAGAAGGCGAATATTTTCATTACCGTATTTTGCAATTAATTGTCTGGCAACATCAGACGTATTATCAGGACTACCGTCATTTACAATCAAGCACTCCCGGTTTTTATAAGTTTGATTGACAACACTTTCCACAGCATCAGGAAGATATTCAGCCTGGTTATAACAGGGAATAATAACAGAAACAAAAGATTTTTCCTGATTAATAAAATTAATTCTGAGGTTTTCCAGAACAGAAGAAATTTCTTCCACATGAGGATTTCTTTCCAGATATAAAACAAGAAGATTTTCCGCTTCTTTATATTTATGTAATGTTACAAGAAGATCTGCAAGATTAATTGTGGCTACATAATCATCTCTGTTAACTTCAATGGCTTTCTTATAATAATATAAAGCTTTATCCATTTTTCCTTCATTAAGATTTATTACACCGAGATTGTTAAGGGTCTGTCCGTATTCAGGGAAACGTTCCAGAAGAGAGAGAAAAGATTTTTTTGCTTTTTCCATATGACCTGCCTGAAACAGCAGTTCCCCTTCCAGGTTCAATATTTCAGGTGAATCAGGATATAAAGAAAGTAAATCCGGCATATATGAAAGAGCGTCTTCTAAAAGTCCGATACTCCGCATTTCATTTATCTCTGCTATTTTTTCACAGATATGTCTTTCTTCTTCCGCACCGGCAGCCAGTATTTTTATAGTTTCAAAACAATCACATATTTCTTTATCTTCAGGATTTCTTTCCAGATACGATGAAAAAACACAGGATGCATCTTCATATTTCCCGAGACTTACGAGGATATCTGCAAGATTGGCAGTAGCAGAGCGGTTATCAGGATCAACAGTCAGTGCCTTTATCAGATACGATTTTCCTTCTTCTATATTACCTTCACTGCGGAGAATAATTCCGAGGTTATTTAAAATTATGGGATTTTCCGGGAAAAGACGGACAAGATTTAAAAATAAAGATTTAGCTTCTTCCCTCTGACCCATCTGAAATTTAAGTTCTCCCTGAAGATTGAGCAGATCCGGATTGGCCGGATATATATGTATAAGACCTTCTAATGTTGAATATGCATCTTCCAGAAGGCCGTTATTACGTAATTCATTGATTAAAAGAAGATTTTCTTCAAGCTTTTCTATATCTCCGGAAGTATTATAATTGCTACTTATATGTTTGAATATAAAATCATACCTGTGATGCCATGTATGTTCAGATAAAGTCCTTCTATAACCATTTTCCGATATTATTCTTCTTTCTCTATCATGTATTAAATAATATTTGCTTTTATCTACAAGTTCTTCTATAGAATTAAATATTACTATTTCCTTACCGTCTTTATAGTAAGAATCCAGGTTTTCTGCATTGCCTGTAAGCAGGAAACCTCCTGAACCGGGGATTTCAAAATTTCTTCCTTTTATCTGCTGGCCTATCATGGTAGAAGAATTTGAAAGATTAAGATTAATCTTACTTCTGGAAAAAATTCTAATCATCTGATGAAAAGGTACACGGGGTCTGTTCGGCCATCCAAATCCAAATACTTCTACATCCAGTCCCTGAGCTTTAAGATGAGATAAAACATCTACTCTATTTCCATGTGGCTGTCCTACAAAACTCAGATCTATATCTTTCTCAATATTGTATGGCACATATAATTCATGATTGCAGGCCCACTGAGTTCTTATAACTTTATCAGATAGCCCGAGCTTTTTATATTTAGCAATGGCACTGTTAGCTGTTGTGCATATAAAATCGAAATTCGGAGCAACCATTGAAGAGTATTTTTCAAATCTCCAGTGATCGTCACAAAACCAGTGGATTGTTACAGTTCCCAGGGAGGAAATCTGTTTAAATACTTCATGGCGTGGATCTTTATGAAAATCGAATAGTACGGCGAACAAATAATCAGGCCTTTCTTTTACTGTTAATTCATATAACTCCTGTGTCATTAAATCCTGGCCGAGTTCCGAACATCTCTGCATGAAATCATAATGGATAAAAGACCAGTTATGTTTCTTACAATAACTCTTCAGAGGACAGTAAAAGTTATAATGTTCAAAGGAAAAGCCTCTTGATTTATCACCATAATCATAAGTCATTCCGACATATAATAATTTCATGTTACAACCCTTTCACCATTTTTTCATATATTTCAACTAATTCTTTATTATCAGAATCCAGTTCCATACCATCTTCAATATATTTCATGGCATCATTTATGCAATTATCCTTTAAAAGGATACTGGCTGCCTTTATATAAAGGGATAAATCTGAATAATCTTCTTCTATCTTTTTCTGAATAAGTTTTAGCTCATCAGTCCAGACCGTTAAAGAAGTTTTCACTCCTTTGACTTTTTCATGATATAATCTCAAATAAAGCTCTTCATATTTGTCTACCACAATATCCCATGTAAGATATTCCTTCCATTCCTTATAACCTTCTTCTTCAAGTCCTTTCCTTAAGGATTTATCATTTAATATTTTATTAACATTTGCTGACATATCATCCGCATTACAAACAATACCACCTTTCCATTCCCTTACATTACCGCAATCGGTTGATACAAAAGGTGTCTTTGATGCTTTGGCTTCTATAATTACCAGAGGAGATGCTTCTATATGAGAACCGAATATAAATATATCGGCAGAATGATAGGCTGCGACAGTATCTTCACGGGGTATATTGACAAGAAAAAGAACTTTTAATCCTGATGTCAGGGCTTTAAGTTTATCCAGTAGATCTCCTTCTTTGCCGATAAATACCATGGTAAAATCTTTACGTTTCATCTTTTTAACACATTCTATAACCCTGTCCTGACCTTTACCTTCATAAAAATTTGCCACACATAATCCTAAATATTTTGTTTTAATATTATATTTTTCACGAAAATCTACAGAAGGCTTTACAGTGAATTCGTCTTCATCGATACCGTTTGGTATAATAACACCGTTTTTAAATCCGTAATTTTTTGCATATTCATAATCCTTATAAGTTGAAGAATGATATATGGCTGCGTCATACAAAGGAAGAATCTTCGGAATTACATTTGTAAAATAGTCTGTAAACTGAGGCCACCTGATGGTATGACTGTCAAGAAGAGCTGAATAGCCACACGGGGCAATTATATTCACTCTTTTATCCTTTATCATTGGTAAAACATTAAAGGCAATATCTGTAGCCCATTGCTGTGCAGCATAATTCATCATTATATCAGCAGGATAATCTAAGATAAACTCCTGATAATTATGTATATCCATGCCTTTAATTCCATTACCGGAAGATCCATCTACAGAAAATTCTCTAATTTCAACACCATTTAATTCTGTAAAATTACGATCTTCTAATTTACCAGTAGCAACAGTTACTCTATGTCCTCTTCTAACAAGTCTTTCAGAAATTTGCTGTACAACTATTTCTGCTCCTCCTATATGAGGAAAATAAAATTCTACCGTATGAAGAATTGATAGGGCATCAGTAGCTTTATACAAATGCTTTTTAGCCAGAGAATATTGAGGTTTCATACCTTTAATATTTAAACTTATATATTCATTAAAAGGCTGATTGGCTAAAGATGCATCTTCTATGCCAAGCCAGTGAGGGGAATGAGGGTATTCTTCTATTTCAGTAAAACCTGCTTCATAAAGTAAATATTTCAGATATGTAAAATTAAAGCCGGTTTTATGAAAGTCATATTCATCACTCTGTCCGCCATAAATAAGACCAATCCACGGGGTATGAGGAGGGGTCAGAAAATGTTGCATATTCTTTTTATATATATCAACAATCCTGTCAATATCAGGTACAGATATGCGTAATTCTCCTCCAGGTTCAAGAATATCATGCCAACGCCGTAAAATCGATAATATTTCGCTGGAAGGAAAATGTTCCAGCACATGGCATGCATAAATTATTGATGCACAATTTTTATTAAACCTGTTTAACTCCCTGATATTATCCACCACATCGACAGCAGGTAAAGATTTATCAATATCAATATTTATAAATCCAGGAATTTTTATATCTCCACATCCGAGATGCAGTTTTAAAGATTTTCCCTCTATTTTACTGTCACATAACAGTACTGGTAGTTTCTTACTATGGACCTGAGATTTATAATCACTTTTTATCTGTTTTGCCAGTTTTTCCTGAAGTTCTGATTTCGTACTTCCTATACTGGACTTATGGAGTCGAATCTTATGCAATACTTCCGGTATATTGGCCAGTTCAAATCCTGCCAGTAAAGCACGGGCAAAAAAATCATAATCGTCTACACTGCGGAACTCTTCTCTATATCCACCGATTTTATCAAAAACCTTTCTTCTTATAAGAGCAGCGCTGTTTATCATGGAATTAACATCACCGAAGGTTTCTCTGATACGAGCGGGCTCCCATTCAATCTGTGGAGATCCTCTATCATTGCCGTAATCATCAAAATATGTGGCAAACGTTCCGACAATAGAAATTTCAGGGTGTTCTTCCAGGTAACTTACCTGTCTGGCTAATTTATCAGGAAGGGAAATATCATCACAGTCATGATTGAGGAGATATTTAGAACCTGGATGTGTATGCTTTATTACTTCATTTCTGGTTTTTACTTCCCCTCCATGAAGTAAAGTCAGAAGTTTTATTCTTTTATCTTTTTCTTCATATGTTCTGGCGATATCAGCTGTTTTATCAGTAGAACCATCATCTGCAATAATGAGTTCATAATCATGAAATGTCTGAGAAAGAATAGAATCCAGTGTTTCTGCAAGATATTTTTCACCGTTATATACAGGCATAAATATGGATACATCAGGTATCCTCACATCATAATGCGCTAAAAATTCAGGATATAATAGATAAACTTCTCTGTTGATAACAGCCCTGTATTTAAGTTCGGCTTCAGATTTTTCCTTATCTGAAAGGACAGATGAATTTAAATATGACTTAACCTGTTCATCCATAATTATTAAAGCTTCCGGACTGGTAGTAGAAGTCTTCAGGAGTTCATATAAGCGCATAAACTCTGCCCTGAGGTTTATCAGGAACATTTGAGGTATGTGTCCTAATATATTAAGGGCATCATCAAATCTACCAAAGATAATAAGAGAGAGAATAAAATTATACCATCCTTCAGCAGATTCAGGTTTATAATAAAGAGCTTCTTCATATTCAGATATAGAGAGAAGTTTTTTCTGAAGGAATAATTTATTTGCCAGATCAAAATGAGCGGCAAAATAGGCCTGACGGGAATAAGGCTGTTTCTTTAACTGTGGATAAAATTCATCAACAGGACAGATGAAATGCAGTTGTTTTGCCGGTGATAATTTTTTAAATAAAAAATCGTTTTTCATGCCAAATAATAACATATCAAGCTCTTCGTATGATTTAGCAAGCAGTTCATCTTCTATAGCAGGTGAAATATCATTATATCTCACAATAAAGTAATTCTTTTTAGATAGTATAATATCAATAAGATAATCAAAATATGCATCATTACCTTCTATTAATTCTGATGTATTTTTATATGAAGGAGCGGTATAGTAGCCGTCAAAAACATCATTAGTGAATGTATACACCGGCGTAAAAGGTATAGAACGTATATAATTAAAAAAATTAATATATCTAAAAGCATAACGCTTATATTCGTCAGAGATATTCTTACCAAGAAACCGGTCAAGCTCTTCTTGAAATGTTTCTCTTGCTTCTAATACAATAAGAGCACCAGATTGAGCATGATGTAATTTTGAACAATTTAATACAGGCAAACCTAATGCAGCAATTTCTATACCTATAGTCGAGCCGAAAGTAATACCATAACGTGATATTTTTATAAGATCATAGGAACTGAACTTATTGTCAGGCATAATAAGCTTAATATGAGAAGGTATATTGCGGTGAAATAAATTTTTAATTGCTTCTACAGTCCTGTTATCATGATAATCAATACTCAGATGGTTTGGATGTAATCTGATAATAACCTCATATTCTGAATGTGCTATAAAGTACTGAAGGATATATGATATCCATTCACACTGATCTGAAAATACCTGCCCGTATGCCTCATTTACCTGTGACTCCTCCATTTCAATTTGATTGCTTGAAAATACTGAAACTACAGGTTTATGTAAAGAACATCCCAGTTCTTTACGAATTTCTTCAGTTGATTTAGACGTTACAGCACCTGAAAAAATGTTATAAGTTCTATTAATCTGTTCCCTTCTATCTTTAAACCATCTGTAGGCCATTAAAAATTCATGACTCTTCAAAGGTATATCTTTATGGTCGCCATAAAACTTTTGAAAAGGCGTAACATCAGTAATAAACGTATCCTTAACAAGAGCTATTGTATCAGGCCCAAGCCCCAGTTCATAACAATATACAGTAATATCATTTAACTTTGCTATCTCAAGAGGGATTCTTGTCATAGACTGACGGCCATTACTCTGAATAAATATGTCAGGTTTACAGGTATGAAATATATTTTTAAATGCTTCAATGAGAATCGCTCCACTGTATAAGAGATGTCTTAAAATAGCATATTCTTCTTTATTAATAAAAGGCGGTTTTACAATGCCACACCACCAGAAAAAAGAACTGTGACACCAGTATGAAATGGGGTAAGAATTATATTCGGCATCAAATAACTCTTCATCTCTAAGGCTGGAAATCCAGTTACCAATAGAATTAATTTTCACATCATCAATATAATTACTAATTTTCTGGAAAGGAACATGCATACGGTTTAGAACATATTCACCTGTTTTCTGACAATTAGAACAGATATTCTTATCCCATCTTTTAGGTTCACATCCGTCTAATATACCGTCACAGGTAAGAAATAATGGAGAGAGATTTCTTAATTTAAATGCATGATAGAAAGTTATTCCGTGAATAAGCATGGTATATGAAATACCCTGGGGATAATAAATTAGTATATTCTGATTGTACATAAAAGTAATCCTTATCAATAATGTTAAAATTTAATGTCTGACAGTTCTAATCAACGAGCATCCATTCCAGAGGTGTTCCTTTTTCTATATCTATGGATGCTTTTTTCCCTATTATATCTTTTAAATACCTTGGATGTAACCCAAAAGCCGGTCTTATGGATCTAACATTTTTTTCTGTAAAAGATTCTCCTTTTTTTATGTCTTCAACAACAAATAAAGAGCGTGAAAAATCCCTGTTTTTCTTTATTTTATCTGAGAGTCCGTAATTTATTTCACCAAGTGCCTGTTCAACTTCTCTTATTGATTTTACCATCAAAGCAAATTCCTGAGGTTCAAGGGAAAAAGAAGCGTCAGGTCCTCCGAGTTGCCTGTCCAAGATAAAATGTTTTTCTATTATTTTAGCTCCTAAAGCCACCGATGCAATGGAAACTGATATACCTAATGTATGATCAGACAGACCTACAGGGGTCTTAAATGTATCTGCCAGGTTTGGTATAGTTCTCAAATTTACGTCTTCTAAAGGAGTTGGGTAAGCAGAGGTACATTTCAATAAAGCAATTTGATTATTTCCAACTCGTCTGCATGTATTGACAGCTTCTTCTATATCACTCAGAGTAGCTATTCCTGTAGAAATAATAACAGGTTTATCCTTTGAAGCAATATATTCTATTAACGGTATATCTGTAATTTCAAAGGAAGCTATTTTATATGCAGGAATATTCATTTTTTCAAGAAAATCCACTGCTGTTTTATCAAAAGGAGAAGAGAAGTATATAAGTCCGCATTCTTCAGCAATTCTTTGCAATTTCGGCTGCCATTCCCATGGACAGAAGGCTTCCTGATATAAACTGTATAGATCTTTTCCATCCCAGAGAGTTCCCTGTTTTATCTGAAAATAATCACTCTTACAATCTATCGTTATAGTATCAGGTGTATAGGTCTGTAATTTTACTGCATCAGCTCCTGCCTCTTTCATAGCTATTATAGTTTCTGCTGCAATTTCAAATTTTTGCTGATGGTTGGCAGATAATTCTGCCACTATAAAAACTGAGCTTTCAGAAGAGATTATTTTTCCACCTATTTTCATATTCATTATTCCACCACATTTCCAGTAAATAATATATTCTAAATTATTTTCTCTTTCCTATAACCTTTCCCGGAACACCTTCGACAATATTATAATCCCCTGTATCTTTTACAACAGATGTTCCGACAGAAATAATAGCTGAAGTTCCTATTGTTATACCTGTTGCAACAGATGAACCTATACCGATGATTGCCAGGTCACCTATTGTAACACTGCTTCCAAGCACTACTCCCGGTGCTATATGACACCCGTTACCTATCAAATTATCATGAGGTATAATTACACCGTTATCAATAATACAACAATTTCCTATTACTGTATTTGTATCTATAATAACGCCTGCTTTAATATAGTTTCCTTTTCCAATTGTAGCGGAAGGAGCAATAAATGCAGAAGGGTGTATAACATTAATTAAATCCAGCCCAAGTTCATTACATAGAGAAAGTATTTCCAGCCGTCTTTTCCCATTTGCAATTTCACAGGCAACATGTTTTATATGTCTTAACTCTGTAATATGTGAACTATGGTATACAGGAAGGCCACAGCAAAGACTATGCATTGGATTATCATCAATAAAACATATAACCTTATAAGAACTATCATTATCAAGACATTCTTTCAAGTTTACAGCACCATGTCCGGTGCCATATATCATAACAGCCTCACCTATAAAATCCGTAAAAACAGGTAAAGGAAGCAGATTATTTATCTTATTAACTGCTTGATGATAATCAATAACGTCCTGTTCACGAATAATTCCTTTTGTAGTAATATTACAGAGATTAACATGTAACTCTCTGGCTTTTATTCTGGCTTTTTTTGTTGATTTAACAGAGTATTCAGGAAAAAGCTCTTCTGCAGTTTTTTTACTTAAATATTTTTGTTTTTCACGTTTCAGCAGTTCTATATCGCTTCCGATTAAAGCAATTGGCTGACTTACAGTAATTTCACTGTTTACTTCAACGAGTCTGATAATATATCCAGAAATCTCTGCTTCAAATTCTATTAAAGCCTTGCTAGTTTCAAGCAAACAGAGTTTTTCTCCTGATTTTATAAAATCTTCGTCTGCAACAGACCATTCTATTAAAACAGCCCTGTCTTCGTTTACCCCAATCTGAGGTGTTGTTACTATAAATAAGGAATTTACCATAACTGACTCCTCATAGATTACCTGATTATTCTTACTGATTTAAAAGCTTCTGCACATTCAATTCCGACTCTTATGCCCCAGTATGTTCCATTCATTCTGATCCCTTCAATGGATCTTGGATGAGGAAAGGTTTTCAATTCAGATTTATATTCACTCATAGCCTTTATTTTTAAATCCAATGAGCCTGTAATATCAACAAACATGTCTGGACTGAAACTTAAAGGATAATTCCATTCTGTAGAAGATAAAATCTCAAAGGAATAAATTTCCTTAACTGATTCATATTGTAATGGTCTAGTAGCAGTCAAAACTGCTTTATAAGTAACAGAATGATCAACATTTAAATCTTTCTCATAATGAGTAAATATAATATCAGGTTTTATTTTATTCTTTACTTCTTCTATTATTTTCACAATATCCAGTAAAGGCACAGTATCAAACCTGTTATCAGGAAAATCATAGAGAAAAACTTCTTTTACTCCTATTATACTATTGGCTTTATACATATCTTTCTTTAACGCCTCAAGTTCTTTTTCTCTTTTACATCTATCTCTTTCCATATCTCTTGAGGTAATTCCTCTACCAAGTATAACAGTAAATGCTTCACAACCTTCTTTGATAAACCTTGCTATTGTTCCACCACAACCTAATATTTCATCATCAGGGTGTGCTGCTATTATTAATATCTTTTTTAAAATAAAAAAAGTTCACCGCCTTTATCCCGGGTATAACGCCAGTATATAGGTTTAAATCTAATACCACGCCTGCGCAGGAAATTTCTGACTTCATCAGATAATTCTGTTTCTTTACCATAAACAGAATAAGAAGTGAGATCAAAAACCACTGGCTTTTCCAGATTTTCAGGTAAATTAATAACTTCAAAAGTAAGTATAATATCTGCTTCAATAGGTTCTTTGAAATCACATAGAGGCAGATAAGTTACTCTATCAGAATCAAACCTGTAAAATTCCAGAGTACATTTCATTTCATTAATAATATCTTTTATTATATATTCTTTCTTTGCTTCAGTTAAATTTGTATTTATCTTCATAACAGGTATAGCCGGAACTCCAGAGACAACTGTATATTCATCTATATCTGAAGATACTACTGAATTAGCAAGGACAGTAGAACCTTTACCTATATGTATCCCCGGTACAACAAGACTGTTGCCGGTAATATAAGCACCATCTTCGATAATAATAGAAGCATGTCTTGCCATATAACCGTTAAGAACATTCTGCCAGTGATTATGGGTATAAAGCTGTACATACGGGCTGAGAGCAACCTCATTCTTAATTATTATTGGTTCACCTGTATTTAAAATACAATAACTTGATACAAGACAATTATTACCAACATGCAGAGAAGATCTTGGTCCTAAAGCTCCACCTCCACCAATAAGAATAGAATCCCCGGAAAAAAACATATCACCAATAATAACTTCTCTTGTTTTAATATTTGCTTTACCTCCAATGACAGACATTTTTCCAAGTATAAAGCGTTCAGTCATTATAGAAACGTCATTTCCTATTTCAGAATCGTCATCCAGACATATTACCTTACTGAGTATAATACTTCCCGAACCGATCCTAACATTTTTTCCTATATATGCACCGTAAGAACGATAAAGAAATATCTTAAAATCAGAAGTCAAATTCTTAAATGCCGGATCTTTAATAATGTTCGATAAAAATTCCTGTGAAACATATCCTTTTTCTTCTTTTAGAGGATGGTGGAAACATATATCAGCAGGTATCTCATTTTTATTTAACCTGTTCTGTAAAATAATTTTTTTCACATCCTCTTCCTTTATTATACCATTTACACTGATACTGCCAAGTTCAACACCATAGTCCTGAGCAAGTTTAAAGGCTTTTTTAGTAGCTTTTATTGTTATATGTTCATTTACCGATGTATCTCTACATATATAACTTTTTTTAGCTTCAATCAGTTCATTTATATCAGGTCCTATAAGGCCTATTGCCTGACCGGTAGTAACAGTTATACCTTCCCCTGCAAGATGAACTATATAACCTTCTACCATTGCTTCTAAATCAAAAAGACTTTTGGCTGTTTCCAGTAAACAGATTGTATCTCCTGGTTTCACAAAGCTCTCTTCTTTTACAGACCATTCAACCAGGAGTGCCTTATCATCATTAGCTACAATCTGCGGAACTGGAACTACAAATATATTAGTATTCATAAACTGCTCCCTATAAGTCAATTAATTTATAAATAACTCTTTCTATATCTTCAATCTGAGGTAAAACCTGGTTTTCTAAAGATTTCGAAGCAGGTATGGGCATATCTTTTGCTCCTATAAGCTCTACCGGTCTACGTAAAATGCCGAAGAACCTGTCATATATATGTCTGGCAAATACTGTCCCCCAGCCTGCAGTGACAATAGATTCTTCTAAAATAATAAGCCTTTTACTTTTCTCTACCGATGGTATTATATCCTGTAAAGGTAATGGTTTTACAAGTGACGGGATAATGACCTCTATGAGAATTTCTTTTTCCATAAAAACATTCAACGCTGCTTCCAGAGCCAGTAATGTCATACCACCATAAGTAACAAGTGTTATATCAGGCTGTTCATCTTTAACCAGTTTCATAGAAATACTTTCATATAATTCATTATGATTTCTTAAGCTATAAACAAAAAAATCATCGATTTTATTATTTATTCCTGGAAGTTTTAACTGTTCACCATATAATAGTTTATTTTCTATAAACAGTACAGGTTCTTTTTCATGAAGAATACATGTGTAGAGTAAATCTCCTGCATTATGAACATGAGCCGGTGCAACAATCTTAAAACCCGGTATATTCAGAAAAAGTGTCTCCAATGTCTGACTGTGCGTTGGGCCATAACCTCTGCGTCCGCCCATAGGCGTTCTTATAACTATCGGAACCTGTACATTATGATTATACATCCAGGGAAATTTAGTTGCATTATTTACAATTTGATCGGTGCAGAGGGTTATAAAATCACCAAACATAATTTCAACAACAGGTAAAAATCCTCTCAACGCCATACCTATGGCAAATCCTGTTATAGCAGCTTCACTTATAGGTGTTGTTATAACCCTGTCAGGAAATTCTACAGACAGTCCCTTTGTAACCTTAAAAGCTCCGCCATAAGGGTCTAAAATATCTTCTCCTAAAATATAGACCCTTTCATCTTCACTCATAACCCTGTACAACGATTTATTCAATGATTCCACATAACGCATATATAATACATCCCTGTTCAAAATATACATGCAGGTAAACTGCAATTCCTGGCATCCATCACAGATTTATTAATTTTTTCCATAACTTCCCCGACAATCTCCAATTGTTTCTTCCTCTCTATCCGTTTTTCTAATATTTTCAGAGGATCATTATGTTTCCATTCTTCTATTTCTTCCGGTGAACGATGGTCATCTCCCTTGCTATGAGGGCATAGACGATATGTATCAATAATCTGCATATAAGGTTTTTTATTATATCTAATAGATTTAACTATTTCATCGAATAATTGATAAAGCTCCATTATATTATTACTCTTTATATGGTCGGCAGAAATATTAAAAGCTTTTGCACGATCCAATAATGTACCTGACATATTAAGTGATATATGAGTTGATTGGGCGTAAAAATTATTCTCTACAACAATTAATACAGGAAGGTTCCATAAAGACATCATATTAAACGCTTCATATATAACACCCTGGCCAAAGGTACCATCACCTATAAACAAAACAACAATAGCATCTGATTTTTTCTTTTTTTCAGCCATGGCAATTCCACCTGCTACAGGAACCATACTGCCCTGTATGCCATTGGTATAAAAATTATCCCTGTATAAATGCTGACTTCCTCCATAACCTCTGCACAGACCGCTAGATTTACCCATCAATTCTGCCATTAAACCTTCTGTATCACCTGTTCTGGCCAGATAATGTCCATGACAGCGATGATTACTTACAATAATATCTTTATCATCAAGATGATTTATAACGCCTACTGCAATGGCTTCCTGTCCTGTATATCCATGAGTAGTTCCAGATATCTCTCCTTTTTCAAATAATTTAAAAATAGTTTCTTCAAATACACGTATTAATAACATCTGATAATAAAATTTTTCTTCAATTAAAGTAAACACAGATCCTATTAAACTCCTATAAAAGTCAAATAATTTATATCTTCTATAAAATCATTTAAATTATCATTGGAATCCTTTACAGTTTCAACAGTTATGTAACATTTATCAGGTAATATATTACATATTTCTTTTATGGGAAAATTACCCTTTGTAAAATGCTCATGCCTGTCGTAAAGACTATAATAATCACCATCTGTAAGATGGTACATATCAGGATTTAATGTTATAAAAGTTTTTACATAGTCTAAAGGAAAAATTTTACAGGCATTTGCAGCACATACAGCATGTCCTATATCAAGGCAAAATCCAACATTTGCATGTTTCATAATAAAATTAATTTCTTCCGGGGAACTTCCGTTACATCTCAGTCCACCATCAAGAGCCATGCAGGGTTTATTTTCTATTAGTATTCTTCTGTCCTTTATCTCATTCAATTGTATAACAGTCTCCTCTGTATCTCCGTCTACACCTGGATGAAAAATAATATTTCTGGCATTTAATGTATCAGCAAATTTAAGTGCTTCTTCTACAAGTCTGAGATTTTTACTTTTACATTCTTTTTGGGAAAGGTTCAATCCACCTCTATAATGGGGTCCATGAATAATATAAGGAACTTCTAACTCTTTCCAAAAAGGAATAAAATCATTATATGAACCAGGAACACTGTATAATTCAATATAATTATAAAAACCCAGTTCATAAAGCCTCATAGCCTCATTTATATAATGTTTATTTGTAGACCACAGTTTTAAACCTGGCAGGTACATAGTTAAAGTCCATTTCTTAATTTATTCATTAAATAAACCTTTGTTCTATTTAAATCCTGTAAATTCAACAACTTAATAGCTTCATCTATTTCTTCTTCAAGAGTATCAAATATTTTCTTTTGCATAACGGTTTTATTAATCATTCCAATCCATGGTTTTTCGGTAAATAATTTCACTATATCTTCTGCAGAGAAAAATTTATTTTTATGATATAAATAATCATAAACAGCGCATAATAAAATATAATCATTTTCAGTATCAAGGGTAATTCTGATGTCAGGCCGGTTCAATCCTTCATCTGCACGAACCTGAGCAATTTTAAATTTCTTATAATGGCTTTTATAAATATAAGGAGTTACATGTTCTTTCTCATAGACTTCCGTTGAATCTTCATAAGCCATATTTAAAGCTTTAACAGCGAAAACCTCTGCATCAAGCCCGTGAGGGAAGGTTCTATCCAGGCTGTTTGATGTGTAATCATTGAGATTATCAATATGATAAGAGATAATATCATCTATTATACATGGATCAATACATGGACAATCAGAAGTTACTCTTACTACAATATCAAGATAATGCTCTTTAGCTGCATAATAATAGCGAGAAAGAACATGTTCTTTACTGCCTCTAAAATATTTCACTTTTTCTTTTTTCGCTATTTCAATAATTATATCATCATCTTTCTCTTCAGTTGTTGCAATAATAATTTCATTTATCTTAGTTGCCTGTCTTACTCTTCTTATTACTTGCTCCAGTACAGTTATTCCGCTGCCATAGGGAAGTTCTTTTAAAACTTTACCAGGTAATCTCGTTGAAGATGTTCTTGCCTGGATAATTACGCCAATTCTCATATAGCTTATTCCTTACATATTAAATACATTTGATCAATAATATCATCATTAATGTATTTATATTTTTTTCTTTCACTAATGTTAAGTTCTTGAAATTATCTAGAAAAAGTTTACTAAAATTTTGTTTCCACAATACCCCTTTATTTCCCCTATAAATTATTTCCTGTAACTTATCTGAATAATATTCAAAACCCCATATATATTTTTTAGTACATCTACAAATCTCTTTCATTGCATAAATAAGATTATTGGGATCAATATGTATCAAAACACCTGACGTAAAGATTAAATCAAAATATCCATCTTTAAAAGGTATATCAAATATAGAACCTTGAATAATATGGACATTTTTTGTATGTACTTTTGCTTTTTCCACAGCATATCTTTGTAATTCAATCCCATATAAATGATTAAATCCCATAATTTGTAAATGTCTCAATTGTATTCCAATATTACATCCAACTTCTAAAATTTTAATATCCCTTTCTTCTTGAATTGTATATAAAAATTCTTCATTCATTAATCTCCTGCTAATACCATATCTTAATATATATAAATCATCAAGTTCATTAGAAGAAAAAATATTTCTTTCAGTATATTCTTTACCAAACTGGCCATTCCAAAATTTAATCTGATTTGTCTCCATAAAAATACGCACCTCTTAACTCAGGCTCTTTAATAAAGACACAATATTTTTTATAACACAATCTACATCGTTATCAGTCATTTCTGGATAAAGTGGAATGCTTAAAGTTTTTGCATAATAATGTTCGGCAATTGGATAATCTCCATAGTTAAAACCAAAATTCTCCTGATAATAAGGTTGAGTATGCACAGGAATATAATGAACCTGAGTCCCAATATCTTTATCTTTCAGTTCTTCCATTATACGTGTTCTTGATTTTCGAAATCTTTCAAAATCTACAAGTAAAACATATAAATGAAAAGCTGAATAAACATCAGCCTTTTCAAAAGGTATTATAAGAAAATCTACATCTTTAAATGCTTCGTTATATTTTTTTACAATTTCTCTTCTTCTTTTTACAAAAAAATCAAGTTTTCTTAACTGACTTATACCAAGAGCAGCCTGAATATCTGTCAATCTGTAATTAAATCCCAGTGCCTGCATTTCATAGTACCATGGTCCTGGATTTATTTTTAAATATTTCTCTTTCTTAGTTATACCATGAGTTCTTAATAATATTAATCGCTCATATAACTCTTCATTATTAGTAGTAACTGCACCACCTTCTCCTGTTGTTATTGTTTTAACAGGATGAAAAGAAAAAGTGGTCATATCCGAATATTTACAACTCCCAACAAAACTTCCGTCTTCATATCTAGAACCAATTGCATGAGAAGCATCTTCAATTAGAAATAATTTATTATATTTTGCCAGTTTATAAATTTCTTTCATATCTGCAGGTTGCCCGGCAAAATCCACTGGTATAATAACCCTGGTATTCTCATTAATTTTTCCTTTTATCTCTTCCACATTTATATTATAAGTTCTTTCATCTATATCAGCAAATACCGGTTTCAAACCATTATAAATCAAGCAGTTAGCTGAAGCGACAAAGGTATTAGGCGTGGTAATTCCATCTTTCCCTCTATCTATATCTAAAGAAGCTACGGCAAGGTGAAGTGCTGCAGTACCGCTGGAAAGAGCAACACAATATTTAGCACCTGTATATTCACAGAGAGCTTTTTCAAACTCAGATATCTTTGCTCCCTGTGTAAGATAGTCAGATTTCAGCACATTGATTACTTCATTTATATCGTATTCATCAATCAATTGTCTTCCATAAGGTATCATAAATTTACTTATCCTCAACAATCTCTCTCAGGTCTTCTATCTGTAACCATATATCATTATTATCGCTCCTATACGTGAAACCTTCAGGTAAAGGCTTCCCACCAGTTTCTCTATCCCTTTTCCACCATGAATATTCCGGTTCAATAATAAAAAACTTATCAAACTCCAGTGAATGCCTTGCTTCATCTTCAGTTAAAAGACTTTCATGAATTTTTTCTCCCGGCCTTATACCTGTAATCTGAATATCACTTTCTGGAGCAATAGCTCTGGCAAGTTCTGTAATCTTCATACTCGGTATTTTAGGAACAAATATTTCACCGCCATGCATTATATTCATAGATTGAATAACAAATTCAACCCCCTGTTCTAAAGTAATCCAGAAGCGTGTCATAGACTCATGAGTAATAAAAAGAGTACCATTGCTGTTCTGCTCTTTAAATAAAGGTATAACACTTCCTCTGCTGCCTACTACGTTGCCATATCTAACACAGGACATTTTGGTGTTTCTTGTTGTTCCTACATATGCATTGGCAGCAATAAACAATTTTTCCATACATAATTTAGTAGCACCATATAAATTAACAGGGCTGACAGCTTTATCAGTACTCAATGCAATAACTTTACGTACATTGTGATTAATAGCCGTATCTATTATATTCTGTGCACCAAAAATATTGGTTTTCACAGCTTCAAAAGGATTATATTCACATGCAGGCACCTGTTTTAAAGCTGCAGCATGAACTACTATATCCACATCATCCATAGCTCTGTCCAGCCTGTCTTTATCTCTTATATCACCGAGAAAAAATCTTAACTGCTTATCATGATTGAACTTTTTATGCATTTCCCACTGTTTTAATTCATCACGGCTGAAGATTCTTATGACTTTAGGACTATATTTTTCAAGCATTATTTCTGTAAATTTCTGGCCGAATGAGCCTGTTCCGCCTGTGAGTAATATTATTTTATCATTAAACATATATTCCCCTTTTTAAATTAATTAATTTCATGATAATCCTTCTGTATCAACCATTACAAGAGAATTTATTCTATTTTTTTACTTACTTTTCTCTTTACAATCTATTATCGACACTTTTATAATTTAATTTAATCATATTATCCAGGTTACAATCAAAGAAACAATTCTCTATATTTCAACTCAACGCCGCAAAAAACAAGTATTATCTTCAGTAATTCAGTCCTTCCTTTAAACTTCCCAAATGCATCATCCTCTTCATACTGCTTCAATTCTTTTCTGGCTTCATTAATTTTATCTGCTAACTTCTTTTCACTGTATTCTGTTATACTCATATACTTTACTTCTATTATATATGAAAAACTTATATCAGGATACTGCAATAAATTCGGTATTAATACTATATCTCCATATCCTTTATTCAATTCCTGTTCGCTTTTAGTTATATAATAATTGGATACATTCAGATAGACTCTTATAAAGGTCTGAATGGCTTTTTCTCCATTTATATAATCCCGTAAAGAAGTCTGTTTATTCATTTCAGAAGAAAGATAGAGAAATAAATCTTCCCATTTGCCTGTATAAGCCATTTCACTGAATAAATTTCCAAGCTTATATAAATCTATATTGAATATCTTCGTATCTCTGTAACCTTCTCTTATATATTCATAATACAACTTTTTTATTACTTCATTTGGTATGGTCAGTAATAATGTTCCTCTGAACCGGGTATCTATGGTTAACAGGCCAAAATAATATAATAGAGTAATAAATATAATGAAATTATATAAATTTACCAATTATACAGTTTCCTACAATTTAATAATATCAAAATCCACTCAAAAAGTCAATTTATTTTACCACCTCCTTGTTTACTTAAACGTAATCTGCTATTATATATAAAAATTCATAATAAAAACTTCAAGGAGGAATTACATGCATTCTCCTCCATGTGTGCTTATAGTAGACGATAATCTCATAAACATAAAACTTCTGACAAAATCTCTCATGAAAGAGAGTTACAGGGTTCTGGAAGCAAAAAACGGCAATGATGGCTACAACCTGGCTGTGTCAGAAAAACCCGATTTAATCCTGCTGGATATTATGATGCCTGTAAAAGATGGTTATGAAGTATGTGAAATGCTTAAAGCCAACGAAGAAATAAAAGATATTCCTGTTATATTTATAACAGCCATGACAGAAACAACAGATAAAGTAAGAGGATTGTCTTTAGGGGCAGTAGATTACATAACAAAACCCTTTAACAGTTCGGAAGTACTGGCAAGGGTAAAAACACAGCTAAATCTCAGAAGAATGCATGAAGAAAATATAAGCTATCAGAAAGTCATCATGGAAGCTCAGAAAATGGCATCTTTAGGCATACTTGCCGAAGGCATGGCCCATAATTTCAACAACCTCCTCAGTGTCATATTCTGTTATAGCGAGATATTACAGAGTAGTATAGAAGGAAAACAGAAAGAATATGTTGAAAAAATAATGAATTCAACTACGAGAATGAAATATCTCATAAAGCAATTGCTTGATTTTGCGGAAAATAAAAAAGTTATGCCTGTACATCTGGAAATTCAAAATTTCCTGGAAAAAGTTGTCGAATTTTTCAGTGAAACTTATCCCAGAGAACCGGTCATAGAAATAGAATTGCATATTGAAAACAATGAAGAAAAGATATTCGGAGACGGGAAATTACTTTTTCAGTCCTTTCTTAATATACTTATAAATGCAAGAGAAGCTATGGAGAATGGTGGTAAAATCACAATAAAAACCTGCAGAACAGCCGTTCCTGAAACATTGAAAAGCAAAATTTCTAACATCCGGGACATATATGTTTGTATTTCTATTACAGATACAGGTAAAGGCATAAAGGAAGACGATCTGGAAAATATTTTCCTCCCCTTTTTCACGACAAAAAACACTGTAGGAGTGGGGCTGGGTCTGTCCACTTCCTATGGCATAATTAAAAATCATGATGGTATAATAGGGGCTGAAAGTATTTATGGTAAAGGCAGTACCTTCCATATATATTTACCTGTAAAAGAAACATAGCTTCAGTGATTGGAGGATTTTTTTCATAAGAATAGAAATTACAGAAAATATATACTATTAATTTTCTAAAAACTCAGTGGATGAAGAAAGGCATCCCTTTGAAATTTTTATTGATAATCTAACAGACATGACCTGAGCGGTCATAACCAGATATGAAAATGAATAGACAGTGAAGCATAAGACTTCATTATTTTCATATAAATATATTAAAGACAATAAATATTTCATAAAAAATATAAGGTGGATAAGGAGATAAAAAGCCTTCAACAAATATTGAAATCAATTTCTTCACTTAACGGGATAGATATTTCAGATGCAGGAAAATTGCTGCAGACTCTGTTGAAACATACATTAATCCTTACAAATACAGGCAGTGCTTTTTTAGTTAAGAAAAAGAGAACCAGATTTTACCCTCACGTTAGCAGTGGTTCTTACAGTAATGAAAAAATCCAGGATATACTGAAAAAATTATCTCCCATCATAGAGCCTGATAAAGAAAAACAATATATAGAAGGAAAGCTTGTATATACGTTTATAACAAAGAAACCAAATAGATTTTTATTATTTATCAAAACAGACTCAAAAGAAATACCTGAAGAACATGATAAAACCTTCCAGCTATATCTTAAAGCTGCCACAAATATTATAGAAAATGCAGAAAATTATAAAAAATATCTGGAAAAAGAAAAAATCGCAGCTATTGGCCTTGCTGCCAATATGATAATTCATGATTTCAAGAATCCCCTTGCATCTATCGAAAATATTACAAATCTCATAAAAGAGACATCAAAAGATGACATTATAGCCGAATGTGTGGACATTATAAATGATGCAGTGGAAGAACTCAATGCTCTCATAAGGGAAGTGCTGGATTTTTCCAGAGGGAAAAAAGAGCTTGACATTCAGAGTATTTCCATTTCAGAACTGACACTTAAAGTCAGAGGACTGCTGGCAAATAAATTGAAAGAAAATAATATCCTCTTTGAAGTGGAAAGTTTTTTTGACATGGATATAATGGCAGACAGGAAAAAACTGGAACGGGTAATTGTAAACCTTATAAGAAACTCCATAGAGGCACTCAAAGGTAAAAAACAGGAAAAAAAGATTACTCTGAAAATTGAAAAACAGGAAGATAAAGTTCGTTTTTCAATTACAGATAACGGATGCGGCATACCTGAAGATATAAGAGAAAAAATCTTTGAGCCCTTTGTGACAAAACATACGGTAGGGGGAACAGGTCTTGGTATGGCTATCGTAAAACAGATAATAGAAAGTCACAGAGGAGAAATTACCTTTGAAACAAGACCGGGAGAAGGTACTACATTTGTATTCACCATACCATTAAACGGGTTGGAGTAAATAGAAACACTACTTCTTTACCGGCACTGATACAGGGGAAAGTTCTTTCAATAAACTGTCTGCCGAGAGTTCTGTTCCTGTCCCTATTTTTATTTTTTTATCCCACCTTATCATGGCACCCTGTTCAAAATAATTTGTTTTTAAATAATTTAAAAAATCACTGTGAAAAATAGATGTATATTTTTCTTTATAATAGTGAATAATATGATAGGCTATTATATCTGCAAGGAGATAATTCTGTATATAAAAAGGATGGGTAATATAAATAGAATCATGAGGCCATATAATACCTGTAGGAATTTCTATAAATAAATTGTCATAGGCGTATTCACGGAATCTCCTGTTTAAATCGCCTTCAGGCCTCTGATAGAGAGAAACTTCAAAGAAAAAATCACTTATAATCTTTCTGTACCAGTGGTAACTTTTTGTTCGCTCCTGAAGTATAAATTCTTTTATAACCTTTTCAGGAAGATCAAAATGATCTCTGAGCCATTCCCTTTCAGAGGTTATCTGCTGTATGACACATGCCATGCCTTCCCAGAAGAAATCAGGATCGCCGGAAGAAATTATATAGGACTCACTGGATATAAGACTGGCATGAAGAGCATGGCCAAGTTCATGAAACATTATTTTATACCACCTGTGACCATCACCGGGATTTGTAAGTACTCTGATATCTTTACCTATCTCTATGACAATACATATCCCGCCATGAGGAATATCCTGATAATTTACCTGTATCGGTAATTTATTCAAATCCATATTGAAATGTTTCAGGAATTTTCTGAAATTTTCAATTATTTCATCTTTCGGGAAATAATTATCAGAAATGGCATTTAAATATTTATATTCATAATATTTTATATCCCATGGATAAACAGTATCTACAGACAGACTTTCTTTACAGTTATTTATTGTATTTTTCCATATATTGTCCGTATTTTTCAATATATCCCTGAATAACAAAAAAAGTTTATCCTGATTTATATCTTCAAGAATAAGACACATTTCGCCATAATGATTGTAGCCAAGTTCTCTGGCTTTCTGATTTCTCAATTTTATCAGTGTTATTACTTCCCGCTCAATCTGTTCACCGAAGTTTACTTCTGCCCACCATGCTTTTTCTCTCAGATTTCTATCAGGACTTTTTCTTATGATATCATCCAACTGATTTCTTGTCATATCAGTGCCATTGAGGTTAGGAGTAAAAGAATGTATCTTTTTATTAATTTTATTGGTAAGCCTGAATATCTCAGGTTCATAGGAAACCTTTGCTTTAAGTATTTCTCTCGACAGAAGATCAACTTTTCTCCGGAGTAATTTATCTTTACTTTTATTTTTCCATGTCATAAGGGTCTCATATAGTTCCGGCCTGAGGAGTAAATCTATCCTCTCCCTGTCAATCATAAAAGGACTGATGTGGTTTTCTCCAAGAAACTGGCTTCTGTAAGAGAGAGCTTTCCTGACGGAAAGGCTGTAAAGTTTATCTTCTATTTCCTTTAAATAAACTGAAAATTCCTGTTCACCGGTAAATTCCGGAGCCAAAATTATCACCCAATTTCAGAAAATCTAATTAGAGTGAAAAGTGAAAAGTGAAAAGTGAAAAGAACAGGATATTAGTCACTATTCACTATTCACCACTCACATTTCACTCCTTATTACTTAATTATAAATTGTCATAAACTATATAAAGATTTATATAAAATTTATTACAGACGCAAAATTATTTAAATACATAATACTACGAAAAAAAGATAAAATCAACAATAAGAGTTTAGAGGGTATTACAAAGGAATTTTTTATTTTATTTAGAAATTATAATCGTGACGCGTGACGCGCAGGACTCGCCCCGCCATTACGCATCATTCATCACTATTATACCGGGTTTTACATCGAAAGGATTAAACACATGAGAGACAATTTAAATTTATTATTCGAACCGACAGATGAATTTTCTGCCCTCAATACTGATTTTTACGAATTAACTATGTGCGGCGGATTTAAAGTCCTTGAATATCTCCATTATATATTAAAAGACGGATTTAATGCAGGGAAACTGACAGAATATAAATTTGGCCATGATTTATATTTCAGAAATATTCCTGAAGCCGGCGGTTACTGTATATGTGCAGGACTTGCCAGTGCCCTGGAATTTTTAAAAAATGTACATTTCTCTGAAAGTGATATAGAATTTCTGTCAGGACTGCCGGAATTTTCACAGATCCATATTGAAGAAAAAAAGAGATTTTTAGATTATCTTTCTAAATGGCACTTCAGCGGTGACGTATGGGCTATAGAAGAAGGAGAAGTAGTATTCCAGAATAATACCCTTATGAGGGTGATTGGAAATCCTGTAGATACACACCTTGTAGAAGGAGCACTCCTTAATATTTATAACTGCCAGACAAGAGTGGCAACAAAAGCAGCAAG
This sequence comes from uncultured Synergistia bacterium, assembly GCA_964431735.1. Lineage (GTDB taxonomy): Bacteria > Vulcanimicrobiota > SpSt-956 > SpSt-956 > JAKJGF01 > CALARM01. The sequence continues at coordinate 11,387 of CAYSLJ010000044.1, read as the reverse complement.
AATCTGTAATGCTGCAGCAGGAGATCCTGTAATGGATTTTGCCTTCAGACGCTCCATAGCGGGCCTGGGAGGAACTGCTGAGTTATCGAGAGCGCTTATTATAGGAGGTATGTGCGGCACTTCAAATACCTATGCTGCAAAAAAATACAGACTCGGTAATCCACTGGGCACTCATGCTCACAGCTGGATTATGGCATTTAAAGACGACGGGAATGCTTTCGAAGCTTATTCTGCCGTATATCCTCACAGGGCAGCCTTCCTGGCAGACACCTATGATTTCCTCAACAAAGGTATGGTAGCAGCAATAGAAGAGATTAAAAATTTGAGAGAAAAAGGTTATAACCAGGTAATACTTATAAGAGATGATTCGGGAGATCTGGCGGAAAGAAGCAAAATAGCACGAGAAATGCTGGACAGAGCAGATCTTAAAGATGTAAAACTTATAGCTTCCAATGATCTCGATGAATATCAGATTCAATCAATGAAAAATATACAAAAGGCAAAACTGGAAGTATGGGGAGTGGGAACAAGAGCAGTAACACCTCCGGATTCCCTGGGATGTGTCTATAAAGAAACCTTCAAAATCGCTCCTGACGGCACAATAACACCAACAATAAAACTATCGGGAAATGTAACTAAAACTACTATACCGGGGCCAAAATGGGACATAAGGCTTATAAACAAAAAACATCAATATGAAGCAGATGTAATGATCCATAACGAACAACTGGAAGAATCTAAAAGCAGATTGAATTATACTTTTTATGATCCTTCCTACAGACACCTTCATACTATGGTCAGAGGAGTATCTTCGAAATTAATGCAGGTAAAGGTTATGGAAAAAGGAAATATCATATATGATGGCCCTGTGAAAGATACTCTCAAAATAAGAGAAAATACTTTAAAAAATCTTTCCATGTTACATGAAGGACATAAAAGACTTGAAAACCCTCATATATACAGAATCGGTCTGAGTAAAACCCTTTTTAATATGAGAGAAAAAATGATAGAGGAAAGTAAATAGTGAATAGTGAAAAGTGAATAGTGAGTAGTGAAGAGTGAGTAGTGAGTAGTGAATAGTGAATAGTGAAAAGTGAAAAGTGAAAAGTGAATAGTGAGTAGTGAAGAGTGAGTAGTGAATAGCGACCCCCTGTGGTCGCCCTTTGAAGAGTAAAGGGTGAAAATTACGCATCACGCGTCACGCATCACGCATCACGAACCACCTGTCACGCGTAACGCGTTACGCGTCACGTAATTAAAGAAAGCAGGTATTGTCATGAATATTTATCCATTACTCATAACAGGTTCCCCGGACAGAGATAAAATGTTTTTTAACGGAGGACTTGCCAGGATAAAAAATAAACTTTATTGTTCTGCCAGATACGGCCACAGAAAATACCCTGGAACTGACAGTGTGGAAGTATTGAGTGATGCAGCATTATTTTCTCTGTATATAAATAATTTATCTGATTGTAATAATTTTAATGACCTGATAGACGTGATGAGCAACAATAATCCTTCATTCGACAGAGAAGAATTTCTTTACTGTGAGGTGGAAAAACTTGAAGAAGAAGGGAAAATACATTTCCTGCCGGGAACCAGAGAACATGTCTGCAGAGAAGATCACAGGTTTGTCTATCTTGGACAGGGGAAATGGGCTTTTATTTATAATATATGGAAATATGACAGCCCTGTATATATAAACGAAAAACCTGTCGTCAATACTGCCACAGAGATAGCCACAGGAAATCCTGAACATATGCTCTCAGATGCAGAGTTTTTTTTCCCTCTTATAACAGGGGGGAAACATTACGGCACAGGTACCTGTGAACTGCCATATAAAAGCCTTCTATTCGGCCCTGTTTTTCTTCAAAATGAAAATGAAATCTTCTGCACAGATAAACTTGCAGGCAGATTCAGACCTATGGATTCCGTCGGAGAATACCGTTCTGTAGAAGGAATATTTGACGGACATAATTTTCTCTTTAAAGACACAGGTATCATAAATGGAATGAATTATACGGGAGAACATATACATGTAAGTCCTAGCAGTAACCCTTTACTGATGGAAATTACAGATAAAAAAGGAAAAATATCGTGGTTTAATCTTTATATGGATCATGTAAAAGTAAAGAATTTTTATTATGGACATTTTCAAATTACAGACCTGTCACAGAAAAATCTTCTTTATTTTGAAAAAGAACCATCGTTACATCCATTAAAAATAATAGAAAGTACAAAAAAAGTAAAATATATAACAGAACAGAAGATTAAAGGTATAGAAAATGTTACAGTTCCTTACGGGCTGGTTTCATGCTGGTTTGCCACAGAACAGATACTGTTAATATCCCATGGAGTATCAGACAGTTTCTGGCAGTTAAGCGGAATTTATTCTGTGGAATTGATAGAAAAAATAAAAAGAGAAATTGATACTTATGGTAATTCCTGCGCAGATCCTGTTCTTACCGGCCTCTTTGGGAATGGTATAAAGACAGTAAGATTTATAAATTATAATGAGTTGTAAAATATTTTATTAAAAATTAAAAAATTATTATCACATCTTGACATATTTTTATATTATTGCTTTAATATAGAGAGGGGTTTTTTTCTATATTTTACGGAGGGAGTGTTTTCTGTGAAAAAAAAGGGAATAGCACTTATATCTACTATTGTGATTGTATCAATACTGGTAATGATAATGGTATCCATGGTGTTTATCCTTACAAACAGTACTTTTATGACAGGAAGATATATTGACAATAATTCAGCAATGCAGGTAGCAGAAGCAGGTATAGCCTATGCACTGAGTCAGATGAATAAAAATCCTGACTGGACCGGTGACATAAATGATGAAGATGGAAGTGGATACAAATATTCAAAAGTTTCCCTACCGGAGGTGGGAGGAAATTTTTATATTACCTTTAATCCGGCAAAGGACTACTGTTCTTATAATAACCTGAGGAAAGGGATTGAAGCTACAAGAAGTCTTAAACCTTCAGGGAACATTCCTCCCTTTACTGCAGAAGTAATAGTGAGAGGAGAAGCAAATAAAAGGGTTAAATACGTAAGAGCCGTTATGATGAGAGGAGATTTTACAAACAGTAATGTTTCTGCAGAAGGTCCTTATGTTATAAAAAATGCCACAGGTTATGAAGATACAGGAATTTCAGATGACACTAAAGGACTTATTATCAGCAACACCAGTAAAGATCCGAGTGTTGCCATTCCTACTACAGTCCCTGTTAATCTCTACGGAGGTAAAGTTGTATCCTGCGGTAAAGCAAAAATAGAAAATTATGACCCGAATAATACAAAAATAGTAGATAATTCAAGCAAACAGGATTTCGGCAGAATCCCTATAGCCAAAATACTCAGCCAGAGGCCACAGAATCCTGATGTAATTTCAGAAGTCTCTCCGGGAGTATATACTGTAAAAAGAGAGCTTCGGAGTGATGGATACTATGACTACAGAATGGAATGCAATGGTGTAGCTTATGACTGTTCAGCCTGGGCGGAATTTGATTCATGGGGTAATATGATTATAAAAAAATCCATTTATGTTCCTCAGAACGGTTCCACACCTCTTACCATAGAATTTGAATATTCAAATGAAACATATAATCTGACAGGAATGAAAGACAGAGATGAAGATATAGCAGACATACCTTTAATAGTAAAGATTATGGATATACCTGCTGCTTATGCTACCGATATGAATGGCCCCGGGAGCACGACCGGGACCGGGCCTGGTGGCAATCCAACACCTGTCAGAACTAAATATCCGACAGTAACACCTGTACCTGCCACCCCGACACCTTTACCGCTTAATGGCAATGGCGGAGAGCCAACCGGTACAATTGGCCCCCTTCCTACAGCAACTGCCGGTATTTCAACACCTGTACCAACTGCACAGGGAGGAGGTGTGGTGCCGACACCGACAGAAGTGTCCACAGAACTGGCACCAAAAATCATCTTCGACACACGGGAAGGAAAACACAGGATAATTTATTCCAATGCCGATATAGATCTCAGAGGCAGATTAAACGGTATAGGAGCAGTTGTAACAACAGGGAAAACAAGTATTATAGGGGACAGAGGCAGTTTTACTGTTCTGAGCAGTGATGATATAGTCATTCATATGGATCCTTATAATAATTTTGACAGTACAGGTTATATTTATTCTGATGATGACATATATATTATAGAAACAGAAAGTTCCAGGGCAATAAAAGGCAGGAGCAGCAATCAACCTGTAGGATTGCCTCCTTCGTCATCTTCTTTATATGACCCGGTGCAATCCATAGATATGGACTATGTAAACAATGGAGAATGGAAATTCGGAGGTATAATAAACTCCCATAACTGTAATGCAGAAGATGTTAATCCCTACAATCCTTCAGACAGCAGTTGTTCATATTTCGACATACCGAAGAAAAAGATAAGTTTCGGAAAATATATCAATTATACAGATCTTGACCTTATAGAAGGATATGAATTTCCTGTAAAATTGAAATGCTGGCAGGAACTCCATTAACAGAGAAGGAAGGTTTATTACATATAAGGAGGTGTCTTCGGACATCTCCCTGTTAAATTATTATGAAAAAATGGGGCATGACTCTGGCTGAATTGAGTGTGACTATTGCTATACTGGGTGTTGTACTCGTAGGTATGATTTTATTTTTTACTACAGGCATTCAGGCAATCAAAAAAAACAATATAATGATACCTGTTGTAAATATTGCAAATGAACAGATAGAAAAAATGAGGGAAATGTCTTATGATACAATAATAAATAACTATTATCCTTCATCTGAATTCGATGTAAAAAAAAATAACATAGATTATAAAATGAACATAACAACAAAGGTTATATATGAAGAAGAACTGGTTGATATATTCGTCAATATAAACTGGCAGAGAGCAGGGAAACAGGGGAAAAAAGAACTTGATATGCAGACCTTTATATATACATCTCCCACACCTGTACCATGAAATATTTAATGACTACTGAAAGAGCCCATACGTTAATAGAAATGATGTTATGTATAATTATTTTTTCCCTCATGCTCGGTACAATATTTACTGTATTAAGTATCGGACTTAAAAGCTGGCAGATGGGTGAAATAACTACCGATAGCCAGCATGCAGCAGAGGTTGCCATACAGCGCATAACAGGAGATCTTAAAATTACAAACAGGGCTACCTGTAAATTCGACAAAGTAAATTCAGCCGTTCCTGACTATATATGTTTCGAAAATCCTTTAAAAGAACAGGAATTTAAAACTGACAGCACAACAAGAGAACCTCTCTGGCAATCCCATATAATTTATTACACCCTTACAGATCCCAATAATCCTGTTAAAAAAATACTCTACAGAAGAATAGTACGTCATACTCCTTCAGTCATACCGGTAATGCCAGATAATCTGGCCATATCATCTTATCTTACAACAGGTGAAGTGGCAGGAGAAAGACCAGGAGTTGTAGCAAGGCACGTGGAAACATTTCAAATATCACAGGGAGAAGGAGCATTAATAAATATAAAACTTGTATGCGCAAAAACTATGAAAGAAAGAAAGATGGCTTATGAACAGGATTTTAACAGAGGTATAAAAGCATCAATAACAGTATCTACATCAATAAAACCGAGGAACTAACCAAGGAAACCTATAATCGAAACTCCGACAATTATCAAAACTACTCCCACCCATTTATAAATATTTACATCTTCTTTAAGAATATATTTTGCAAAGACCATACCCCACATATAGGACATAGCAGAAAGGGAGTATATAACAGAAATTTCTCCGTATGGCAGGAGCATAATATAAAATACTGCTCCTACAAAAAAAGTTATAACAGCAATATAAAGGTATTTATTTTTCAATAATCCGTCAATAGAAAAAGAAAGATTCTTTGAAGCAAATTTATTAAAAAGCTGTCCCGTTGCATTAACAAGGGCGACTAAAATCATTGCCATAATTATCCACAGAGGTGTTTTCAATCGACTTCTCCCCTACCTTCACTTAATTTCTGTCCGAACCCTGTAAGAGCTATACCGCTGACTATAATTAAAACTCCTATTACTTTAAAAAATGTAATATGTTCACCTAAAACAATTTTGCTGAAGAGAATATTCCATATAAAGCTTGTAGCAAAAATCGGATAAAGTACTGACATATCGCCGCCTTTAAATCCTCTGGCAAGAATAAGAAGGGTTAACATAAAAAGACAAAAACCTGCTCCTATTACAACAAGATGGAACATATTACTGGAACTATTAAAGATATGTTTGATTATTCCAAATCCTGCCTGTTCAAACTCCGACTTAAGTCCTGAAAGCTTAAAAGCAGAGCCTATTTTAAGAACAATCTGTGCAGTAGCAGTAGCTATGGCTGCAGTAAGAATTAATATAACGGAAGATAGTTTTGTTTTCATAATTTTTTTTATAACTTGTGACTGACAGTTTTCACGACTCACGACTCACGACTCACTGTCACCGATTATACCACTCTAAAATAAATAGGTAAAGAATTTTCATAAAAATTTCTCACATGTTAACAAAATTTTAATATAATGTTAACAAAAAATATCTTTCTTTTATGAATAAATTCTTCTATAATTAAATAGAAGAATTATATCTTAACAAAGGGTGTGATAGAATGGACAGGATTTCTCAGATACAGAATCGCATAAGAGACATAGAGAATCAATTTAATCCACAGCCAAAGCAGGAAGGGCCATCATTTCAGGCTATGCTTTCACAGGCACAGAATACCATGAGGGTCAATAACACAGGTGGGCCCCAGTCGGTATACGGGCGTATGGCGCCGGGAACGGCAGGCGCATCAGGATTTGTAAATCCATGCCCGGCAGGGAAACTTTCTCCATATAAAGGTGATGATGGTCTTGACATTCACGCACCTGTAGGAACTCCTGTTTATGCTGCAAAAGAAGGAGTGGTAGTATATAACGATCCGAGCGGACACAGTGCCTGGGAAGGGCCGGGAAATGATACTGGAGCTATAAGAATAAGACATGCCGACGGAACAGAAACATGGTATGCCCATCTGTCTGACAGAGACCCCAATTTAAAACCCGGTATGACTGTAAAAGCAGGACAGGAAATAGCTAAAGTCGGTACAGCCAATAATGTTCCCCATCTTCACATGAGTGTATTCTATTCAAGCGGCGGAGATGAAGGCGGATTTATGGATCCCTTTGAACTGGCAAAGGCAGTGGAACAGGGCGGACTGAACAATGTTGCACAGACCCCGGGCGCTGCACCTATGCCTCCGTATAACCCGGTATTCGGCATGAATAATATGTTACCAGGAGGATCAGGACAGGCATCTCCGTTCAATCAGGTAGGAAACGGCCTTAATATGAACAGTATTATGAATATGAACAATGCCTTTGGAGCTATGGACTTTGACGGAACAGATAAATCTTAAGATAAAAAAAGGCAGGAAAAAATAAAAATACTCTTGCCTTTTTATTTTTTACATGTTATAATACGTTTCATTAAAGATTCCTCGATAGCTCAATTGGCAGAGCGAGCGGCTGTTAACCGCTAGGTTGTTGGTTCGAGTCCAACTCGGGGAGTTATTTATTTTATGAGAAAAAAAATAGCCAGAACACTTACAGTGGATCTTATTATTATATTGCTCCTTATATTCTGCCTCAGTAGAATCCAGTTTATCATGAAAAATTCGCCTCCCCTTGCCATAGCAATACCTGTTATATGGTTCCTTTTTGGTGCTAAATTTATAGTAAGAAAAGAACTTTACGGAGATCTTGTAAAAGAATATTTACTCTTCAGATGGGCTGTAATGTGTATTGCCATGGGAGTCCTGTCCCTGCTATATATAGCAGGATCTTTTATATATAAATGATTTTATCTTTGGTTGTAAAAAAATAACCTTATCATATTTACAATCGTAACACGTAACGCGTGACGGGAGGAAAAAAACCATAATTTGCCAGAGTTATTTTCTTACAGTCTCTTACTATATAAAATAGGAAAAAATTTTTCTCAGAATATTCAGAGTAAAAAGTGAACAGTAAAAAATTAGATTTTACTTACTACTCACTACTCACTATTCTATGAAATAAATTACAACTTTCAGTAAAAGTGAATTTACCTGTCATAAAAAAACGCAATCTACTTGAAATTTTCCAAATTTTATATTAAAATTGACTGAGAGAGATATTAATAATTAAAGAATCAGGTGATGAGTATGAAAATACAGGAGTATATGGATATGATAAATGACTGGAATTCTGATATTCCTATGAATATGTCCATACTTATTACCAAAGGCCTGAGGAAATTCCTTAACAGCTATACAAAATACAATGAAGATTCGGAATTTAATCGGGATATACTGGCAAAACTCAAAGAAATTATTGTCAGAGATAACGGTAAAGCAGAATGGGAAGAAGCATGTATATATATAGATAGCTTTATCGGCACTTTGAGAGATTAAAATTTTATCTAAAAAACCTTTCATTCCTCTTCTATCATCAATCATACAAACATACCCGGCCATTTTATGAATTTTCGGGGTAACCGGGTGAAAGGGTTCAAACAGGATGAGTTCAGAAAAAAACCTCGTGACAGAAGGAACAGTTCTTCAGACAAGATATAAAATAGAAAAACTTCTTGGTCGCGGCGGATGGGGGGCAGTATATAAAGCCTGTTACATATCACCTGAACTTTCCAGAATTTTTGGCTACTGTGCTATAAAAGAAATGTCCCCTTCACCTCAAATGTCAATTCCACAGGAAACACTGCTCGACATGTTTTCCAGAGAAGCAAAGGTGCTGGTACAATTAAAACATGAACATATACCGAGAATTACCGATTATTTTAAAGAACAGGAACGTTATTATCTTGTAATGGAATATATAGAAGGAAAAAATCTGGAAACACTTATTGAAGAAAATAACTTTCATCCTTTTCCTGAAGAAAAGGTATTTCAATGGGCTATAGAAATATGTCAGGTTCTGGATTATCTTCATACAAGAAAACCTTCTCCTTATATATTCAGAGACCTGAAACCGGCCAATATAATGATTGACAGATACGGAAAAATTACACTGGTTGATTTTGGCATAACAGGACTGTTCCAGCAAAGAGAACAGGATGAACTTAAATTCGGAACTCCCGGTTACTCACCTCCCGAACAGTATAAAGGACAGGAAGACCCCAGGTCGGACATATATGCTCTCGGAGTTACTCTCCATTATCTTCTTACAGGAAGAGATCCTTCTAAAGAAAAATTGTTCACCCTTCATGACTCGCCTGTTACTGTTTTCAACCCTTCTGTTTCTGCTGAAGGAGAGCGTATCATATTACGGGCAGTTCAGAATGACATAAACAAAAGGTATCAATCATCAGGAGAAATGCTTCAGGACATGACAGACATGTTCTGGAAAAATATGTCTTCTGACAGAAATGAAAAATTTATCTGGGTCGAAACAAAGAGACACATTGCAACAAAGGCACCGGCATTTACAAAGAAACTTGATTTTAAAGCTCTAAAGGTTTCCGAAACATATCATAAAACAAACAAAACTTCAGGCGAAATCTTTTTTACTCCTGCAGACAAAAACATATTTAAAGAAACAACGCTCTATGACCCGGAATGGTTTGATTTGAGAATGAAAGCCGAACGGCTATCACTTACATCGGGATTTAACAGATTGATTTCTCTGGCTTCCATAGGGGTAATTCCCTATAACCATCAAAAAAAAGCTGCCCTGGATGCATTAAGAATAATGAGAGGGAGAGTGCTTCTATCTGATGAAGTGGGACTGGGAAAGACTATAGAAGCAGGACTTATTATAAAAGAACTTCTCCTCAGAGGCCTTGCCAGGAAAATACTCATACTGGTTCCCGCTTCTCTTACAACACAGTGGAAAGAAGAAATGAGCCTTCATTTTCAGGAAGAGTTTTATATCCAGAATAATAAAAATGACTGGGAAGAACATAATAAACTCATTGCATCCATAGATACTGCAAGAAGGGATGACCACTGTGAGATAATAACAAAAATACATTACGATCTCCTTATAATAGATGAAGCACATAAGCTGAAAAACCGTACAAGTAAAGGATGGAAAATGGTAAATAAAATAAGCAAAAGATATATCCTTATGCTTACTGCCACACCTGTTCAGAATGATCTGGAAGAACTCTTCAATCTTATTACCCTGTTAAAACCGGGACAGCTCAGAAATTTAAGAGACTTTCGTAAAAATTTTGTTAATTCTTCCGATAAAAGAATACCTTTGAATGGAGAAGAATTAAAAAAACTGATAAAAGAAGTTATGATAAGAAACAGGAGAAGCAATGTAGATGTATATCTTCCTCCCAGGAGGGCAGGTATTTATTATTTAAGAGAATCCCTTACGGAAAGGAAATTCCGTATTGAATTCACACAGTTTATAAGGAATTATTACAGAAAAAACAAAGAAATAAAAGGATTGTCTCTTCACCTCATACAGATGCAGAAAGCCCTGGGAAGCAGTATTCATGCAGTAATGGATATGATTAAACACTGGAAAGAAAAATTTGATCCTTTATCAGAAGACTATAAGAATCTGGGAAAGCTCTGCCATATGGGAGAAGGAACAGGTGAAAGCAGAAAAAGCCTTGCCCTTATTGAAATAGTTAAAAGAACATCTGACAAGGTAATAGTATTTACAGAGTTCCTCATAACACAGGATCATCTGCGCAGAATGCTTGAAGGTCATGGTTATAAAGTGGCAGTTTTTAACGGTGAAATGAGTATTAAAGAAAAAGATGAACAGCTTATGTATTTCAAAGCAGACGGGCAGATACTGATTTCCACACAGTCGGGAAGTGAAGGGAAAAACCTTCAGTTCTGCCATATTATGGTTAATTATGATCTCCCATGGAATCCTATGAAACTTGAACAGCGTATAGGAAGAATTCACAGATTGACCCAGGAAAGAGAAGTTCTTGTATTCAACCTGTCATTACTCGATACATTCGAAGGATATATTCTTTACCTTCTTTCAGAAAAAATACGTATGTTTGAACTGGTCATAGGTGAACTGGACCTCATACTGGGAGATGTTGAAAGTGATGAAACATTTGAGAAATGCCTTCAGAAAATATGGCTTGACTCAACGTCTGAAGAAGAAATGAAAACAAAAATAGATTTACTGGGAAATAAGCTGGAAGAAGCAAGAAAAAATTTTCATGTTTCTATGGATACAGATATGAATATATCGACATTGTTCGAGACGTGATGCGTAATGCGTGTTTTCACCGGTACCGGGCGAACACAGAGAGGCGCCCATAAGGAACTGTCTGAAAATAATTACATCATAGTTATAATTTATATCGTGACGCG
>CAYSLJ010000043.1:0-45083 GCA_964431735.1 uncultured Synergistia bacterium | reverse complement strand
TTTCCGGAAGAGTCCGGACAGGGACAGGTTTTAGAAATGGGTATGAACTTATCTGTAGTGGTACTTAGCCTGATAGGCCTTTATTTAACAAACGTTAAGCCATTATTTCTTCCGGCATAAAAAGTTTTCATTCTTTTTCATGAGTTCTTCAGAAACAGGTCTTACAATTTTACAGCCTGTCCGTCGAGCATATAAATTTCTTACAATAGCATTTTTTATCATATATGTAGGAATTTCCTTGCATATTTTTTCTAAAAAGATTACAAAAATATGTTGTCCATGTTTTATAATCTGTATATATTTTTTTTTTGATTTGTGAGTTATGTGATGTGACATGACATGGAAATTGTGAATAAAGATTATAAAGGTTTTATATAAAATTATTTTAAATAGCCTCATGTTATGGTAAAATATGATTATAGTTTACATCCAGGGTATGGGCGATTTTCTTCCCGACTCCCGGTGGATTAAGGTCATGTTGTATACCATCCGCTGTTCTCTGCCAGCATGGGCGGAGTGGTTGTGAGGAGTATGATTTCTATGGAAAAACTGATTACTGTAATAGAAATCATAGGTGTTTTTCTTATCCTCCGGGTAGCCTTGGCCATATATAAAGATGCCAGGAACAGAAATATGTGGGCTCTGCTGTGGGCTTATATAGCAATACTTTTACCTGTGGCGGGATGGATATTATATTTCCTTTGTCGCCCGCCTGTGCCCAAAAAACAGTGCTCTGATTGTTTCGAAAGAACTGCTGCAAGAGATATTTTTTGTTACAGATGTTCCTATAATTTTGTTAATCTTGCCCGTGAAAGAAAGGTTTTAAAGAAACAGGAAACCAGGAAAAAGAAATAGATTTTTTCTATATTTCCTGTAATTTTTTACAGAGGAGATTTTGAGTATGAAAAATTTTATCTGTTTTCTTATTATCTTTTCTATTATATGTACCATTTCTATGGGAGCGTCAAAAGTACCGAATCTCATTCTTTATGTTACGGATTTAAACGGAAATTATGATATTTATTCCATTAAACAGGACGGTTCTTCCAGAAAGAGACTTACCGATAACAGTGAAGCTGATTCCATGCCTGTCGGTTCTCCTGACGGTAAATATATAGGGTTTATTTCTACAAGAGGCGGTAATCCCGATATTTATATCATGAAGAAAAACGGCACAGATCCGGAAAGACTTACAACCAATCAGGCCTATGATTATGCGCCTTCCTTCTGCTGGTCCGGTGACGGTAAAAAAATTATTTACGAAACAGATGGGGACGGTAATCCTGAGATTTATGTCATGACCATAAGTAATTCAAAAAAGGTGAGACTGACGAAAAACAGTGTTTATGACGGTCATCCTGACTGGTCGAAAGACGGAAAATTAATTGTTTTTGAATCATGGATAAAAGGAAATAATGAGATTTATACCATGACACCTGAAGGGAAATCTCTCAACCGCCTGACCAGCAGTGAAGATGATGATTATTTTCCGTCTTTTGCTCCTGATGGCAGGGATATTGTTTTTCTTACCCATCATCAGGAGTTTGCAGATTTACAGATAATTTCTTCAAAAGGATATTCTCCCTGTGTTCTGGATAAAAAATGTGATAAAGAAGCTGCGCCGAAATGGTCTCCTGACGGCTATTCCATACTTTATGTTTCCCGTGAACATGGAAATAAAGAAATTTATAGAATTACATGGGACAGAAAATGGGATAGATGGTACAGGGTGAATCTTACGGATGAACCGGGAGAGGATACCACTCCCGTATGGTCTCCTGACGGAAATAAAATAGTTTTTGCTTCTGACAGAAGCGGTTCATGGGATATTTATATAATGAATGTTGACGGCTCACACATTAAAAATCTTACCAGAAGTAAAGCCGATGATTTTTATCCATTCTGGTGGTAAAATGGTAATAATCAGGCGTCACACGTTATGCGTTACGCATTACGATTTTTCAAGGAGGTGCTTATATAAATGCTTTATGCAGAGAAAGCTATGTATGAAGCTTTCAGAAGAACAAAACTTTTTTTTCTCCATCCCTTTAGCTGGAGGAAATTGTTTGAATTGAGTCTGGCAGGTTTTCTTGGCGGAGTATTACAGCAGGCAGGAGCCAGCTGCGGCAGTGGTTATAACGGAGGTAGTAGCAGCAGTGGCGGTGGGTGAGGGTCGTCTGATAATGTCTCAGAGGGTCTGAGACAGAATCTGGAACATATACAGACATTTTACAGAGACCATAGTGTGTTGATTTATCTTTTAATCGCTCTGTCTGTTATAATGGTTACTGCTATATCTTTAGTGATTTCTTATATAAGGGCCAATATGTTTTTTGTATTTATGGAATCATTAATACAGAGACATGTATCTATTGTAAGAAGCTTTAAAGGTAATAAGAATAAAGGTCTTTCTCTTTTCCTTTTCAACATCCTTGTTGGAGCAGTGTTTTTCATAGTTACGATCATTATATTTATTCCACTTTTTTTGCATCTATGGCATATAATAAATAATCCACAGGCCACTCTTGCAATCTGGACCATTATTCCGAATTTTATACTTTCTTTTATAGCCTTTCTCATACTTGCTATAATATCCAGTATTATATATTCTCTCACATATGATTTTGCTTGTCCGATTTCCTATGCCAGAGATATGGGAATAGCAGGTTCTATTGCTTTTCTTGCAAGATTAATACTGAATTATCCCTTTCAGTTTCTCATTTATTATGCCCTGAAAGCTGCTTTTGTCGCAGCCGGTGCTTTTCTCAGTATTGTTCTGCTGATTCCCGCTGTTATAGTTCTGGCTGTTGTGTATATACCTCTTGTAATCATATCAATCGGTATAGGAGCAGGTGTTGTGTTTCTCTTTATGAAAAATGTTACAATCGGCATTATAGCAGGCATTATCGGAAGTCTCTTGATATTCTGTATAATTATGGTAATTTCTTATTTATTTCTTGTTCCCTTTATTCCCATTCATACGTTTTTCAGATTTTATGCTCTGTGTTTTCTGGAGAATTTCCCGGAAACAGGTCTCGATTTTTCTGAATGTTATCATGAAGATTATATCGTTCCAGAATATAGATAAAATGAAAGTTGTAATTATTGATGAATAAACCGGTATATTTGGTTATTACTTATATGAGCATTATATTCATATTATTAATTTTTTCTCTGTTTATCTCTGCCACCTATGCCGATAACAGTACGGAGAGAATCAATAATTCTATTGTCAGACTTGACATGTTCTGGACTGTTGTAAAAAACAGAACATCTGTGCCTGTGGAACAGAGTAATTCTCTCGGAGTCCTTGTTTCACCTAAGGGACATATTCTTACATGTTACCATTGTATTTCCGTAAGCAGGGAAACAGCCAGAGCCTGTGGCATATCGGAAGGAAAGGTGGCAGATTCTATAACAGTCGTATTGTTATGTAAGGGGAAAAAGAAATCTTTTCCCGCCAGGGTAATAGATGTGGATAAATGGCGTGATTTAGCTTTAATACAGCCATATGAAACATGCAATTTTAATTCAGTTACAACAGTTGATAACAGCGGTACCTACAGCGGTCAGGAATTTTATTATGCATCTGTAAATCCGGAAGATCCATGGAATAATATCTCTTCAGGGAGATTGATTTATAAGGTATTAAATGATAAGGGCAGACAGGTTATGGGATTCAGAATGGATATAAAACCTGGTAGTTCTGGTTCCGGTATGTTTGATACGGCCGGTAATTTTACAGGTCTCATTTATGCTACAGGCAGCCTTGATTCTCCTTCTGCAAAGGAAATGCCTCTGTCTCTTGTAATACCGGGAACCTGTGTGTCCCTTTTCCTGGACAGAAATGAAGTCCCTTTTTCCAGAACATGTCCCTGATAAACAATAGATTATTATAAAAGGAATTTTCTATTTCTTGTAGAATTTTTCAGTTCTATTGGTATTATTTCAGTTTAGAAAGGATAGTATAATGACTGAAACCTGTGAAACAGAAAAAACTGACGTCAAACAGGATAAAGAGCCTCAGATTGAAACAGAACATCTGACTACGAAGTTTTTCAATGACCTTGTAGAAAATAATAAAGATATAGAGATTATCTTCAGAGACGGAGAGAAGGTAAAAGGCCGTATTCAGTGGTTTGACAGATGGAATATAAAACTTTCAATTTCAGATGATAAGGAATGCCTTATATATAGACACGCTATTAAAGGATATCTTACCTGCTGATATGTTTTCCCCTTCTAAAGACACTGGACTCATATTTTTATTTAAATTATTTTTAGGGGAAATTATATGTTAGGAACGTTATTTGGCAGATGCCCTGCCTGTGGAAATAAGTCTATAAAAAAAGAACTTTTACTTGCCCGTAAAGAAAGTCTTCCGGAGTTTAAAAAACTAAAGGAACAATTTTTACGCAGGTTAGATGGATATTTTAAAACAGAAGAACCTCATGGAAAGGTTTTTCGAGGAGCAGTGGCAGAAACCGTTAAGACCGGTGATATGTCGGAACAGGAGGACAGAGCAGAACCTGTTCAACCCTCTGTTGCTCCGAATATTCCTTCTAAAGTATATATATATCGCTGTAACAGGTGTTTTTTTGAAAGTACGAAATATGCCTATTTTCATAATTTACCTCTTCCGCCACACATAAATGTGTCTCTTTTTCTTTGTTACGGAGAGCCTGATTGTCAGGAAGAACCTGTGAGGAACTCTATCAGAGGTTCTGTTACAGAACTTTATGAAGTACCCTATGAATCTCTTTATACTGTGAGAACAGAGCTTTACAATAAGATTGTTGATGCAAGGCTCAAACATATAGAAGAAAAAGCTTCTAAAGCTATAGAATACAATTCAAAGGGACTGATACTTTATAATGATGGAAAATATGATGAAGCTATAGAAGCGTATAAGAAAGCTATAGAATGGGATCCTGCCCTGGCATCTGCTTATAATAATCTCGGTCTTACCTATCTGGAACTGGGCGATAGAGATTTATCACTGGAAAATTATAAAAAATCCATAGAAATAAGGCCTGATTATGCCATTACTTATTATAATCTTGCCTGTACTTACCGTGCTTTCGGCCAGTATGAAGAAGCTGTAGAACATTATAAAAAAGCTATAGACCTGTCTTCCGAGGATCCTTCAATACATAATGATCTGGGCTATACTTATTATTTAATGGAAAAATATGATGAAGCTATAGCACAGTATAATATGGCCATGGAATTAAATGAAGATGGCATGATAAGAAATAATCTGGGTCTCGTTTATTATCGTCAGGGTAACATTGATGAAGCTCTTATGGAATACAGGAGGGCTCTCCATATAGATCCCGATCTCGTAGAGACTCACAGGAATCTGGCCAATCTTTATTATGAGCAGAAAAAAATAGATCTTGCCATTGAAGAATATAAGAAATTAATTTATCTGGAGCCAGAATCATCAATGGCCTATAATGATCTTGCTCTTATACTTTATGAACAGAATGATATTCAATCAGCTATAGAATATTTTGAGAAAGCCCTGGACATAGAACCTGACTGTGCAGTTATAAGGAGAAATATAGCCCTGGCTTATCGTAACCACGGACAGACAGAACTTGCTATTGAAGAATATAAAAAATTAATTGAATATGATCCCTGTGATACAGTGGCATATGGAGGACTCGGTAAAATTTATTATGAAATGGGGAATTTCGAGCTTGCACTGGAAAACTATACAAAAGCTCTGGAGATTTCCCCTTCTGTTCCTTCCATTCATAACAAACTGGGACAGCTTTATCTGCAGTTTGAAAAATTGCCTGAAGCAGAAGAAGAGTTCAAGAAAGCTATAGAACTGGATGAAAATTTTTCTATGGCCTATAATAATCTTGGCTGTGTTTATTTCAGGCAGGATAAACTCCATGAAGCAGGTATACAGTATAAAAAAGCCATAGAATTAAATGAGAAATTTGCTCTCGCTCACCTGAATCTTGCTTCCATTTATTACAGGTTAAGAGAGCTTGATAAGTCTATAGAAGAATATAACATACTCATTGACCTTGGTATTACCGATGCATTTATTTATAGAAATCTCGGTGAAATTTATTATGAACAATCAGATATAGAAGGGGCAATTAAATATTATAAAAAAGCCATTCAGCTTGAGCCATCCTATTATCTGGCTTATAACAACCTTGGAACTACTTATTATAATCTTCAGGACTATCCTAAAGCTATAGAATATTACCAGAAAACAGTAGAATTATCAACGACCTATATGATTGCCTGGGAAAATCTGGCTCTTTCATATTATAAGCTTGGCAAAACGGCAGAAGCCAGGAAGATTTATAGAATGGCTTTTGAAAAAAACCCTGATCAGGCTTTTCTTCATAACAGTTACGGTGAATTTTTATATAGCTGTGAATTTGTGGATGAAGCAAGGGAACATTATGAAAAAGCTATCGAACTTGCGCCATATTATCCTGTAGCATATAATAATCTGGGATGTTATTACTGTAATCATGGCTCTTCGGAAAAATCTATTGAATACTATAAAAAAGCCATAGAACTTAATCCTTTATATGATCTTGCTTATTCCAATCTGGGAAATGCCTATCAAAAATTGAGACTCTTTAATGAAGCTATTGAGGCTTACAATAAATCCCTTCAATTATTCCCGGCCAATCCAAAAGTTTATAATACGCTGGGAGAAGTTTATTATTGTATGGGAAATCTTGATGAGGCTATGGAATATCATAAGAGGGCTATAGAGCTTGACCCTGCTTTTTCTCTGGCCCATAATAATCTGGGCTGTGTATATTATAACAGGGGAAAATTCAATCTTGCTATAAAGGAATATAAAATAGCTCTGGAAGAAAACCCTGATTTTGCAAATGCTCATTATAATTTATCCCTTGCCTATTACAGCCTCGGCAAGTTTGACTGGGCTGTAGAAGCTGTAAAGAGGGCTATGGAACTTGCTCCCTATAATGAGAATTATATGAGAAGTTTACACGAATATACTTCTGCATTGAAGAGAAAACTGGATAGTAGAAAGAAATCTTCTCATAAGAGAAAAGGGAGTAAAAAAAAGAGATAAATGTTAATCTATAAGGTTTTCTGTGAAGACATGAAACAGGAATTTAACAGATTATACACAAAATTTATGATAGAATCCAAAAAATTTTCAGATAAATTTGACAAACGTATATCTTTTATGTAAACTTACTGTAGGGCACGGAGAATTCTGTCCGAGCTTTATGACAAAAATTTTTCTTTGTTGATTGAGGGAGTTTTGCTTATGAACCTGAAGCAATTAAATGATGCAAAACTGAAAAAATTAATTCAAATAGCTCCGAATAAATCCATAAGTGATATATTCCAGGAGACGCTGACTACTGCAGAGAGTGAAGGACATTTCCGCGAACTTGCAAGAAACAGAGTGGAACAGATGCAAGAAGAAATAAAGCTGATCATGTCTTACCTGGACGGAACCCGTACCAATAAATAGCATTTTTCCCTGTCAATCCCATAAATCCCGAAAATCCCTGTCTATTTTACCCATCTGGGGAATCCGTCCCAGTAGGAGTTATTTGTCACGTTAATTACTTTACTTCCGTCAACATTTATAATACATATTTCCCAGTAGTTAGATTCTGCCGTAGTACTCCTGTTTGACATAAAGGCAATTTTTTTACTATCAGGGGACCAGCATGGAGAACGGTCGTCCGATAGAGGATTATTTGTTATATTCACATGATTGGTACCTTTTACAGTCATGATATATATGTCATCCTGACTGTCTTTATGACAGGTATAGGCTATTTTTGTTCCGTCAGGTGACCAGGCAGGCTCTTTTTCATCTGTAGTACCTGCTCTGGTCAGATTGTGCTGGCCACTTCCATCGGCGTTCATAATAAATATTTCAAAATTCTGTTCTCTGTTACTTGTAAAGGCTATCTTTGTTCCGTCCGGTGACCACGAAGGCTCGATATCATCTTTTGCGGTTTTCGTCAGATTTACCTGGCCTCTTCCGTCCGTATTCATGGAGTATATCTCAAGATTCCCATCTCTCCAGCTTTCAAAGGCTATTTTATTATTTTTAGGTGACCAGTCAGGATTATCATTCCAGAAAGAATTGCCTGTAAGATTTCTTAACTGTGTACCATCCTGGCTCATTACATAGATTTCCCTGTTACCTTCCCTTGTTGAGGTAAAGGCTATTAATTTCCCGTCAGGTGACCAGCAGGGGTTTGTATTATAATTGGTATCATGTGTTATATTTACAGGAGATTTGCTTCCTGATTTTATTACCCATATATCTTCATAGTTTTTGTTTTTATCCCACGATGTATAAACAATTTTTCCCATACTTAACGTACCGGCAGGTATATTTGTTACACTCAGTGGAGCAGTAGGAACAGGAGGAACTACAGGTGTCGGTATATTTGCCTGGGTCACTGGAGTCTGTTGCTGTAATGAAGTTATACTGGTTGTTGTCATACCTGTGTCGACTGTGGTCTGAGGAGTTGCCATGACAGGGGCAGCACCTGCCGTAAAATAGGAATAACCCATATAATTGATCTGTTCATTGTTTACATAGATATTTATTGGGCCGCTGGTAACATTCTGTGGAACTATAACATATATACCATCGGCCTGAACAGATTCAATAAGAGCTGTAACACCGTTGAAATCGACCCTGTATATACCCAGATTCCCTGCCTGAATATTCTGGGCACTGATTTTTATCTGTGAGCCGGGAGGACCCTGTAGAGGCTCTATTTTTGTTATAATCAAAGGCCCACCTGGCTGATTACCTGCAGCAGGTGGTTCTTCGAATTTATAGCCGCAGAAGGGACAGAGTTTATATTCTACTTTGCATTCTGCTTTGCAGTTGGGACAGGTTTTCTGCTGGGCAAGAACGATAGAAAGGGTTACAATGCTGATTGTAACTATAAAAAATAATAAAAATAGACCGGATTTTTTCATAATAAAATTCCTCCATCAGATAAAAATATTCATATTAATTACTGTTATGAACATAAATAATACATAACTGCTCTCGTGAAAGGTAACGGGACGAAAGCCTTCATTTCATATTTATGGTCAGGTCAGTAAAAAAACCTGTAAATTGTTTGAATTTAAGAGAACTATTTTCTCTATCATATTTACCGTCTTTATAAAAAATAAGGCCTTCCTTTTCTGCTATTGATTTAAATCTGGTTGTCCTCAAAAAGGTTGTAAAGATTTTTACAATCTTCTTATCCCACTGCTTTATATTCGGGTCTTCCAGAATATTAAGTGCTTCTTCTACAAAAAAGGCTCTTCTGTATGCTCTGTTTGAAGTCATTGCGTCAAAGGTATCGGCAATGGAAATGATTCTTGAACCGAATGGTATGTCTTCTCCACTGACTCCCATTACATAACCTGTGCCGTTATATGTTTCATGATGAAAACATGCCAGCTTCCTGGCTGCATCAAGATGAGAAAGATTTTTAAGTATGTCGTTTGTCATAACTACATGCTGTTGTATTTCCTTTCTTTCATCTTCACTCAGAGCTCCCGGCTTTTTCAGGATACTGTCACTTACTCCGATTTTACCTATATCATGTAATATGGCAGCAGTTTTTATTAATTCTATCTCCTCATCAGGTAGTTTGAGTTCCTGTGCTATAAGCCCTGAATAAAGTTTTACTCTCTCTACGTGGCCTGCCGTATATTTATCTCTTACCTCAAGAGCAACATTAAGAGAATGGATAAATTCCATGAGGAGCATTCTTTCTTTTTCCCACAGACCTGCCACATTGATGGCAGTTGCAAGCAACTGACTCATATGTTCCAGTTCTTTTAATTCACCTATCTGGTAGTAGAATCTTTCTTTACTTGCAAGATGAACGTTTGCCACTGCTCTATCCTGTATAACAAGAACATAATTCATCCAGCATCCATGTTTGAGTTTTTCAGATATTTCCATCCTGTCAGGTGCTTCTTCAGATGTATCTGAATAAATCTGACTTTTTTTTGTAACTATGGCATGACGGATGCTCTCCATAAGTACTCCCGATTCTACAAGCATAAGCCAGTCTTCATCCTTATAACCCTTTGTTATTCTTAATTTTACAGCATTTTCTTCCGTAAGAGCCATGTGATTTATATCAAAATCTTCTCTAATTATAGCAAGATCTGCTCTGTCTGCTCCGAACACATCGACTATGACATCAAGGATTTTTGGTGCCACTTTCTTTAAATCCAGATGAGGTAGATTTATTTCTCCTATTATTTTTTTATAACCTTCTTTTACTTTTTCAGGATCTATATTCAAGATGTTCAATCCTTTCACGCAATTTGACATACTCTTTTTTCCCTGTATTTATTTTATTGCAAGAAACTCTGTATCATTCCTGTTATCATTATGAGATAAGTATTTGCATATCTGTATGTTTTCCTTTAAAAAGCTATCACATCTGAAACATTCGGGGAATCGTGTTTTGAGCATTATATGCCTGGCCTGTTTATAGAGGTCACCTTCCCATATTTCCTTGAAATTTTTCTTTTTAATTTTCCCGAGTACTCCTACATCTTTCGTCATACAGCAGATAAATACCCTCCCTCTGGGAGATATAAAAGAATGAAGCCAGGGAGCAAAACAGGGAATTTTTTCATATATACCCATAGCATACAACCCTTTTGAAGAAAATTCAAGAGATGAAAAAGTTTTTCCGAAAGGGAAAGCCTGGTCAGGCCATTCCCAGAGGTTATATTTAGTTCCTTTTTCATCAAGGGCAGGCCCTGTTTCTGTATTATATTCAAGGAGTTCGTCATAATTTAATTTAAAATTCATACCGAGATGATCATCTACGGGTATGAGGAGGAGATAGTCTATTCCCAGATAAGATGCCATTTCAGGCAGTTTATGAAGGCTTTTATAGTTTAATTTGCTTACAACAACATTGAGTCTTATTTTAGTTCCACTTTCAGCCAGTTCTTTTTCTTTTACAAGATTTTTTATCCCTTCTATGGTTTTTCTCCAGTTTCCTGTACCTCTGATCCTGTCATGAATTGACTCATCAGGAGAGTCAAGTGAAATTGATATGGTTTTAAATCGACTGTAAATTGATTTTTTTGCCATTTCCCTGTTCAGGAGAGTTCCGTTTGTTGTAAGATTTACTTTTATATGTTTTCTGTTTCTTGCATATACGGAAATGTTAAATAAACCTTCCCACAGAAGAGGTTCTCCTCCTGAAAAATGTATTTTTTTGCAACCCATTTCTGCAAGTTCCTGCACCAGTCCGACGACTCTTTTATATCCGAGTTCTGTTCCTCTCATCTGTCTTGTAGAATTACACATAACACAGGAGAGATTACAGTTCCATGTAAGTTTTATTTTCACACTTAATGGTTTATAGGGACTCCCATGTTGCAGAGATGAAATAAATTCTTCTGTATTATTTTTTATACTGTTTATTTGATACATAAATTATTTAGATAAATGCCTGTAGATAAAAAAATTATCTAATGCCTGATTTACAGGCATTAGAAATGAAAATTTCTATCTCTTAAATTATTATTCGTGACGCGTAACGTGTCTCTATCCAGACTAATAATGACCGGTTCGGGTTGCAATCTGTGAAAAATTCTTAAGTTTTATGCCTGCGTAAATACCCTTTATCATTCCTGCCGCCTGTCTGCCTGAATATTGATCTAACTTTGACAGAACGGCTTTTATAGAAATATGGTTTTTACCTTTACTTACCTTTGAAATTACTATATTAGGGGTAAGCTGATAATTATTGTAGACACCATCGTTAAAACGGGCCATATCATAACATTTATGATTTATATCCAGCCGGATTTTTAGAAGAAATTTTTTTCTGAAATATCTTTTTGTTCTGTGATCTACTTTTATTTTTTCTCTTTCTTTTGTATAGATGCGGACTTTCAGGATATTACCGTCAAGCATGGTAAATCTAAAATCTGCTGTTTTATATTTATATTTTATTCTCCTTACACTGGAAAATCTTGGCTCACTGGCCTTCTGGTCAGATTCTACCGGTCTTTTTGCCGGTGCAAATTCACAGGTCAGAGTCATAAATCCTTTATTTCTTAAATCATCTCTTACTGCTTCTATTATTCCCACCATCATATCAAGCGCTTCTTTTTTCTTAGCAAATCCTGCTTTATGTTTCGCTGCTGCCATAATAATCATAAATACGGCAAGGATAGACACCAGAAAATATACCCAGACCCTGTATGAGGCATCTTCTGCCGGCGAAGATATAAATATTATCGGTATCAATGTAAAGAGTGAGATAATTAATATTGCTCCCAGGCATCCGAATACCCATGGTTTTTTACCTTCTGTCACAAAAGTGTCTGTAGTATCTTTCAATTGCCAGTAAATTTCATCAACTGATCCTGTAATTTTAAAGTTTTCCGGTAATTTCATAAGATCTCTCCCCCTTTTTTATCAGTTTATTATAAATTTTAATATTTTTTTCTACTTCATTCGATTGGGAGAAATGTTTTATTACTCTTTCCCTTCCTTTTTTCCCCATTTTTTCTCTTAATTCTTTACTGTCAATCAGTTTTATCATAGATGATGTCAGATTATCTATATTACCCGGTTCTACTATTATACCAGTTTTTTCGTTTTTCACCAGCTCCGGTATGGCTCCTGCCGAGGTTGTAACAACAGGGAGTTCACATGCCATGGCTTCAAGTATTCCGTTTGGCATGCCATCTCTCAGAGAAGGCATAATAAATATATCAAGAAGGTTGTAGAATTTAGGAGTGTACTCTTGCAGAACAGGAGGTACTATGTGTAAATAATGATTAAATAACTGGTTTTCTTTTCTAAAAAATTTTATCATATCAGCCATTTCCCGCCTCATAGTGCCTATTAAAAAGAGATGGCTTTTTCTCTGTTCCAGAACAAGTGAGAAAGCTTTAAGAAGGCTATAAATTCCTTTTTTTGCCTTTCCTTCTCCTATAAAACCTGTGACTGGTTCACCTTCATGAATGGATAAACTGGAAAGGATTTCTCTGTCACGAAGTTCTTTCTTAAAAATAGAAGTATTGACTGAATTATAAATAACTTCTATTTTTTTTTCAGGAATTATGATAGATGCAAGAGATTTCAGGTTTTTTGATACACATGTCACATAGGAGCAATTTTTCAGGGTCCATTCTATAAGGGGAAAATTGCTTCCGCAGAACATGTCTTTTTCGAGATCATTACCTCTTATACTTACAATTGAAGTTATTCCTTTGAGCTTTGCCGCCATAGTTCCTGTGAAGCCGGCTCTTGAAGCATAATAAGAATGGACAATATCAATCTTATGTTTATCTATAATTCTGCATAATTGCTCAAACCATGAGGCTCTTGTATCAGATGTACCGGGAAATTTTCCGAGATGATATGACAGGATTCCGTCTTCAATATGTTCCTGTTCCTGTCCCGGTAACAGTTTGCCTGATAAAGTGGAAATAAAAACAGAAAATCCCTTTTCTTTTAACATTACTGCCAGTCTTTTTACAGAAGTTGCCACTCCTCCTATAGACGGAGGATAGGAGTGGGAAAGAAGGACTATTTTCATTTCAAATAACCCTTTCTATTAACTTGCGTCAAACTGATCGTCTTTAAGACCGAGAGAATCGTATAACCTTCCTGCATCGGCTGCCCATAAAGCATGATTTCTATCAAATAATGCCATTTCTTCATCTGTATAAAGATCTTCTTCATGGAACGGTGTTACAGGTTTGCCTGCAGTACATTCAACACACATAATACCTGCACTGGTAGGCATGGCATGTTCATTACACATATCTCTGTTACATTTTATACAACGGCATGTTGCTTTATTCGGACACTGACGTGTAAGAATTTTTCCTGGTATAAAATTACATCTACTCTGTTCCTGCATAATATCACCTGAAAATAAAATTTTATATATACAGAATTCTATGAAAAATAGAAATTTCCTTTATATATAGTATTTTATATACTTTCACACATAAATAATTACATCAAAATATTTATATAAAATTACTGACCTGAGCATGAGGATGTAATAAATTGCATCCTCCCGTCACGCGTTACGCGTTACGCGTCACGAGAATAAAATATGCATTATTTATACTCACCTCAGTAAGTAATTATAAGGATATTCCGACATTTTACTGATGTAATTATTGGCAGACTTGAGTATAGTTATTAAAGTGAGTCTTATATAACAATTAGCAATTAGTTTTTAGTTTTCAAAAAACTAATAATTATTTTATCAAAGCAGATAATATGACAATGTCAAGTTATAATATTATCTTTTTTTGAATTTAATTGCGTTTAAAAATGACAGGTGATTTTACATACAAGGGAAAAAGAAATTTGTTATAGAATATTCAGAGTGAAAAGTGAAAGGTGAAAAGTGAATAAAATAAGACATTACCTGCCATTCACTATTCACTACTCACTATTCACTAATTACAGATTTATATGCATTAACTATAATTTTCAGTAAAGGTGAATTT
Organism: uncultured Synergistia bacterium; assembly: GCA_964431735.1. Classification (GTDB taxonomy): domain Bacteria; phylum Vulcanimicrobiota; class SpSt-956; order SpSt-956; family JAKJGF01; genus CALARM01. The sequence goes on along the minus strand of CAYSLJ010000043.1, from coordinate 30,569 downwards.
ACCTGTCGTAAAAAAACGCAATCTTTGAATTTTTTTATAAACAATAATTTTATTAACGCAAAGAGCATTGATATAAATGGATTTATATGGTGAAAAGATAAAGTTATCTAAATATGTAACGAATGGAAGATTTTATGATATAATTTTAATTATTTTATAATTTTCTGAAAATTTAATGATGTGATAGATAGATATAACTCCGTCTATTTGCGGAAAGGAGCAGAATATGAATATTGATAATGAAGATATAAAGAAACAGGCTGTTATTAAGGTAATAGGCGTAGGGGGAGGCGGTTGTAATGCAGTTGGTAGAATGATTGAAATGGGTGTGCAGGGTGTTGAATTCATAGCTATAAATACTGATGCACAGGCTCTGGATATGTGCAAGGCCGATCTTAAGATACAGATAGGAATTAAACTTACAAGGGGTCTCGGCGCAGGTGCCAGGCCTGAGATAGGTCAGAAAGCTGCCGAAGAAAACAGAGAAGATATTGCCAATGCTATATACGGTGCAGATATGGTTTTTATTACAGCAGGCATGGGAGGGGGAACCGGAACAGGAGGCGCTCCTGTCGTTGCTGAAATAGCCAGAAGCACCGGTGCTCTTACGGTAGGTGTTGTCACAAAACCTTTTGCCTTCGAGCTCAGACATAAAATGAAGCTTGCTGAAGAAGGAATAGGAAGATTTGAACAGAGAGTGGATACGCTTATTACCATCCCCAATGACAGACTCCTCCAGGTGGTAGAAAGAAAGACGACCTTTCGTGAGGCTTTAAGGGAAGCAGATGATATTTTAAGGCAGGCAGTGCAGGGTATTTCTGATTTGATTGTTATGCCGGGAGAAATTAATCTGGATTTTGCAGATGTTAAAACTATAATGAGCAATGCAGGTACTGCATGGATGGGCATAGGAACAGGGCAGGGAGATAACAGATCCGTCGATGCTGCAAAAGCTGCCATATCGAGTCCTCTTCTTGAAACAAACATAAATGGTGCTAGATCTGTGTTGTTTAATATAACGGGTGGAGAAGATCTGACTCTTACGGAGATTAATGCTGCTGCAGACCTGATAGCAGATGCTGCAGATCCGGAAGCTATTGTTATTTTTGGAACGGCCTGTGATGAAACTATGGGGGAAAAGGTTAAAATTATTGTAGTGGCAACAGGATTTACAAAGAATGTAGACGGAAATATATTGCCTATAAAAGAAAAGATAATAAAGAAAATTCAGGAAGTTTCTCCTTATAGAACATCTACTATAACCCTGCCTTCATTTATGGAAGGTACTCAGGCTCAGGATGGGGATAGAAATGTTTCCATACCGTCTTTTCTCCAAAAATTTAAGAAGAATTAATTTTTTCAGGTTTTATATTTTAACAAAAAGAAACGGGTCGTTATGACTCGTTTCTTTTTGTTACGAATTTTTTTGGTAAAAATTTTTTTTAAATTAAAAACATACGGTGACGTTATGTTTTTTTATATTGTTATATGTTGTTACGAATTATGTACTTTAAAAAATAAATATTAAATTATTTAGATAAACTGCTTATACATTTTTATTTAAAGCTTTATTTTATACCATTAAAAATGAAAATTCCTATGCCTTTAAATTAAAAATTTTTGCACTTTTTATAATACCCTTATTTTTACTGGCTGTAATTAAATAGGTTTGAAGTTTTAATCTTCCTGCCTCAATAATAACAATAATTACTGACCTGAGTATAAGCATGTAATAAAAGTTTTCCTCTCGTGACGCGTCACGAGAGCATATATGTATTATTTATGCTCACCTCAATAAAAATGGGTGAAAAGTGAGTAGTGAATAGTGATTATACTCAAATTTGCAAATAATTGCATCAATAAAATATCAGAATATCCTTGTAATTACTTAATTTCATGTAAATATTTCGATATATAATTATTTATGCGTGAAAGTATAATGTCCTATTCTTTTCACTCTTAGTACCGCTCCAGATAAGTCAGTATCCATTTCTAAAACCTGTCCCTGACCGGACTCTTCCGGAAAAGATATGATCCTGTTGCGTGGCAAACTGGTTTTGCAGACTGTTAATATTTTGCGTCTATATAATTTATAACTCTCTTTTACTACGGCATATCTTTTCCTCCAGAGCCCGGCCAGGGACAGGAGCGTGTTCCATATTTTTTGGGTACCAATTTACCTGTTACGGTACTTAGCGAAGCCACCGACAGGGTCGGTGGTGGGGCGTGGGGGCGGAGGCCCCACACCTTTAGCTCATCAACAAGGTTGTTGAGCAGGTTTATTGGAGTCTGAAAGCGGAAGTAATCGCTGAAGGCCCAACAAACCTCTATAAAAATTATTCCTTTTTCAGGCCACCGACTTTGTCGGTGGTAGTTGACTCTAACAGGCATGACTGTATCGGTCACAACCAAATATGAAAATGAATAGACAGTGGAGCATAAAACTTCATCATTTTCATATAAAATTCTAATAAGTTATGAAATACACTATAAATAGATTATTTTTTTCTTGATTCGCCTGCAGCATCTGCGGCGATCATGGCATTGAAGACTTTTTCCGGAGTAATAATTCCTGCTTCATTATGAATGGCTTCTATCGGTTCGCAGGCTTTCACTGCAACCTTCATAAGTTTATTCCTGTCAATATTTTTCAGACCTATATCGGCAAATGTAGTAGGCAGCCCTATTTTTTTACAGAAAGTATAAACATCTTCCATTTCCTGAGGACATGCATCTGTAAGATGAAGTCCGGCTAAAACGCCGAAAGCTACTTTTTCGCCATGATAAAAAGAATGAGTTTCATCTAATGCTGTGAGCCCGTTATGAATGGAATGGGCTGCTGCCAGGCCGGAACTTTCAAAACCAATACCGCTCAGAAGTATATTCGCTTCTACAATGTGGTTCAAAGCCGGTGTAATAATATGTTTTTCACAGGCAATTTTAGCGTTAACACCATACTTAATCACTGTATCATAACATAGTCTGGCAAGATTGAGTCCTGTCATCGTACTGTATCCGCCACATGCATTCTGAGAACCCGTTCTTTGACACGATCTTGCTTCAAACCATGTAGCCAGAGCATCACCCATACCTGCTACCAGAAATCTTGATGGAGCACTGGCAATAAATGTCATGTCAACCAGTACTACCTGGGGATTCATTTTTTGATAATAAACTGATTGAAAATATCCTTCTTCTGAGTAGAGGACAGCACAGCCACTGCATGGTGCGTCAGTTGAGGCAATGGTTGGAACAATAATTACAGGGATGTTATGACGATCTGCAGCAATTTTTGCTGTATCTATAGCCTTACCGCCACCCATACCTGCAATAACGTCTATACCTTTACCGGTAATAATACTGGAGATACGATTTAATTCACCTTCACAGCACTCTCCCTGGAAGAGTTCTATAGAGATCGAATTTTCGTTTAAAGCACTGATATATGGCGGAAGAATTTTATTTTTTACCGTAGGTGAAGCAATAACCAATCCTTTTTTACCCAGTAATTTAATCCACTCCGGTAACTGACTCCAAACCCCTTCACCCTGAATATATTTTCCCGGGAAAACTGCTTTTAAGAACATATTTATTATTTCGTTGATTCTATAATATAAATCTGGATAAAAACAATTTATATATTGTTATCAACGAATTTTCTCCCTTCTTAGAGACTATCCGAAACGTCGCCCTATAGCTTTCCACTGCCAGGCTCTTTCGAAAAATATATGTAAGAGTTCAGCTATCAGCAGTCAGATTTTATGAAAATTACATAATAAATGTGATTAAATCTATTATTTAAAATTATTTGTATAATCAGATTTTGTAATCTTTAGCTGATAGTTGACAGCTAACTGCTAAACGCTTACAAATATATAATTTTCCTGAAAGAAAACCTGTTTTTACAGACATCTACTATTTGGCCTCTATTTAATTTACAACCGGCTGTTAATACGGTATATATTTTTCTCCAGAACCTGGCAGTGGAAAGGATTTAAAAAAAATATTACTTTCCCGATAGGCTCTTAATATTATGTTTTTACAGATATTTATATAAGAATTTAATATTATTCGGTATTTGAATATGATTTCCTTTTATTGAGGTGAGCGTAAATAATACAGATATACTTTCGTGACGTGTTACGTTGCGGAAGGAAAGCTTTTATTACATGTTTATGCTCAGATCAATAATATATTTCAATTAAATTGAATATTCTGTCGTTGAAAATAGCAAAACTCCTACAAAAAAAATAGTTATTATCTGATATTTTTTACGCCTTTTTTATATTATAGTGTCATACAGAGGAGTATTTTAAAAGAATAGCCATGTAGAAAAACGTGGCCTTATAAATTTTCTTTACCGGCAAAAATAATGTAAAGGTGTATATAAAATTTATGACCAGAATACTTGTTGTTGATGATCATCCGATTGTAAGGAGAGGCTTAAAGCAGATACTTGGGGAGACAGAAGATATTGTTGTAGCAGACGAGGCGGACAGGGGACTGGACGTGTTAAAAAAGGTTAGATGTCAGAAATATGATCTGATCTTGCTTGATCTGTCTCTTCCTGATATGAGCGGTCTTGAAGTTTTAAAAGAATTAAAGGCCAAAAAAATAAATATACCTGTTCTCATATTAAGTATGTATCCTGAAGAACAATATGCCATAAAATCTTTTCAGGCAGGAGCATCAGGATATATTACAAAGGAAAGTCTTCCCGATAAATTAACGGAGGCCATTCGCCTTGTAAGAGAAGGTAAAAAATATATTACCCCTTCTGTAGCTGAATTATTGGCTCTTAACCTGGAGCAGGACAACAGTAAATTACCTCATGAAAGTCTTTCGGGCCGTGAATTGTTTATCATGTGTATGATAGGGTCGGGAAAATCTATAAAGCATATTGCAGATGAACTGTCTCTGAGTCTTAAAACCATCAGTACTTATAAAACTAGAATGTTAAAGAAAATGAAAATGAAAAATAATTCCGATATTATAAGGTATGTAATTCAACATAAACTTTAAACTAACAGGCATGACCGTATCGGTCACAACCAAATATGAAAATGAATAGACAGTGGAGCATAAAACTTCATCATTTTCATATAAAATTCAGGAGGTATTTTTTAATGATAATTTCCGAAAAATCTATCAAATCCTCCGATATCTGTTTTATGACTGCTACAGAAATAATCAGTCATATCAGAAATAAAGAGCTTTCTGCTCTGGAGGTTATGGAAGCACATCTTGTTCAGATTGAGCAATTAAATTCAAAATTAAATGCTATTGTGACACTTACCGGTGAAAAAGCATTAAAGCAGGCAAAAGATGTTGATAAAGGTAAAATGACGGGACCTCTTTATGGTATTCCTGTAGCACATAAAGATCTGCTTGAAACGTCAGCAATAAGAACAACCTATGGCTCTCTTGCATATACAGACAATATACCCGATATTGACTGTATAGCAGTGGAAAGAATAAAAAAAGCAGGAGCAATTACTATAGGGAAAACAAATACCTCTGAATTTGGAGCAGGAAGTCAGACCTTTAACAGTATTTTTGGTAAAACCATCAATCCTTACGATATGACAAGAACCTGTGGCGGAAGCAGCGGAGGTTCTGCTGTAGCACTGGCATGTGGCATGGTGCCTCTTGCAACAGGTACTGATGCTGCAGGTTCTCTCAGAAATCCTGCAAGTTTTTGTAATGTAGTTGGTATTCGTACCTCTCCGGGACGTATTCCCGTATGGCCTGTATCGGATGGATGGAACAGTTTTTCAGTAGCAGGGCCTATGGCAAGAACTGTAGAAGATGTAGCTCTTCTTCTTTCTGTCATGGCAGGGCCTGACAGCAGATCTCCCATATCAATACAGGAAGAGGGACATATATTTACCCGTTCTCTGAAACGTAATTTTAAAGGAGTAAATATAGCATGGGCAATAGACCTGGGAGGTCTGCCTTTTGAACCGGAAGTAAAGAAAGTCGTAGACAGTCAGAAAAAAGTTTTTCAGTCCCTCGGATGCAATGTGGAAGACAATGAACCTGACTTTACCGGTGCAGATAAAGCTTATAAAGCTTGGAGAGCCTGGGATTATGAACTTACTCTGGGGAGGAATGCGAAAAAAAATAAATTTAAATATACATTACAGAAAAATATAGAAGAAGGTGAAAGAATTACAGGCCAACAGCTTGCCAGTGCAGAGCGTATAAGAACTGAACTTTATCACAGAATAAGGGTGTTTATGGAAAAATATGAATTTTTTATTCTGCCTGTAAGCCAGGTAATCCCCTTTGATATAAACCAGGAATATGTAAAGAAAATTCAGGATGTAACTATGGAAACCTATATAGATTGGCAGAAAACCTGTTATTACATATCACTGACTGGCAACCCTGCCATAGCAGTACCATGTGGCTTTACAGATGAAGGGTTGCCTGTAGGCCTTCAAATTGTAGGACGTCATAAGGACGAAACGGGGTTGTTGCAGATTGCCGCTGCTTTTGAAGGTGAAACAAAATTTTATAAAAGACGACCGCCTGTGGCGGATACAACAGAAAGGAGATAAGATACATAATCTTATAATAATATGACACATATGCCTCTTGAATCTATAAAAGTTCTTGATTTTTCCCGTCTCATAGCAGGTCCCTATTGCACTATGCTTTTAGGTGATATGGGAGCAGATGTTATAAAAGTGGAACAGCCCGGTAAAGGTGATGACTCCAGGGCATTTGGCCCTCCTTTTATAAACGGTGAAAGTGCTTATTTTTTCAGTTTCAATCGTAATAAAAAGAGCATTACTGTAAACCTGAAAATAGAAAAGGGAAAAAAGATTATAATAGAACTCATCAAAAAAGCTGATGTACTGGTTGAAAATTTCCGCCCCGGTTATATGGAGAAAATCGGCCTGTCTTATGAGGAAGTAGAAAAGATTAATCCCCGTATAATATATGCTTCCGTTTCAGGTTACGGCCAGACAGGACCTTACAGATCCCGTCCGGGATATGATGTGGTTATTCAGGGAATTTCAGGATTTATGAGTTTAACAGGAGACCCTGAAGGTTCTCCGTATAAAGTGGGTACGTCAATAGCGGATCTTATGGCTGCTATTTATGCTTTTCAGGGCATATTACTTGCTCTTATTTCAAGAGAAAAAACCGGAAAAGGGCAAAAGATTGATATATCACTCCTTGATGGTCTTGTATCACTTCTCACATATCAGGCAGGTATATATTTTGCAACAGGTGTTCCTCCGTTACGTAAAGGGAACCAGCATCCGACTATAAGCCCCTATGAAACTTTTAAGGCTTCTGACGAATATATAAATATTGCCGTAGGTAATGATAAATTCTGGCATATTTTCTGTGACATTGTAGGACTTGATAAACACAACCCGAAATTTGCAACGAATCCTGACAGAGTAAAAAACAGAAATGAATTATTTGCTATTATTCAAGAAATAATTTCCCGAAAAACAGCAGATGAATGGCTCTGTCTTTTTAATGACCATGGTATTCCTTCAGGCCCTGTTCTTACTCTTGATAAAGTATTGACACATCCCCAGGTATTGGCCCGCAATATGGTAGTAGATGTTGACCATCCAACATGTGGCAGTATAAAACTGACAGGTATTCCCGTAAAATTATCAGATACTCCGGGTTCGATAAAATTACCTCCCCCTGTTCTGGGACAGCATAATGAAGAAATCCTTTCCAAAATGCTGGGGTATGATAAACATGAGATTGAAAAACTCTTAGAAGAAGGAGTTCTTTAATTTTCACAGGAAACACCTCCATTGAACCGGGGTAGTTCTAACGTTTTGTGAAACCTGCCCCGGTAATGGAACTCCATCGGCATTTCTTATCACAATTTGGACATTTAAAGTTGCCCCATCCATATCGGATACATACTCCACCTTGAAATATTTTCTCTGTAGACGTGAAAAGAAAAAATTTGACTTGACAATATAAATATTGCATAATAAGTTTGTTGAAAAATATGATTATTCTATATGCTGGCCATTATTACATTTTAATGAAATAAAAAAATATTATGGAAAAAAATCTGGAAATTATGTCACTGAAAAAACAACTTCTGGAGGGACAGAAAAAAATCGCCTCTCTTGAAAAAGCTATTGTTCATAAAGAAAAATTTGAAAAGAAGATAATCCTGTTAAAACATGAACTGAGAGAACGGTCCAAGGAATTAGAGTGTATTTATAATATCTTTAATATTGTAGAACATGGAAATAATCTTGAGAAAATAATTCAGGAGATTGTTAATCTTATACCTTCTTCCTGGCAGTATCCTGAAATCACATGTAGCAGAATTATTCTGGAAGGCATGGAATTTAAAACCGATAATTTTCGTGAAACTTCTTATAAACAAAGAAGCAATATTAATATTTACGGCAGAAAAAAAGGAACAGTAGAGATTTATTATCTGGAAGAAAAACCTCTCTGTGATGAAGGGCCTTTTCTTAAGTCAGAAAGGGATTTAATAAAAGGTATTTCTCAAACACTGGGGAAGATAATTGAACGTAAAAGAGCCGATGAAGAAATTAAAGAATCCCATGAAAAATTACAGGAACTTTTTGAACTGTTACAGGTTATAAGGGAAGAAGAAAGGAAAAATATAGCAAGAGAAATCCATGATGAACTGGGACAACTTCTTACTGCTCTGAAAATAGATATAAAATGGCTTGGTAAAAGAATAAATGAACATGAACTGGTAGAGAAAATAAATTCCATGACTGACCTGATAGATATGACAATACAAAATGTGAGAAGAATTGCGTCGGAACTCAGGCCTGTCATTCTGGACGATTTTGGTCTTTATGCAGCAATTCTCTGGCATGTAAAAGAAATAGAGAAAAGGACAGGGATTAAATTTAAAATTACCATAACACCTGAAGATATTATAATGGATAAAGAGAAGTCAGTTGTTATATATCGTATAATTCAGGAACTTCTGACAAATATAATCCGTCATGCCAGAGCTACGAAGGTTGACATAAAATTGAAACAGAGAGATAATAAATTATTTGTTTGCGTAAAGGATAACGGTACAGGTATAGAGGAAAATTTTGGCAGAAAATCCTTCGGATTGCTCGGTATAAAAGAAAGAGTCCATTACTGGCGAGGAATTATTCAGATTAAAGGTAAATCCGGTAAAGGAACATCTGTTAAAATTATTTTACCTGTAGATAAATGAGGAAATAATATGATAAAAATACTTATTGTAGACGATCATCCTGTTGTAAGAAAAGGTCTGAGACATATTGTGGAAGAAACAAAGGATATTATTATGGTAGATGAGGCAGAAACAGGTCACGAGGTTTTAAAAAAGGTAAAAAAAAATAAATATGATGTAGTTTTACTTGATATATCTCTTCCTGATATGAATGGTCTTGAGGTTTTAAGAGAATTAAAATCAGAACATCCTGAAATAAATGTTCTCATATTGAGTATTTACCCGGAAGAACAGTATGCTATAAGAGCTCTCAGGGGAGGTGCTTCAGGATATCTTACAAAAGAACAAATGCCTGATGAACTTATTATGGCTATAAGGACAGTAAGACAGGGCAGAAAATATATTACCCCTGTTGTGGCTGAACTTCTTGCTGTCAATCTGGAAAAAGACAGGAATGAATTACCTCATGAAGTGCTTTCTGACAGGGAATTTAGAGTTATGTGTATGATAGCATCGGGAAAGACAGACAGAGATATTTCAGTTGAACTTTCTCTGAGTGTAAAAACAGTCAGTACTTATAAATATCGTATTTTGAAAAAAATGAAAATGGAAAATAATGCTGAAATAATCAGATATGTAATAGAACAAAAATTGATAGATAGTCGGGGATGAACTAAGGACTTTAGTAAAAATAACTCCGGCAAATTGTTGGAACAATAATTACCCTCGCGTCACGCGTTACGCTTTACGCATCACAATATAAATTATAACTATGATGTAATTATTTTCAGACAGTTCCTGATTACCGCTCCAGATAAAAAAGTATCCATCTCTGAAACCTGTCTCTGGCCGGACTCTTCCGGAAAATATATGATACTGTTTTATGCCAGCCTTTTTTCCTGGATATAAACATCTTCCCAGCCCCAGGAAAAGAAATATGTTCTTTTGTCCAGTAAATGAAAATTTCCCAGGGGATAACCTATAGATATAATCCTGGAGCCTTCTTTTATTGAATTTATTATTTTTTTAGCGAGTTTTTTCCTCAGTTCCTGGTTGAAGGTAAGACAATTCATATAAAATATAGTACCTTCCGAGAGGTCTGCTTCTAAAAAATCCCCCTCTATAAACCGGATATGCTCAAGTTTCATTTCCTTTACTATAAGGTTGCTTTTTTGTATGAAGTAAGACACGAGATCAATGCCGGTGCTTTCTATATGAAAGTAAATATTTACAAATAATGTGACATTTCCTGTTCCTGAGCCAAGGTCAAAGAATACATCATTATCTTTAACCTGTACTGTGTTAAAAATAGAAATAGCTGTAGAATAGGGAGTTTCTCCATAGGTAAGAGAATAACATGGCCGTTCCATTTCTTTTTCTGTAACCCGGGCCATATTTACAGGGTTTTTAAGAAAATAATATTTTTTAAGCAATGAATTCATTTTCCTCAGTTCTTTACTTCTCAGAATAAAACATTTTTCATAGAAATCATTCAGAAAAATAAAAAAGAAAAATTTAACTGTCATAAAGGCACTGTAAAGTAAACCTTTCAGGAGATAAAACATATAGATTTTAAATGGCGGACGTACAGGTGACGTATTATGAGGGCAGTAATAACATAGAAGGCTGTCATGTTCTCCTGTATCACAGTCATAACATATTTTAAGAATAGATTTCGGTCTTAAGAGCAGATAAACAGGTATAGCACCTATGGGAAAAAATATACATAAAAGACACCAGTAATAACCGTTAAGACCTCTTCTGTCTGCATCCTGAAATACCCAGATGCCGAGAAAATAAAGAAATATACAATAACATCCATAAAGTAAATAGTTTAAAATAGTTTGTAAAAGAGGATTCTCTGAAATCATTTTTTATTTAATATTTCGAAAATTTTTTCTCTGTTATGTCTGGCATTGGGAAAGTCAGGTTCCATATCTATCACTTTATCATAACATTTTATTGCTTCTTTATAATTCCCTGTTTTATATAAAGTAAGTCCTCTGTTGGACCATCCGTCTAAATTCTCAGGAGAGATTTCTATGGCTTTATTAAAACATATAATGGCTTTTTTATACATACCGAGAATATATAAAACATAACCTCTGGCATTCCATGCATCGACAAACAGAGGATCAAGAGATATGGCTTTCATATAACATCTAATAGCTTCTGCATATATTTCATCATATGACATATTACAGGCATTAAGAGAAGCAAGCAATTTTTCCCCTCTGTTATACCAGTAATATTTATCTCTTTTTATTAACATTTTAGTGAATAATGAGCAGTGAATAATGAGTAGAAATTATCCGGTTCTATTCACCAATCACTTACCCGTTTCTATTGTGCTCCCATTTTTTTTAACTTTGCTTCCAGCGCATTCTTAAGAGCAGTATTATTCTGTTCTTTTGCAATCTTGAGAGCTTTTTTGAAATATTCTATGGCTTTCTGTTTATCACCTGCAAGTTCGAAGGAAGATGCAAGCCCCACATAGGCTTCTGCATTACTGGCATCAAGTTTTAACACTTTATTGAACTGTTCTATAGCAGGACTGGCCTTTCCCTGAACATTATATATGTAACCGAGTCCGTAATGACAGAGAGCAAGTTCCAGTTGTTTTGCTTTTATTTCTTTCTGGTTAAACCCTGATTTGCCTGACAGTTGCTTTGTATATAAATCTATGGCAGTTTTATAGGCCTCTGTAGCTTTAGGAAAATCTTTCTTTTCTCTGAAATAATATTCCCCCAGATTACTGTAGGCAGAAGCGTTTTTCTTATCGAGTTCTATGGCTTTTTCATATTCTCCGAGAGCATTTCCCGTTTTACCTGTATAATAATATGCTGCACCGAGGAAATTGTGTAACTCAGAATTTTTCGGGTCTATCTGCAGTGCTTTTTTGTAGCAGTCCACAGCAAGAGACATTTTCTCATTTGCTTCTGTTTTATTCCCTGAAGAGTTTAATGCTTCCCGTGACTTCTGATAATAAATATGTCCCATATCCTGATAGGCAAGCAATTCCTGTTTTCCTTTTGCTACAGCTTTTTTATAATATTCAAGAGCTTTATCGAGTTTATCTCTGTAATAATAGACTTTACCCATATAAGTATAGGCTTCTGCTATATCAGGATTAAGCTCTATTGCCTTTTTCAGTTGTTTTTCGGCATTATCAAGTTCACCGAGTTTTACATAGATAATACCGAGAAGAAGGTATCCTTCAGGATATTTATTATCTGATTTTATAGATTTCTTTGCTTCATCCAGGGCAGAAGACCAGTTGTTTTCTTTTATATATTCTCCTGCTTTCTGGGCATGGACTCTTGCTTTTTCTCTCTGAGAATCTTCACCGGATAGTGCTATGAAGGGGAACATTATGGCGAGCAGCACAAATGATATACATATTATAAACTTTCTCATAGCCAGATCCTCCTTATTCTGTAGTATATCTGCTTTTATCCAGAGGAGGCAGATCCCTCGATAACTGTTTTACTTCTCTTATAATCCATCTGAGATCTCTTTCTTTAAGGTCTGAATAGGCAGGTAACTGTAAAGTATTCTTCATGGATTCAGCATTCGGACAATGGGAATATTCTTCTGAGAACAGTTCAAGAGTTGGACATACGTCTATATGAAGGTTACAGAGATCAATCCCTCTTCTTATGGCTCTCTGACTCAGAGTATAAGCGTCAGATACCCTTATACAGTACTGATAATAATTCGATACTGCACCGGGAATTATCCTGGGAAGCATAATAGAGGGAATATCTTTTAAAGCATTATCATATTCATGGGCATTTGATCTGACAAGATCATTATAATGATCGAGCATCTCAAGACCTCTTATACCGAATTTTGCCTGAATATTTGTGAATTTTTTACAGTATCCTTTCGGAGTCGGGTAGAGAGGGCGGATTTTTTCCCATGTTTTTATGGTAACTCTGTTATAATCACCTGTAAGGGAATGGAGATAAAGTATAGGAAAGCCTGAAAAGAAGAAAGCCTTTGGCCCGAGAAGTTTTGTTTCTATATATTCCATAAAGATTTTTTTAAAGAGAGGGAATTTCTGGGGAAGTGGTTGTCCACAGGACTGTTCCCTTACCTTTGTTGCAATATTCGGGTCAGAAGTCATAGCCATAGATCCGCCGAAACAATTTATGCTCTTTAAGGATTGAAAACTTGTAAAAGAAGCTTTACCAAAGGTACCTATCTTTCTGCCTTTATAGGTTGAACCCATTGCATGAGCACAGTCTTCTATTACAGTCAGGTCATGACGGTCTGCTATTTCCATGATTTCATCCATTTCACAGGGATGGCCATAAACATGAGTAGGGACTATGATTCTGGTTTTATCTGTTATAGCATCTTCGATCTTTGCCGGGTCCATATTATAGGTATCAGGTTTTATATCTATAAATACAGGTTTCAGGCCTGCAGCCTTTGCCATTGCAGGCACTACCCAGAAGGTAAGAGCAGGGAATATAACCTCACTGCCTTCCGGTATGTCCATAGCTTTTAAAATATAATAAAAAGCCATACGGCCATATGATGCTGATATAGCATAAGGAATTTCCTGATACATGGCGAAATCTTTTTCAAATTCCTGTATCTCCGGCCCTTCCAGAAGGTCTCCTTTCAGATATGATGACATAAGAATTAACAGAGTGCCCGGTGTCATTCTGGCACTGTATCGGCTTATAGCTCTCATAAATTTTCCTCCTAAAATTAATGAACATATTCTATATAATACAGGATAGATTATTCTCCTGCCAGACGTAATGGGAGAATATAACTGAACAAATATTATATCATATGAGTCTGTATCTTGCAAAATTTTTGCCTTATTTTTTGAGATTTATTGGATAGGAGACAAAGATAACAGATAATGCAGGAAAAATTATTATTGCTGTAGAATTTTATAAAAGTAATGTATTACTGACCTGAGCATAATCATGTAATAACAGTCTTCCTCCCGTCACGCGTAACGCGTAACGCGTCACGAGAGTAGATATTTATTATTTATGCTCACCTCAATAATAAACTGGAATATGAGATTTTTATGGAGTAATATAATGAATAACAGCATTAATATAACTATACTGGAAGCTTCTATTCTTACCGGTAAGAGTCAGAGTACTATTTACAAATATATTGAAAGAGGAGCCATTTCAGGTGAAAAAAAGGTGATTAACGGTAAAGAGTATCTTACAGTTAAGAAAACAGATATAGAAAGAATTTTTAATATTATTTGCACTGATAAAGTCAGTAAAGATAATGAAATCAGAGAAGATAATACTGACAGAGTGAATGTTGTAAAGGATGAAGAACAGCTTACAGCAGAAAAGATCAGGGAAGTAATGGAGGAATTTTTTTCAACCAAACAGGCCGAGCTTGTAAAGCCTGTTGAACAGCAATCTTTATACAGGCTTGGAAGAGTTGAACAGGAAAATCAGTTTTTAAAAGAAAAATTAGAAACATTACTTGAAGAAAATCGGAAATTTCAGGAAGAAAATCAAATATTTCAGAAGGAATTAAAATCTTTACCTGTTCTGTTAGAAACGGCGAAAGATCTGGATATTATCAGAGAAGAAAACCTGAAGCTTAAAGAAGAAAATCAGATGCTTCAGGATGATTTAAAATCTCTGCCATCTCTTTCAGAAGCAATAAAAAATCTGGAAAAAACAAATATTACATTACAGGAAGAAAACCTGACTTTGCAGGATAATTTAAAAAATTCACCTGGCCCTTCAATAGAAAAAGTTTTAATGGATAATGCCACTAATTTGAAGATCCTTTCCAGAGACAAAACAGAATTACAGGAAAGAATAAGAGAAAAAGAAGAAATCATACAGATCCAGTACGGCAGATTTCTTGAGGAAAAAGAAAAGGCTTTAGAAGAACAGAAAGCTATGTTTATGGCCAGGATGAAAGAAGAAAAAGAGCAACTTCTTGAAACATGGGAAAAGGGAAAAGAAGAGAAAAAAGCATGGTGGAAATTCTGGTAACTGCCAGGCTCTTCCGAAAAATCTATAATCCCGGTGAAAGAAAAACTGTTTTTATGTCTATTTAATTTACCGCATTTTAAAGTTCTCCCCGTTAACCGTAAAAAATACAGTCAATGAGTTCATAAAATTGATTGACCTATTAAAGAAAATACTTTATAATTTCAACATAAATTCCAAAAAATCTTGAACGTTCCTTAATATTGATATTTTACCGGAACGTGATTCGTTTAAAGAGAATAATTTTAACCTTGGTACCAATCAATATGAAAGATTGTCCGAACGAAGAATAAGCTGTGAGTAATGAGTTTACTGATTGAATAATTTAATGGTATAGGATTTTTCATTTTTAAAAGTGTAAAATAAGGCTTTAGATGAAAATTAAGTAGAAGCAGTTTATGTAAATAATTTATAAACGGGCACTGACGTATCTGTTGCGGTACTCAGCGGAGGTAACTAAATGGAAGATAATCTT
Organism: uncultured Synergistia bacterium; assembly: GCA_964431735.1. Classification (GTDB taxonomy): domain Bacteria; phylum Vulcanimicrobiota; class SpSt-956; order SpSt-956; family JAKJGF01; genus CALARM01. The sequence goes on along the minus strand of CAYSLJ010000043.1, from coordinate 14,905 downwards.
GCAACAAATGAGAAACCGACTCCACCTAAAAACAGGTGTATAATTATAGGTTCTGCTATAGAAGAGAAATATAAAATCTTTATAAATTACCTGACAATAGCAAAAGCTATGAAACATGGATTGAAAGATACAATTAACGAAATGGGTGGACTCCTTATCGGGAATATATATTCTGATAAAAGAATAGATGATGATTTCCTCTATCTTGATATAAAAACTATCCTCCCTGTATCAAGAATGGGCCTGCAGAAAAAATTTACTTTTTCCGAAGAAGAATTCGATAAGTTGACTGAAGAGGTAAAAGAGAAATTCCCTGAAGACAGGATTGTAGGTTGGTATCATTCACATCCCGGGTGGGGCGTAGAACTTTCTCCTGACGATCAGGACACACATGTGAGTTTTTTTAATGCAGACTGGTATGTACTACTTATAGTGGAATCAGTTGCAAAGGATTTTGCTATTTTCGGAACAGACAAAGACGGAGAAAAAGCATATCCGAGCAAGGGATATGTAATTTACTGCGACAACAATGATGATATACCGAAAATGAAAAAACTGGTTGATATGGTAGAGCAAAACCGGGAAAGAAAAAAGGATAAAGAAAATAAAATACCTGTGAAAGAAGAAGAATTGGATGAAGAAAACAAACAGGAACAGGAAGATGAAGGTTTTTATTTCAGTTTCTATCATCCTAAAATTATAATAACTGTTTTGAGTACTATAATAGTAATCTTACTGGTAATAATCGGTATAGGGAAGAGTAAAATGGATGATTTGAAAAAGAATGCCCGCCATGATCAGGGAAGTTTTACTGTAGAAGCCAGAGAAGTTGAAGCCGGTAAAAAAGAAATATTCCTTGATTGTGATTTTATAGAAGAAACACTGAAAATAGAAGTATGGAAAAATGAAACAGATGATAAATGGAAGATTTCTAATGTATATATTAAGGAAGGTGAAACTCCGTTTCGTCAGGTGGCACAGCTTATAGCACCTACACCTGCTCCTGTAGCAGAAGCAAAAACCCCTGCAGATGGGACGGCAGTATCGTCTCCTTCAGTATCATCTGCAACTCCAACGCCGGAAAAACCTTCAGCAACTCCTTCGGCACAGGCTGAACATACTGATGAAATAATAAAGGGAAAGGTTAACTCCTGGGTTTCTGCCTGGAAGGAAGGAGATGTAGATAACTTTAAAAACTTTTATTCTGAGAAATTCACCAATTCCAAAACTAAAAATTTGCCGGAGTGGATGGATATGAAAGTATCTGATAAAGTCTTTGACGGGAAACCGCAGGTAGATATAGTAGGTGATATTACTGTTACTTCTGTAACTGATACTGAAGTGGAAGTCAAGTTTGAACAGTATTTTAATAGCGCATTTGTCAGCAACGGATATAAAATATTAAAGTTTACCAGAGAAAACGGAGAATGGTTAATAACAGAAGAAGAATTTGAACCCAAATAATATGTCTGGTTCCGGAGCATTTATGTTAAAATCTATAATTCTGATATATTATATATATTTAAATAAAAGGCCGGTGAATATAGATGAATGAATTTCCTGAGATTGATGGTGAGTTATGTATAGGGTGTAAAGCCTGTGTTGCTATATGTTCCAATGATGTAATAGCCATAGGAGAAGATGAAAAAGCAAAGGTTGTCAGACCCGATTCCTGTCAGAGGAAAGAAGAATGTGCAAAAATTTGCCCTACAGAAGCAATTCTATTGCCCTGGAAAGAGTAGTTTTTGACCAAGTATTTATAGGATTTATGTGAGTATCAGGATGATAAATAGAATTACTTTACTTTAAATTTTTAATCCCGGTAATTCTTTAATCCCGAAAATCCAGTCAAAAAAAGCTTTAAATGAAAATTATGTCGAGGCAATTTATCTAAATAATTTATCGTCCATTCACTCTTCACAATTCTCATATAAAAGGTATAGGAATTTTCATTTTTAATGGCGTATTCTTGAATTATATCCGTTGTTTGTTTCAAAGAAAGGCTGTGAAATTATAATGTTTTCTTATATATTAATAGGTAGTATAGGTATAGCTATGGCTATATTGCTTCATAAAGCTAAAAAAGGAAAAATATCTATAGAAGATAAGAAAATTAAAAAATTAAAAGAAAAGCTTAAAGAGGCAGAAAAACTGGAGAGAATACAGAAATTCAATGAAGTGCTTGGCATACAGGAGGAAATGGAAAAGGAAATAGCACAGATTAAAGATCAGTTCGCAGAAAGTGAAAGAATATCCATTGATTATAGTTTAAAGCAGTGTCATATACAGATAGCCCTTAAATACAGGGAGCAAAATCTCCTGGAAAAATCAGAGAAACATTTCCTGAAAGCCCTTCAGTATTATCCTGAAGATACTTCAGGTCTTTATCATCTGGCCCAGATACAGTTATCGCTCGATAAAAAGAAAAGCTTTGTCAGTACAATGCTTAAACTTATAACTATTGATTCCGGCAATATGACTTATTACAGAAAATTAGGAGACTTTTATAGAGATGAAAATATGTTCGATAGAAGTGTGAAAATATATGAGAAAGCCATGGAAAATTCCGACCATGACTCTATGGTGGAAACTGAAATGCTTGAAAGAATCTGTAATTTAAATTTTCCTGAGCCTTCAGGAAAAACAGTTTATATATTAAAATTATTGAAACTTTATGAAAAAAATAAACTCTTCAAGAAAGCTGTTTCTCTCCTTGAAGACAGTCTGTCAGCAGGTGCCGATAGTATGGATCTTAAAAGCAGGTATGGTTTCTTTAAATATGAACTTGGAGATATAGATGCTTCCCAGAAAATAATGGAGGATATAGACATAAAATGTAATAATATTTATGCAAAGTTCTGTCTTGGAAAGATTATGTATCAAAAAGGTGACATTGATAAAGCACTTGGTAAATTCAAGGAAATTTTATGTATGATAAGTTCCTGGGAAGACGAAAGAGATAGAAATAAAAAAGTTTTTTTTCTCAGATCATGGGGTATTGATGGAAGTGACGAAATTACAATCAACAGTGACATGAATGAAATACGTAGTCAGTCTCTGATTACTGCCGGCAATATATATCTTCAGAGAGGTTTTATAGAGGAAACGAAAGATGCCTTTAGCAAAATAATAAATCTTGGCGGGAAAGGCATAAATAAAGATTTTATACAATCAGTAGAAAATCTGGTGGAGAAACTCAAAAAAACAGGTGATGCTGATTTTTCTGTCTGGCAGAGAAACCTTGTAAAACTTGGAGGAGCCTCGATAAAGAAGATAATAAAAAGTACCTATAATGAATTCTGGGCCCGTTTTGAACTTGATGAATCGAAAGAAAATATAATAGGAGAAGGCGGAATGGCTGTTGTCTATAAAGGAAGAGAAAAAGGCACAGGAAGACCGGTTGCAATAAAGAAGATGCATGACAGCCTCTGCCGCAGTCAGCAGATAGTCGGTTTTTTCCATAAGGAAGTAAGTGCCCTTGAAGCTATAGCAAGACCTTATCCTCATCCGAATATAGTTGAAATACTGGGCAGTGGTTTTGAAGAAGATAAATTTGTTTTTGCTATGGAATATATTGATGGAGAAAGCCTCAGAGATAAAATACAGAAAGGGACAGTAAATAATATAGGTGATATATTTTCTGTCATTACACAGGTTTGTCAGGCTCTGGAGCGGGTACATAATAATGAAAAACAGATAGTTCACAGGGATTTAAAGCCTGAAAATATACTGATTACCAATGACTGGGCTGTTAAATTGACAGATTTCGGTATATGCAGAGTATCTTCTATGTCTTCTAGTTCCAGAAGAAATTATCAGAGGACAAAAAGTTTTGTCGGCACCAGCTATTATTCTGCACCGGAACAATATCCAAGCCCTTATGACGGGAAACTGCCTCCCATTGATCACAGAGCTGATATCTATTCACTCGGTTGTATTATATATGAATTATTGACATTGCAGCCTCCTTTTATTCATGACGATCCGGGTATAGTAGGGCTTATGCATCAGAGGAGAGCCACAGGTAAAGCCGATATACAGGAATTGCTTGTACCTTCTCAGAAAAACCCTTATAGAATAGAGGATTTAGGAATAGACGAAAGGATTTCCCTGAGGTTTGATGAAATAGTAATGAAATGTATTGAACCTGAACCTATGGACAGGTATTCAAATGTTTTAGAACTGGCTTCTGATTTAAAAGAGCTTTCCATATCTCTTTCACAGCATGAAGAGGCAGATATTTTTGCAGCACCATGGTAAAGAGAAGCTCAGGAAAAGGAAATTTTTTAGCATGTAACAACCATGACCGGTTCGGTCACAACGAAATATGAGAATCTGTTCCTTCTGTGACGCGTGACGCTTCACGATTCTCATATAAATCTCTTCTATAATAAAGGGACCGGATAATAAGTTAGATATGTACATAAAATTTATAATACAGTCGAAATATTTGTAAAGGAGTTAAATGAATGGATAAACTCATCAATGATATACTGACATTATTCAAAGGACGAACTGACAGAATTGGCGGAGTTGCCCGCGGCAGGGCCATGCATTTTAAAATTTTAAATCCCAACCAGGAAATGCCGAGATATTTACTTCGTCATTTGAAGGGTCATCAGAGAATAGGGTTTTATAATTTTCTTTCAGATGGTACATGCTACTGGGCTCTTATGGAATTCGAGAAAAAAGAGAATGAAAAACAAAATCTGGAAGATACGTTTTTTGTTAAACGTACTCTGGCAGAATGCGGCATAAGGTCATATATAGAAAGATCATGTACCGATACGGGTTTCCGTCTGTGGGTGTTTTTTGATAGTCCTGCTTCTGCTTCTCTTATCAGAGAAGCTTTTCATCTGTTGCTTCATAAACTGAAACTTGAAGAATATGTAAACATATACCCTACGGAAGAAAAGAAAAGGGCAGACGAAGGCGCCTGCGGTGAATTCGCATGGCTTCCTTTTTTCGGAGATTCCGATATTATGGGAAAAGGATTAAAACATGGTCATACACTCTTCCTGGATGACAGTAAAAAAGTTATCCCCATTGATATGGCAATGGAATTAATAAAAACAAATGCTCCTATGATGTTGCCTGATATTATAAGTTATTTCTCCGAAAAACCTACAGGCGAAATTAAGAAAGTGCCGGAAAAATCGGAAATTCTTTTAGAGGAGAAAGAAGAAATAATACCTGTAGAAGAACCTGTCCATCATGTACCAGAGGTAGACAATCAGGAGATGAATGACAGTGTTCTGGATAATATGCTCATATGGCTCACATCGGATACTTTTTCTCCTGTGCCTACAGGGTTTAAATCACTTGATTTATTATTGGACGGAGGATTGCAGAACAGTAAATTGACCGAGATAAAAGGCGGAAACTCCTTAGAAAGAACAATTCTGTCCCTGCAGATTGCCGACCAGATTGCTTCTTATAATTCAACAAGACAGCTTCCCGTTGTGATTTTTTATATAAGCAGACGTTTTGACAGGGAAGAGCTTATATTAAAATCTCTTTCCAGAACAGGGGAATTGAATGAAGCTTTACTGGAATCAAAAAAATGGAAGACTGAACCCCAAGCAGATGATTTTATGGAACAACTGCACGGGGCGATAAGTATATATCAATCCTATGCACAATGGATAAAGGTACTGAACGTAAGAAGTAAGATTGATGTAGATTTTATAGAAAGTACGGCAAAGCAACTGAGTTATAAATTCAATACCCCTCATATAGTGATGATAGTTGAAGATCCTTTTTTAATTTTCCATGATAACATGGTGGAAACGGTAATAAAATTGAGAACTATAGCGAGAGAATTAAATATACCTGTTTTAATAATAAATGATGGGCCAGGAGAATATCAGGAAGATATGGACGGAATGATTTCCGTTTCTATTGAACTCAATACATCTGCCGAAGCGGTCAATAATGTTATTAAAGATAAAAAAAGCCGATGTGCCATAAAACTTGAGGAGAGGAAAGAAGAACTGAAAAAATTCGAGAAACAGGTGATACTAAAAGTTTATAAAGAAAAAACTGATTCTGTAGTATTACTGCCTTTTATAATGAAACGTGTATACAATCAATTTGTAGAAATATGATTTTTATTCGCAAAGGGCCTGGCCTAGGAGTAAGGGAAGGTCTGCAGAAGCCTGCCAATAAGGAGTAGACTATGAATTCAGACCCATGGTTATATCTCGAAGAGGTTATAGATGATCAGCTTAAATTGCAGGTAGATATATCCTATTCACGGCATTATAGCTTCATGGTAAAACACGGGCTGTCTGTCTGTAAGAATGTTCTGGATGTGGGAACGGGAAACGGTTATTTTCTGTCCAGGGTAGCCGGTCAAAACAGAGACATAAAATTTTACGGAATAGATAATAAGGCCCATATGATTTCTGATGCCATGAAGTCGAATGCCACAAATATCGAATGGCATACAGGTGACATTCACGATTTTGGTACCATACCGCCTCTTTCTGATATAGACGGCATTCTCATGCGCTATTTCGTCTTACATCTGCCTGATATACGTGAACTTCTCATAAAAATTGGAGAACACGTAAGAAAAGGAACCGTCCTGTGGATATTTGATCTGGATCTCAATCAGTTTGCCTGTGAACCACATCAAAAAGCCTTTGAACTCATCAGAAATCTTGTTCAACGATTTTGCGACCATTATTCTATTGACAGTAAAGCCGCCAGTCTTCTGCCGGAGTTGCTCGGTGCGGCAGGTTTTGACCTTCTCGAAGAAGAGGTGGAGCAATTTACTAACAGAAATGTGGAGAAACAATTGTTTCAAAAGTTCCTATCACAGGAGGTCTATCTTTACAGCAATTTTCTTTATGAAAGACAGGATACGGATGAAATGAACATAATAAGACATTTTATCAGAGACAGGGCAATATCTAAAGATTATATGGTGCGCTATGGTATGGTTATGATAGGCGCCAGAAAAAATTGAGTTTTTTTACGAACTCGAGGTAATTAAATTTTAATTATATCCCATAGAAATTCTCCGTCAGTATATTTTACTGAAGCTATAACATATTTTACTGAATTGCCATTTTTGAGTTCTATTGTAAAAGGGGCAAAAACAGTTCTCCCATCAGCTATGATCCTCTGTTTTTTATTCAGACCGTAACATTCGATTTTACATATTTCTCCCTCTTTACCTGTCCATTTTATTTTTATACTGTCATGGTTATGTTCGATACATAGATAATCAGACAGTTCCTCTTCAGGTTCATTACTTTTTTCTTCTTCTCTTTCAGAAACAGAATCTTTAGTGATTTCTTCAGAATGTATGTTACTATGATTCAGACGACCTGTTTGAAGTGAAATTTCTTCTTCAATATCTCTTATCCTTGTTATAAAATCAGGATGACTGTTCATCCATCCGGGAAGCCAGTTTGTATCCATTTTTTCTTTTTCCCATATTTTAAACAGCTCTGCAAATTCGTAGGGGTTTCTGCCTGAATTAATAAGCATTTGAACACTGGACATATCACATTCTGTTTCATTCTCACGACTGAATTTAGGTTCAAATACATAGGCATCAAGATAGGACAATACCTGTATAGGTCTGTATGCTACTCCTCCTGTAGCCAGAATTGCTACATTATAAAAGATTTCTTTTCTTTTCACTCTCTCATATACCTGGGCAAAATGCTGGGCCTCTATATGGGTAATTTCATGGGCAATAATTGCCGCTATCTGATCATCATTCAAAACCATATCCAGAAGACCGCGAAATATATAGATATGTCCGCCCGGAAGAGCAAAAGCATTTACTTCGTCTGAATCCAGAACAGTAAATTTAAAGGGGTACGGTCTTGTTGTAAATCTGGACAGATCCCGTCCTATTTTCTGAATCCTTGCATTTGTCGCAGGATCTCTATAAATATCATAATAAGATTCTACCTGTAAAGCCACCTGTTCTCCCATAAGAATTTCTTCATCTGTATTCAATGTTAAATAATCACAGCCTGACATAAAGAACAGGAAAAAAATTGATAAAAAAAGGAACAATGTTCTCATAAAAACCACCTTCCAAAAAAATTAATGTTTTCGTCTGTGGCTATTGTTCAAGTTTTTTTACAGCTTCCTGAATAGCTTTTATTGTTAAAATACTTTCTTCATCATTTAATCTGTTTTTGAGTAAAGACAATACACTTTTATCTCCGAGTTTACCGAGAGCTTCTGCTGCACTGGCTCTAACAGAACTGTATTCATCATTGAGTTTTAATGTAACGGCTGGAACTGCAGTTTTATCTCCTATATTTCCAAGAGCTTCTGCTGAATATTTTCTCACATCCGGATTTGTATCATTCAATAACCCTGTTAACGATGAAACTGCCAGAGGAGATCTTAATATTCCAAGGGATCGTGCAGTTTCACTCCTTATCTGCCATACTTCATGACCGGTCATATTAATAAGAGCTGTAACAGTATTATGGGAAGGAAAATTTTTCAAAGCTTTTACTGCATATAATATGACTACTGGTTCTGGATCACGGAGGGTATCAATTAAAGGGCCTGCTGCAGAGGAATCTCCTGTTTTGCCAAGAGCATCTGCTGCATAGAGTCTTACGACAGAATCACTATCGCCCAGGGCCTTAATAAGTGACGGAACTGTAGAGCTATCAAGTGTTATATTAGATAATATATAAGCAGATATACCTCTGACGACCTCATCCTGTGCCGACAAATTTCCTATAAGTAAAGGCACTGCCTGAGAATTGTTCATATTTATTAAAGATTCTGCCGCATATCTCTGGACAAAGTAATCTTCATCTTTCATTGCATCTACCAGTGGTTTTACAGATGAAGGATCGTTACATTTCCATAATTCCAGGGCAGCAAAGCGCCTTACATCAATCCTGTCGCAATAAAGGGCTTTCAGCATATAATCGATAGGAAGGGGATGATTAATATTTGAGAGAGCATTACTGGCACTTAACCTTATGGAAGAATCGTCATGAAAAAGAGCTTCCATAAGTAAAGCTTCTACCTGACTATCTCCGCTGTGACTCAAAGCCCAGAAAATATTGTGCCTTATGTCACCGTTAGCAATATTTAATGATTCAAGAAGTGCTTCATATGATTTCGTACTCTTTATTTTACCAAGAACAAGAGCTATCTGAGCTTTTTTTGTATCTGATGAAGACGTGTCTTTTAATGCTTCTGTCAGATCCCTGATTGCGCTGTCACCAAAAGAAGTAAGTATAAGTATAGCCTGATGTCTTACCATATGCCGTTCGTCGTCGAGAACATTTATAAGAGGTTTTATACAGGAATTGTCTGCCATTCCTACAAGGCATTCTGCCGCGCCCAGACGTACTCTACCAGCTTCATCTCTCAGAGCATTTCTTACAAATGAAATTGTGTTTCTATCTTTAAAACTTCCAAGTATTTTAACGGAATAATAACGGACGTCTGCGCTGCTGTCGTTTTGAATAAAATCTATAAGTTTCGGCTTTAATTTATCTATTGCGGCAGCATTTCCGGTATTATAAATCCCTACAATAGTATTCATTCTGATCGTGTCATCACTGTTAGAAAGGTAGTGGAAAAGCATATCTGCACTGTCTTTAAAACCGGACAGGGCAGTAATTGCTGAAGCCTGAAGCTCTTTATCCCCTTCATTCAATAGATCTATGAGAGGCTGAAATGCTTTTCTATCTCCGACCATTCCGAGTACCATAGCAGACCTTATTCGTAAGTCTTTATTATCACTGTTAAGAGCTTTTATAAGAGGATCTACTGCCTGTGAACCTATATCAACCAGTCTCCATACTGCATACTGGCTCAGGGTATCATCGGAAGAACCTAAATTCAGAATAAGCTTATCTATGGTTTCAGCTGATAAAGAAACAGTAGCTGTCATCAATAGAAAAATAATTAAAATTATACTTTTTTTCAATAAAACATCTCCTTCTCTAATCATCTCCTTTAAATATTATAACAGATTAAGGATTCAAAAAAAATAGTTATCATTTATTTATTGACATGATTCTCTCTTTACCTGTATAACATTGTATTCTTGTATGTACTGTGTTATAATCTCATTATTATAAAAGAAACTATATTTTTGTAGAGATTTCAAAAACTGTAAACAATAATTTATCTAGGTGTAAGGAAATAAAGAAAGGTAATTTATAAGTCCCGGAAGTCAGAATAATATGAAACAGGAAGAGAAAATTATTTCTTTAATAAAATTACTTGTCAGTTACGATGAGAAAACAAGAGAACAATCTTATTTACAACTCAGACAATCAAAGAATAAAAGTGTATTGCCTCTGCTGATTAAATCTCTCAATGATAGTGATCCATTAATAAGGAAATTTTCTGTCGATCTGCTGGCCGAACGTAAAGAATACGGAGCCTTAACATATATCGTCGAAAAATTAAAAGATCCCGATATAAGAGTCATCATGTCTGCTCTTATATCTCTCGGAGAACTGGGAGATATAAAAGCTATAGATGATATAGCCATGATGCTGAAAGACGACAGTCCTTTTTTTTATTTTATTAGACTCGGTGCAATAGATGCTCTGGCCAAAATAGGGAACAGGAACGCAGTGAAACATCTGATTGATGCCATTAAAGAAGATGATATATTATTAATGAGAAGTATGATAGAAGCATTGATTCAAATTGATCCATACAGTGTCGTTGAGCCATTAATAGAGATACTCAATGATAAAACTTCTCTATGCAGGGATCAGGCTATTGAATTCCTGGGCCTCCTCGGTGATGAAAAAGCTACAGAACATCTTTTAAATATACTTAAAGAAGACGATATGGAACTTAAAATATGTGCCATACAGGCTCTGAGCAAAACAGGTAAAGAGGAATGTATCCTTCCTCTGGCTGAACTGTATAAAGAAACAGATAATGAACTATTGAAAAAATTATCGAATGAAGCTATTAAGATTATATTAAAGAAACAGGAAACACAGATTAATAAATTATCAAAAGGAATCGTTGATAAATTGCTCAGCTTATCAAAGTCATAAGTAAATCCCATCTCACTTTACAAATTGAAGGCTTTTGCGGAGGCGAAAGTCTGTTGATTATAGATAGCCTCCGTGTTATAATTAATTTTATACAAATTTTATTATAAAGGAGATTTTTTATGGATTCCGAACAAACTATAGCCCAGCAAATACTTTCTGCAGAGAAAAAATTAAAATCTATCGGAGAAAAAGAAATGTCTGTAAGGGCTAATATACAGAAACTACAGGAAGACAGAAAAGCCCTTGAAGCAAGGCTCGGTCTTTTAAGGATTGAGGCAGACATGGCAAGAGACGGTTCATTGAGAACCGCCGTCCAGGAACAGGTCAGACAGCTCGGACAGAAATTAAAAGATAATACGGAAGAAATAAAAAAAGAAAATAAGGAATTAGAAACAATTTTGAGTTTCAGAAAACAGCTTCAGGAAGCAGTGGCAGCACAGAAAAGACAGAACCTTGATGCAGCTCAGGTAGCAGAGGTTGAAGGAAAAGGTGCTGAGTATGCTGAAGCTACGGAAAAAATTGGACAGCTTGCAGATGAATATAATAAATTGAGAGAATATTTATTGAACCGTTTTGAAGAAATAAAAATGCTCAATAGACGATCATCGGAATTGAAATTTGAAATAGATAAACTCAGAGGTATACCTGACCCGCAGAAAACAAACGGTTATATAGCCAACTTTATAACCCAGACTATAAAGGTGCCATACTTTGAGATGGATGAAAAATTGCTTAAACTGGATCCTCTGACTAAATATTAAAAATATTGACCATTTTAAAATATATATTCGAGGTTTCTTATTATGAAAATTTTGTCTCCAATAATATTCTTTTTATTCATGCTCAGTGGCATAGCTTTTTCACAGTATTACGACAGTGAATACGCACTTCAGTTACTCAGAGAAGCAAAAAAACTGGAAGATACTTTTATTAAATACAGTGATATAAATGATAAAAAAGAACTGGTAATAAAATCTGATAATTATATGAATTTTTATCTTAATCTCCTGCATGACCCTGTACGTTCTGTATCAGGGGGATTTGCTTATATAAAACACGTAAAATCACTGGACGATTTTTTTACAGATAGAGATAGTTTTGAACAGTATAAATCTATTGTTGTAGCTATAAGGTTATACACCGAATATTACGAACTGACAGGTGATAAAAACATTGCCAGTCATATAGCTTCTCTTTACAGGATTCAGAAAAAATGCTCTTTAATTCCTTATTTTCATTATGGATTTTATAAAAATGATATATTCAATTTTTCCATAGCCACTCCGTCTTTTGACTATTTCAATAATCTATCTATGTCCTGTTTTCAAATAGACGCAGGTAATAATTCAACCAATTCCGTAGATTTTAACCGGTTTAAATTTTCTATAAAAACCCTTGACGGGCATATTTACGAGGAAATAGATCTTGAAAAAAACAGGGAATTTTATGCACAGCTTCCGCCTATGCCCGATGGTTATCTCTTTGAAACATTACCGGTTCATGGGGCGGATAGAGTATTAAAGCTTTTTCCTTCCATAGAAGATGAAGATAAAATAGAAAAAGTAATTATGCAGGATAAATTGAGTGATTTCAAAATAGAAGCAGTCTTCTTTGAAAATTTGAAAGAATTTTCTCCCAACAATAATATATTAAATTAATTCTTTTTTCAATTCTTCCTTGTGTTTTTCTATAAACATCTTGAGAGTGGCAAAATTACTTTTTTCTGTTCCTACAATCATAAGAAGATAATTCAAATTAATTTCCTCTATATAAACTATACCCTGTTCATATTCTGTTTTCCACTGAGGTATAAAGTTTCCTTTTGCAGACTCTCTGGAAGACTTAATGAATTTTATAATATCACTTGCAATTTTGGAGGGTTTATCATAATTAACAGCTTCTACAACAGACTTACAGACTATATTTCCATATTTCCCATCTACCAGAAGAGCGGCAGATATATTTTTAAGTGCAGTGAAATCTGCCAGTTTTTTTTCCACAGCCGGAATTTTTTGTACAGAAACCTTTCCTTTATATTCAGATTTGGCCTCTTTATTTCCGGCAGATTTCAGAGAAGTTACTGATTTTACTTTATCTGTACTTACCTGAATAGATTGTGCGGATTTTACGAAATTCTTTCCTTTCCCTTCTTTCCAGGGAGTTATTGTTGTTTTCTCTACAGTTCTGGCGGGAAGAGCAGGTTTTGTAGAAACTTTAGGTGTCTCTTCTGGTTCTATGGAAAATTCATCAAAATCCAGTTCGGCAATCTCTATATTATCAAAATTATTCAATTCCCGGGTTTCTTCTGACAAATTATCATCGGTACGTATATTTTTTACATTTCCTTGGGCCAGATATTTCATTACCAGTTCAGTAATATTATCAGGTAATGTGCTTGATATGAGCTCCGGGAAAGAATGTTTAACGACTTCCTGAGAAATCTGTTTTACTATATCTCTGGAATAATAAAAAGATTGTTCATCTGACTTGATTTCTTCTATTATCTCTTCTGAAAGTTTCTGTGCCAGTTCATCCAGGGGAGGCATATTTTCCTGTGCCAGTTTAGAATTAATTTCTTCTATATCCTGGAATGGGTCTTCTTCATATTCCAGTGTTATTTCTTCTATTTCTTCTTCAAAAATATTTTTTTTATCTTTTATAACTGTTTCTTCTTCTCTCTGCTCAGATACATTTTTTATTTCTCTTGAGGTGTCTTTTTTTCTTCTTGCATTTTTAATAAGTGCTTCCAATCTTTTAGAAACATCCTCCATAAGTTCGCCATAATTTTTTTTGCCAAAAGATATAATATTTTCAATATTAATAAGTTCCTGTTCCCGTAATTTCTTTTTTATGACATGAACTTTCGGTGTAATAATTTGCAGATATCCTGTTACAAGTCCTACGGAATATTCTACATCCAGAATTTCTTCAAGAGGGAATATACCTATTTTAGATATTTTATCTTCGGTAATTTTAAATATGATGAGACGTTCATTTGTACATACAAGGCCCTGATGATCTCCTATAGAAATGCAAATAACTACTTTTTCAGAGGATTTTATATGTTTCTCATATAACTTTCCAAGAACATTCTTCATAGGTACAATAAATTCAGTTGAACTTTGATGAAGGGATATCTCTTTTATAGGTTCTATATATGTATAGGTTTTACTGAGAGAAGATATTTTAGCAAGTACCTGTTTAAGTAAATTATTTTGTTCAGGCTGAAAATATAATCTCTGTTTTAATTCTTTATTATCTTTTTTTTGAGGGATTATAGATAAGGTAATATTATCACCGTGTAGAGGGGGGATTAATTTAATATCTGCTATATTATCATAACTATAGCAATAACAAATTGTACCCTTAAATGAACCGCTTGTTATGGAATAAACCTTCTTATTTGTTCCTATTAAGGCATTCCCTTTGATCCCTTCAATACAAAAATGTATTTTTTCATCTGGATTTGCAATTTCTTTAAACTTTTTAACCAGAGAAGCACTTATTTTTTGTATTAACTCTGACATAATCACTACTTTCCTCTCATCATTGGAGCTAAATTCATTGAAAAAATCTGAATACAGTTTATCACCTATTATAATCCATGTCAATTATCATAAAAAATGATTTAAATCTCGGAAACACGTCAGGTTTTATCATTTTTTTCGTAGTACAAAGAGACCATTAAAAACCGAGGGCTGGCAGATCAAGCAGCCTCTTTCTCTACATATTCACCGGTCTGAAATTCAGGATACCATTGTTGAAAAATTTCTCTCAGTTCATTATTCAGTGTCTTTGTCCTCACCTGCAATAACAAATGTGGGTATTTTTGCCCAACCCCTCGAAAAGGCCGGTAGGATTTTTAAGTATATGAC
>CAYSLJ010000042.1:13699-45197 GCA_964431735.1 uncultured Synergistia bacterium | reverse complement strand
GGAAGAGCCTCACACACCGGAAGGTATTTGATGACTTTTCGGATAGGCTCTTAATCCCTGCGTATCACGCATAACGCATCACGAGGTATTTATTTTGCTTGTAACAGTGTTTCTCATAATTTTAATGATACTTATTAATGCCTTTTATGTACTTGCAGAATTTGCCACTGTAGGAGTAAAAAAATGGAAAATAAAACAACTGGCAGAAGAAAAAAACAGATTTGCCATGTACATGCTCCCCATAGTAGAAGACAATAGAAAAACAGATCAATATATTTCTATATGTCAGATTGGTATAACACTTTCAAGCATTATAGTAGGTGCTTTAAGTCAGTCCACGATAACTCCCGTCATCACATCTATTCTTATAAAATATGGCAATTTTCAGGAAAGTCTGGCTCTTTCCACCTCTGTTGTGGCAGTGTTAATGTTTTTTACAATAGCACAGATGTTATTTGGAGAGATTATACCGAAAACCATTGCCCTTCAGTATCCGACAGTATGTGCTATTTATACTGTACTGCCTATGAAATGGTCTGAATTCCTGTTTTCCTGGTTTATATACATATTGAATGGCAGCGGCATATTAATTCTCAAATTGATGAACGTTCCTCTCACCGGTCACAGACATATTCATTCTCCGGAAGAAATAGAAATGATTATTACAAAGAGTTATAAAGGAGGATTTATTGAAACATACGAACACAACAGACTTACCAGGGCTTTAAAAATCACGGATATAACGGCGAGAGAGTTGATGATAGCAAGAAATTATATAACGGCCATTCCTGCTAATATGGCGGTAGAAAAAATTATTCAGAAGATAAAAAAATCCCCCTATACAAAATTGCCGGTCTACAGAGAAACTATTGACAATATAACAGGCATATTACACACGAAAGAACTGCTCAACAGACTTATAAATAATGAAAAAATAAACAGTATTGACAGCATATTAAAACCTGCGATTTTCATACCTGAAAGTATGAAAATTGACAGGTTGATTAATATATTTCGGAAGGAACATTTTCAGCAGGCCATAGTAATAGATGAATACGGAGGTACGGCAGGGCTTATAACAATGGAAGATGTACTTGTGGAAATTCTGGGAAATGTGGCAGATGAATTCAAACATAATATAAAGAAACCTGAAAAATTACCTGACGGAACTATCAGATTACCTGGCATATTAAGGATCAGCGAACTGGAAACATTACTGGGTAAACCTGTAGAAGGAGACGCTATTACAGCAGGAGGATATGTAATAGATTTTTTAGGCAGATTTCCGGAGGAAGGAGAATGTCTTAATATAGAAGGTGTAGAATTTAAAATAGAAAAGGTTTCAAAGAATAAAATATTATCATTATTAATCTGTTCTTCAGAACAGAAACATGACATTGAATAGAAAGGGTACCGGGTTACCATATTGATTTCAGTTATTATAATAGCAACGCTTTTAATATTAAATGCTCTTTATGTGGCAGCTGAATTTGCTGTAGTCAGTTCTTCCAGACTGATTATAGAGAAAAAAGCTCTTGAAGGACATATTATTGCAGGGATCCTGCATAAAACACAGACAAATTCATCTCTTATGGATCAATATATAGGTTCTGCCCAGATGGGTATAACGGTTGCAAGCCTTGCCATCGGTATGTACGGCGAACACATACTTGCGGAATGGTTTCACAGCTGGCTTGTAATAGCCGGTATTCCTCAGTGGATTTCATCCCATGGAATAGCAAGTATTCTCTCTGTAATTTTTTTAACTTATTTTCATATAGTTATAGGAGAAATGATACCTAAATCACTTTCTCTTCAAAAACCTGAAGTAATGGCAATGATTGTCACACCATGTATTATACTTACAAAATATTCTTTTTATCCGGTAATCAGAGGTATCAATTATTTATCAAATACCATAATAAAACTTATGGGGATTAAAAGATATGTCACAACAGAAGAAGATTATACATCAGAAGAACTGGAATTTATTGTAAAAGAAAGCCAGGAAGAAGGACTTTTAAAAAGAGAAACAGGGGAATTTTTTCGGGAAATATTAGACTTTAACTCTCTTACAGCATGTGAAATCATGGTGCCAAGAATTAAAATTACCGGTATACCCTTTGATATAGATAAAGAAGGATTAAAAAAAATACTCTCTGAAAACCTCCATTCAAGATATCCTGTATATAAAGAAAATCTGGATCATATCACAGGAATGGTTCATATAAAAGATATTATTGAAGTAATTGAAAATAACGGAGACAGCGAATTAAAAAAAATCCGCCCTTTACCCTATGTACCGGAAACAGTAACACTTGACAAAATTCTTGAAGTCATGGGTGAATATAACACTCAGATGGCTATTATTCTGGACGAATACGGAGGTACAGCCGGACTCGTAACGATTGAAGATATATTTGAAGAAGTTGTAGGAGAATTTGACGAAGGAAAAATAAGTGAATATCTGTATAAAGATAAAGAAGGAAATCTTCATGTACCGGGTACAGTGAGACTCGATGAAGTAGGAGATTTTTTCAAATTAGATTTAACCCATGAAGATGTTACTACGGTAAGCGGGCTCATTCTGTCTTTACTCGGAAAGCCTCCTAAAATGGGAGATACTGTATCATATAAAGGTGTAAAATTTAAAGTAACAGCACTGGAAGGATATGGAGTAAAAGAGTGTGAAGTATTACAGATGCCGGATTAGGGGTTGTAAAAAAATAACCTTATCATATTTACAATCGTGACGCGTAACGCGTAACGCGTGACGCGAGGAGAAAAACCATAATTTGCCAGAGTTATTTTCTTACAGTCCCTTAAGATTTCACATGCAACTTTTCGGATTCTTTAATAGCACCGGCCAGTCCATGAGGAAAATTCTCCACATAGAACGGAAGACCGGCACCCTTTTCTGTTCCTCTGGAAAGACCTTCAGGAAGCAATGAACTGGCGCCTTCATGGTACATATCCATATAAAGAGTTATATGATGTTTTTTGCTTCTGCACACAAGCTCATATCCGTCTATAATATGGCCGTCAGGGCCTGTGCCGAAACTTCCTGTACGATGAAAATCAAAGGGACAACAGCACTCACATTGAAGTGTGGCCAGATAATCAAGCTGACCGTCCTGAAGGCACACAGGAATAGGATTTGTTTTATCGTAACCGAACATACCTTCCGCTCCGTTAACAGTGTCTGTCTGAGGCTCAAGGGAAGGGAGAAGAGAAGAAGTTAATTCAATAGCTTTACGCTGGCATTTAACTCCTTCTTCATATTTTCCCTGAGCAGACAGTGCCATAGCTTTCCCTGTCCATGCATCTATATGGTTCGGTTCAATAGCCAGAGCTCTGTTATAACAGTCAATTGCTTCATCAAGCCTGCCGAGAGCAGAAAGAGCCATTGCTCTTGTAGTCCATGTATTTGAATTACCTGCATCTATAACAAGAATATGTTCTGTACATGTTATAACTTCACTGTATTTTCCCCATGAATAAAGAGAAAAAGCCTTACCAATAAGAGCTTCAAGGTTACCTGGCTTCAGGGCAAGTACTTTGTCGTAAAAACTGATTGATTCATCATATTTCTCCTGTCTTGCCATGGTTAAAGCTTTTCCGTTAAGACCATCTATATCTTCCGGTTCAATATTCAGAAGCACATCAATAGTGTCGAGCACTTCTTTATACATACCAAGGGAAAAGAGGAGAGTACTCTTTTTCTTCAATATAAATATATTGGCAGGTTCCAGTTCCATAATCTGATCATAACACTTCAGAGCACTACTATAATCTCCTCTTAAAATAAAAACTTCTCCCATACGATATAAATCTTTCGGATCGGGAGAAAATAACCTTTTTATAAAATCAAACATTTCAATTATCCAAGTTTATCAAGTATTTGCCTGGCTATATATGAAGGAGAATCTGCAAACGGCATCTCTTCTGATGCCACAGATCTTATTTTTTCAAGGACAGGTTTAAATTCAGCCTTCCGGAACATAGCCGGGTCTTTCTCTAAATCTTCTTTTAATACTGAAAGACACTTCCACCTTACACCATCATAATTTGCCGGATCAAGAATTCTGGTTATATGTTTCGGATCTTCCATTACTTCTTTTCTGAATTCTTCTCCATGTTCAAAGGGATAAAGAGCCATTTTCATATGTGCAAGTGTAGGAACTGTAGATTTGGGATTTTTCAGTTCTTCAGGTTTTATGGTAATTTCTGCATCCAGATTATGTGCATTGGGCTGTTTTTCATCTACCATAGAACGATCCTGTTCTGAAACCCCGTCATGTCTGTTGGAAATCGCAATTACAGTTACTCCGTCAGGCACTTTTTTATTATCTACATATTTCTTTATAAAGTCAGAACCTTCTGTAATCTGTTCATAACCGGGCTTCATCAGGTGAATAATGGGATTCATATAAACAGAACCGATTAAAGCACTATTTTTATACATTTCTTTTGTAAGTTCTTTGTTATAACTGTACCACATATTGAAGAAAGGATTAACCATAGAAAACTGCATTCCCGGGAATGTTTCCATAGGATCCAGGACATTCTTTTCTAAAAGAGTATAAGCATAATTGGCAAGGCCGCCGGGAAGAGTTTTGTTTACTCCCTTTCCTACAGGTGAAGAAAGGGTTATTACTGTTGATACTCCGTTTGCGCCATCATAGGTAAAATCACTTTTATCTCCTGCTTTCGGATTAAGAGCAAGAGTATAAGATACAAAACCTCCCATACTGTGTCCTACAATTACTGCTTTCGGTGCTATAACATCCATAATTTCTCCGGCCACTCTGGCAGCAACTTTTTTATCGCTGTATCCGGCTTTCCTTACGTGTTCTGCAAGAGATTTTTCTATTTCTTTAGTCCTGCCGCTGAAGGTTTTAAGTAATTCGTCTTTATCGTTCTCAAGAAGATCTTCCATTTTATCAATAAGGGCCGGCATAAGAGAAACTACTCTGTCCACTCTTTCATCATGGCGTCCGTAAAAATCGGAAGACATTCCGAAATATTCCTTCAATTCTTCAGGATCATCTTTACATGATGATAATTCTTCAAGATGTTTTCTGGATATTTCCATTCTGGCATTATTTATATTCCTGGATACCAGCTGACCGGACTGTTCCATCGGTTCTCCTTCTTTAATGGTGGTATAAGTGGTCAGTTCCGCAGGATGGCCGGTCTCAAGAGCTGCATCCTTATAAGCTGAAATGGATTCTTCACCGAAGCCTGTGCCATGAACAATAACTACAGGTGTTTCATTTCTTGCCACCACTCCAGCCGAAGCATTTCCGGGCATAATAAATGCTTTAGTTACAGAATTTGCAGCCATCTGTTTCATATGGATAAGGTCGGCAACAAAATTATCTCCTTTAAAATTACCAAAATCAACCTTATCACCGGTCCGTTCCTTTAGTTCTCCGCCCCTGGCTTTTGTAAAATACTGGATAAGCGGTTTATCGGCTCCCTCTATCTTCAATTAAATCACCTCATTTTTCTATATCGTGACGCGTGACGCGAGGATACAGATGAAATATCTAGCTAAATAATAATATATCATAAATATCCAAGACTTGAATCACATTTATGTTAATAAATTGTTAACTTTTACAATCTATTTAGTTTCACAATATTATCACATATTAATGAATTAAACAATAAAAATTATTTATTATCTTTATGGCTACTTCCCATAAAGCCGAAGGATTTCATAAAAATATCTCCCATTTCAAAAGGAAGTTTGCTTATGTCAGTCATTTCTTTCAGTCTCTTTTCCATTGCATCCCTGTAAAAAAAATAGGATTCCATAGCCATTGTAAGATAATTCTCAAAAAAATCCTTTGTAAATTCCTGATTGGATCTGATTATCTGATACAGAAGAGACGAAGGGAGCAAATCTTTCTTATTTTTTTCTTCTTCCAGTATTATCTGTGCCAGTATCTGTTTTGTTATATCTTCATCGGTACCGCTGTCTATAACCTTTATATCACAGCCGTTACGAATGATGGCGGCTATCTCGTCAAGTTTCATATACCTGCTTTCTTCCGTATTATAAAGCCTTCTGTTTGTATATTTCTTTATAATTACTTCTTTTTTGTCCAATTTTATCACCCCGTAAATTATTATAAATTCCTGTTAATTCTTTGTCAAACACTTTATTCGCAAATGCGTAATTTTCACTACAAAAAAATTTTTATCAATAAGAAGAAATTTATGTATTTATATGAAAATGATGAAGTTTTATGAAGGGTGAAGGAGAAAATCTTCACGACTCACAGCTCACTTTCCCATCAAATAAGTCGTGTACATTTAAAATAAATTTTTTCACCCTATTTAATCATTATAATTTTTATGTTATAATATTAAAGTTAGCTACTTTAGTGAGAGACAGGGAGAATAACAATTATGACTTAAAGAGGAGATTTTTACTTGTGAAAGTTAAAGAAATAAGTAACAATCCTGTAAATAAAGTACTATCAGGTGAAACAAAACAGATGTTATGGGAAAAAGCAATGAATGAATTTCCTGATGATCGAATGATGCAGGAGTATTTCTATTTACGTCTGATGCAAAAACATCTCGGACAGGAAACAAAAGATAAAAAATGATAAAAAATAAATTTAGCTGTCTTACCCGGGTGTTTCAGTTAAATATCCGTCATATGTTTTTTTCCCTGTGTATAATTTTTACTTTTTTTCGATTTCATTTGTCAGATGTAATTTATCAAGAACATAAAATATGAGGCTCAATACCATACCTGTAACGGTGGCGAGAGCCATACCTGTAAGACCGACTTCTCCGATATTAATGGTTACTCCGCTTATACCGGCAATAAATACTATGGCAGTAAGAGTCAGATTTCTTGTTTTACTGTAATCCACATGAGCTTCTACAAGCATTCTTATGCCGGATGCGGCGATTACGCCGAATAAAAGTAAACTTACTCCTCCCATAACCGGAATGGGAATACTTGAAATGGCACCGGAAAGTTTACCGAAGAAAGCCATAATAATCGAAATAACTGCCGCCCCTCCTATAACCCATACGCTGTATACCCCCGTAATGGCCATTACACCCATATTTTCCCCGTAAGTAGTGGTAGGAACGGAACCGGCACATCCTGATAAAGCAGTTGAAATGCCGTCACTGAAGAGAGATCTGTGAAGACCTGGATCTTTTACAAGATCCCTTCCTACAATCTGGCCGGTTACAAAAAGATGTCCTATATGTTCTGACATTACGACAAGGGCAGCAGGAATTATTATTAATATGGCATTTACATCAAAAACAGGAAGAACCATTTTCGGAATAAAAAACCAGCTTTTCTCTGTTATGGCAGAATAATTGACAAGTCCCGGATGATATATATTTAATAGTGCGGAAAGTCCGTAACCGGATAAAACAGCAATAAGTACAGGGATAATGGCCATGAAACCTCTGAAGAGAATAGAGCCGAAAATAACCATAGACAGAGTAAACATAGATACTATAATAGCATAATTATTATACACGCCGGATTTGTCAGGTAAAAGACCTGACATGTCTGCCGCTGTTCTTGCAAGTTCAAGGCCTATAAGTGCAACAACAGGCCCCATAGCGGCAGGAGGAAGGAGCACATTAATCCATTTAGTTCCTGCCCGTCCGATAATACCGGCTACTGTCATAAAAATCAAACCTGATACTATAAATCCTCCCAGGGCTTTTGAGAAATTTCCCTGATAATCCGGAGAACTCAAAATCACTGCAGTAGCAGGGCCTATAAAGGCAAAACTGGATCCCAGAAAAGCCGGTGCTTTACCTTTGCATACAAAGAGATAAATTAAAGTGCCTATGCCGTTCATAAGTAAAACCAGTGCAGGGTCAATTATTACAAGGTCAGGATTGCCGGAGGCAGTTCTTGCTGCCTGATTGAAAAGAAAAGGTACCAGCACAGAGGCACCGAACATGGCAAACAAATGTTGAAAACTTAAAGGTAATCCCTGTAAAAAGGGGACTTTTTCTTCTACCTGAATGATTCGTCTTTTCATATGAATTATAGCCTCCTGAATAAGTGAAGGTGACGCGTAAAGCGTGACAAGTGACGGGTTTAATCCCTGCGCATCAGGTATTACACTTTACGCATTACGATTATTACTGACCTGAGCATAAGCATTTAATAAAGGTCTTCCTCCCGTCACGCGTTACGCGTTACGCGTCACGAGAGCATATATTTATTATTTATGCTCACCTCAGTAATTGTAGAATGCTTCCAGCAACCAGTGATGGAATGTTAAAAAAATTCATACTCCGGTCACCGGATAATTCATCGGACATTCGCCTGAGAAAAGAAAAATCCTCTCATAAAATATTTTATTCTTTTTCTAAAATTGCTCCTTTATGAAAGGATTTTTTATAAGAATAAAAAGTGAAAAGAATAAAATATTACTCACTTTTCACTTTTCACCATTCACTTTTCACTACTCACTACTCACGATTTACTGCTTCTGAAAGACTTCTTCTTCGATGCTTCCCATAAAGTCATTATAACCAATCCCAGTCCGAAGGTTCTTACAAGCATTTTTATAACCTCTACGGTAAGTCCTCCGAGAACAGGAAATAAAGCTATCAATTTGAATATTATCAATACCAGGAAAAGACCAATCACAGATCTTGCAGGTTCTTTACATTCTTTTCCCGTAAGAGAAGCAATTTTATCTCCAATAATATGGCCCAGAACAGCAAAACCGAAGGAAAAACCCAGAAAATACAGAAGAGGGACAAGAGGAATAAATAAAATTCCTATAATACTTACAGCAAGCAATATGATAAGAGGTATGAAACCTATTAACCAGAGAAATCCTGCAATAAACGAAGAAGCAGGGTTGGACACAAATCTATCGGTAAGACCTCTGACATAAGTACGGAAAAAGAGCAGTATTATCAGAGCAAGAACTATATCCCAGCTGTTGAAAACACTCATAATAAAAGACGGAACAGCAGACATCTCATAGGAAGCAATATTTACGGTATCCCCTTTTACCGTTACACCTCTGTCTCTCTCTATAGAACTGCAAATTGCCACAAGATCTCCCTGTATTTCAGAACCTCTTTTCAGATGGAGTTTTCCGAAAATAACAACACAGTCGCTTGTCACAGTTCCCCTCACGGTTCCTTCAGAGCATATGAGAACTACATCATTTGTAATTTTGCCGCTCTCAGTATTTCCGACACCAAAGATCCTGACAAGGGAATTTTCTCTCTCCTCTGAAGAACTGTCTTCCGAAGAATTCATCTGAGAAAAGATTTTTAAAGAAAAAGAGACTATTAAAAACAGGATAATAAGTGAAGAGAAACATATTTTTTTCATAGACTTCTCCTTTCATATCATATAATTTATAAGAATTTAAGTAGTCGTGAAGGTGGTCGTGACGCGTAACGCGTTACGCGTTACGGGTTTAATCCCTGCACATAACGCATTACACTTTACGCACTACAAGGTCATTATTTATAAATAGTTATGAAACTGGCCATAATTTTTAAGAAAAATACCTTTTTTTCTGACAGTAAAAAAAGTAATAAAAACCATTAAAAGAGCAGAATAAAATATTAAAAATATCATATTCTGTTTCAGACATGCAAAGAAAAGCTCCATAAAAGGCATGTCTTTCAGCACAAAAAACAGTCTTACCATAATATTTCCGATTACAGGCAGAGGATTCGAGTATCCGCAGTAAAAGAAAACAACGAGGAAAAAGACTGAAATACCGGCAGAAACTATTATATTAATGATTGATGTTTGTTCATCAATTCTATTCATAACATGTCCGGTAAAATCATCAGGAACAGAAATCTTACAGTCAAAATCTTTCTCTATTTTCTCAAAAATTTTCATATCTTCCCTGCAGATACTGCATTCTTCAAGATGTTCTTCAAAGTCAACTCTTTCCTTATATGAAAGTTCTTTTTCAAGATATAAAACAAGTTTATCTTCAAAGGGACACTTCATAAAAATCCTCCTCTCTGGCCAGCTTAATCAGAGATTTTCTTCCTCTGAATATATAGTTTTTCACCTGTTCAGGCGACACAGACATTATTTCCGAAATTTCACCATAGGTGAGATCATTCATAAATCTCAGGATAATTGCAGTTTTATATGGTTCTTCCAGTTTCTCAAGAAGAGATTTTATATATAATCCGCCTTCAGGATCTTCCTTATATACCCCCTGTTCTACAGACTCCTGACAGTCCAGATTTCTGTTATATTTTACCTTATAATCTTTTGCCAGATTAACGGCAATCTTAAAAAGCCAGGAAGAAAATTTCATTCCTTCCCTGTAAGATTTCAGGTATTTCCATGATTTCAAAAAAGTCTCCTGGGCAAGATCGAGACTCCCGTCATAATCTCCTGTCATTCTATAAATCAGTGACATAACAGGTTTGCTGTAACGATTGACAAGTATTTCAAAGGATTTTTTATCACCTTTCAGTGATTTACCTGCAAGTTTTTCGTCTTCTTCTGCCATATCACAGTTTTTTTCATGACAGTTACTCATGCTATCACTATCTCCGATACATATTCTTATCCGTAAGAAACTACTCGCACCGTCCGCCTAAATATCTCGCCAGAAATTTCTCTGCAATCTCATAGAATTTCAGTCTGTTTTCTTCTTTTAAAAATCCATGTCCTTCATCGGGAAAGAGGACATATTCATAATATATGCCTCTTTCTTTCATTGCTTCCACAATCTGCTCCGACTCTGCCTGTTTGACTCTCGGATCATTTGCACCCTGGGCAATCAGCATAGGGATTTTGATATTTTCCACACTGAATAGAGGTGAACGGGATTTCAGAAAATCTTCTTCTTTATCAACATCTCCCATCATCTGAACCATCTGAGCCCTTGCCGGTTTCCAGTAAGGAGGCATAGATTTTGCAAGTGTTATAAGATTACCGGGGCCGAACATATCTACGGCACAGCAGAAAAGCTCAGGCGTAAAGGTTGCACCTGCAAGAGCGGCATAACCTCCGTAAGAACCGCCGTATATGGCAATCTTTTCCGGACTGGCAATCCCTTCTTTTATTGCCCAGTTTACACCGTCTACCAGGTCATTATGCATATTATTCCCCCACTGCCTGTCACCTTTATGTAAAAAATCCTTTCCATATCCCATAGAGCCGCGAAAATTAATCTTAAGACACGCATAGCCTCGGTTTGCAAACCACTGTGATTCAGGAATATAACCCCATTTATCACGGTGCCTGGGCCCTCCATGAACAGATAATACAAGAGGCAAATTTTTTCTTTCCTTTCCCGGAGGAAAAGTAATATAACCATGAATGGTCAGGCCATCCCGTGACATAAAAGATACTGGTTCCAGAGGGGCCAGAGTGTAAGACTTCAGGGCAGGTTGAGTATCAAAAAGAAAGGTGCCTTTTTTTGTGGTACGGTCGTATATATAATACGAAACAGGCTCTGTATCACTGACAAAAGATACTATCCATATTCTGTCATTGCTATCTCTTGAACCTATAACAAAATCACCGGTATGAAGTTTTTTTATTGTATCAAAATCAGGTTTTATCTGTTCATCCAGAACAACCCATTCCTCCCTGGCTTTATAAAAAGACAGAGCCTGTATTTCATAGGTATCCTGATCTATCAGGAGACGGTTCACATCATATTCAGGATCTTCAGCCATTACTTCCGTTTTGCCTGTTTTTATATTTAATTTCACAAGACGGGCTGCATTATAATCTCTGCTGTCTGTGAGATAGAGATATTCTCCGTCTTTCGAGAAACCTTTCACACCGCTCATAGAGTTATCTTCGGCATTCCAGGAAAATATTTTTTCCCATGGAGAATTTTCATATTTTCTTAACAATATATCAGCACTTCCGTCATCATTATTTTGTGCTGCAACACGTACATTAAAATCGGCATCTTCGACCCATCGTGTCACATGGCCGGGATTTTTCACAACCATATCAAGTTTACCTGTAGAGAGAGTAAGTCTGTATACATCATGAAGTTCTTTGTTTTCTTTATTCATGGTTATCAGTATTTCATCTGGGAAATGTTTATCTACCGCCAGAATTCTTACCTGAACATCTTCAAAAGGAGTCAGATTTTTTATTTCTCCTGTTTTAAGATCTACAGAATAAAGATTAAAATTTTCATCACCTGCCGTATCCTGGATGTATAAAATATGCCTGCTGTCAAAAGCCCAGAAATAGCTCAGAATACTTCTTTTTTTATCATCTGTTACCACTCTGTCATCTTCTGACCCCATGGTTTTAACCCATATATTCAATATTTTGTTTACAGGTGCAAGATAGGCTATGTGGTGTCCGTCAGGTGAAATTTTGGGAGATGCTTTTTCAGGGTTTCCGAAGAGTATTTCCCGGGGAATGAGTTTTGTCTCCGGCGAAAGAATTTCTTCTGCCAGACTGAACCGGGTTGAATAGATCATAAAGAACATAAAAAAAGGGAAGAATAAAAAAGTGAATTTAATCATATGAAACCTCCTGATAATTTTTATTTATATCATAATAACACTACCTGAGGAAAATGCAAAAAGTTTCATAAAAAAAATTTTTTAAAAAAAGGATTTAAAGAATTTTAATGAAATTTTTGGCACTGATCATATGATTTTTCATCTGAATTTTGTTCTATCCCATCTTCTCCATCACAGAGGACAGTTATATATTTATCTGAGGATGTGCGGTGTCGAGAAAGAACTGCCTGTGAGATAAAAAAAGCTTTTTTTATATAAAAAACAGAGAATTTTAGAAATTTCCATAGAACTTCCCTGTGAATTTTCAACAAGAAAGGAGATTTTATGTTAAATTCAAAAGTATTATTCATTTCAATCTTTCTCATTCTTTCAGTTATGGCATCATTAATAGGGTGTGGAGATGACAAGACAGTAATAATCGTTCCGACACCGACATACACGCCGACGGCAACAGGCACTACGGGCCCTACAAAAACTCCGACTCCGACAAACACGCCGGGGCCTACAAACACTCCCACACCGACTCTTACACCTACGTCAACACCGACACCGGGAACATTCATTATTACGTCGTCTACTACGGCAAGTCATACTCATAATGTTACAGTCTCTCTCACAGATCTGACAAGTCCTCCGGCTGCAGGAAAAACATATATAAGTACAACAACTGACAGTCATACCCATGCAATAACACTCACACAGGCACAGCTCACGGAAATTAATAACGGCAATACAGTTACTGTCAAATCTTCAGAAGCCAATGGTCATACACATACATGGGCAATAATGAAGAGTTTCACCATAACATCCGGTTCAACAGACAGTCACACCCATGAGCTGGTTATATACATGGTAGATCTGAGTAATCCTCCTGTTACAGGCGTTATTTACACAAGTTCTACTACAAACGGTCACACTCATACTGTAGCTCTCACACAGGCACAGCTTGTGGATATAAACAGCGGAAATACCGTAAATGTAACATCATCTACCACTAACAGTCACAACCATACATGGTCTCTGGTAAAACCATAAATAATTAACAGTGGGATGTGAGTAACCTTTACTTACATCTCACTATGCTGTCTCACCAAGAAAGCTGTTCCCGGAATAATCTCTCATAACTCTTTCTATATTTTCCCCTCAATCAATTCTCGAAAATATTTTCTGCAATTATTTGACCTGACACAATGTCTGTTATATAATACCATTTAATTATTAATTCCCATTTTTTCAAAGAAAAACTCATGCAGTAGAATACTCATCACGCATCATGCGTCACCAGTTAAAGGAGGCAAAACAGTGAATAAATTTATACTTGCATTCAAATGTTTTTTTCAGATACTTATGAATGCAAAATTTTCGGAACATGCTAATAAATTTTTTGAGAGACAGATACCTCAGATAGAGGAAGACAGAATTGAAGACACAAGAATACTTGCCATACTTCAGAGAGATGCAAGATTCATGGATTTTCTTCAGGAGAAAATAGATTCATACAGTGACAGTCAGATAGGAGCAGTGGCAAGAACACTTCATGAAAAATGCAATAAAGCTCTGCATAACTATATAACAATAGAAGAGGTTTTGAAAGAAGAAGAAGGGAAGCCTGTAACGATAGAGAAAGGATTTAACCCGTCGGAAATAAGACTGACAGGTAATGTGACAGGTTCTCCTCCCTTTAAAGGCAATCTTCGCCATCATGGCTGGAAGGTTTTAAAGACGAAGCTGCCGCCACTGCCTGAAGGTGACGACGGCTCTATAATAGAACCGGCAGAGGTAGAAATTTAGTGAGTAGTGAATAGTGAGTAGTGAATAGAAAAAACCACCTGTGACGCTTACGCGTCACGATTATAGTGAATAGAGAGTGGTGTCCCCACGCGTCACGCGTCACGCGTCACGATTTTAAGGAGGTAAAAAAATGGAAAATTCAAAATATATAATAGGCATAGATCTCGGCACTACAAACTGTGCCGTAGCATACATGAAACTCCCCGGGGGAGATGAAGAATACGGAGATAACGTATTGTTTGAAATACCGCAGGTCGTTCAACCGGGGACGGTGGAATTGAGGGCAGTTCTTCCCTCTTTTCTTTACATTCCCGGAGAAGTGGAATTACCAGCAGGGAGTCTGGTTCTTCCCTGGGAAAAAGATATGGATTATTCGGTAGGAGAATTTGCAAGAAATCATGGAGGAAAAATTCCTCAGAGAATGATTTCATCCGTGAAATCATGGCTCTGCAATCCTGATATAGACAGACATGCAAAGGTTCTCCCCTGGAAAAGCCCTGACGATGTAACAAAATATTCTCCTGTGGAAGCATCCACCATGTATTTAAAACATATTAAAGATGCATGGAATAAAGAATTTGCCTCTGAAGGCGAAGACAGTACATTTGAGAAACAGGAAATACTTCTTACCGTTCCTGCTTCTTTCGATCCTGTTGCAAGAGACCTTACGGTAGAAGCGGCAAAAGGAACGGGACTCAATGTAACATTGCTGGAAGAACCACAGGCGGCTTTTTATTCATGGCTTTCCGAAATGGGAGATGACTGGCGTGAACAGGTAGAAATAGGAGATTTAATACTTGTCTGTGATATAGGAGGCGGTACTACTGACTTCAGCCTCATAGCAGTAGGTGAAACAGAAGGCGATCTGTCGCTGGAAAGAATAGCCGTAGGGGATCATATACTTCTCGGCGGAGACAACATGGATCTTGCTCTCGCTGCATCTGTAAGGGAAAACCTGAAAAAAGAGGGTACCGGTATTGACTCATGGCAGTTTCAGATTCTGAGCCATGAGTGCAGGGCAGCAAAAGAAAAATTACTTCAAAAAGAAAAAATGGAATCCTGCCCCATTATTATACCGGGAAGGGGAAGTAAATTAATAGGAGGCTCCATAAAAACAGAATTAAAGAGAAGTGATCTGAAAAAAATACTGCTTGAAGGATTTTTCCCTCTTATCTCTCCTTCCGAACATCCGAAAAGCAAAACAGCTATAGGTCTTCGTGAGATGGGTCTTCCCTATGCACAGGAACCTGCTATTACAAAACATCTTGCAAAATTCTTAAGTGCCCATGTAAAATCCCTTAAAGATTATCCGGCACTCAAAAAAGAAAAACAGACCTTTGTCCATCCGACGGCGGTTCTGTTTAACGGAGGAGTCTTCAATTCGGAAATACTTCAGCAGAGACTGCTCGGCTGTATCAATTCATGGCTTGAAGGAGAAGGAAGTTCTTCCGTAAAACTCCTTCAATCGACGGACCTCGATCTGGCTGTTGCTTTCGGAGCTTCCTATTACGGCATGGTAAGAAAAGGGGACGGTATCAGGATAAGAGGTGGCACGGCAGGAACCTATTACATAGGACTTCAGTCTTCCATGCCAGCCATACCGGGACTGCCTCTTCCTATAAAAGCTCTCTGTGTGGCTCCATGCGGCATGGAAGAAGGAACC
This sequence comes from uncultured Synergistia bacterium, assembly GCA_964431735.1. Taxonomy (GTDB): domain Bacteria; phylum Vulcanimicrobiota; class SpSt-956; order SpSt-956; family JAKJGF01; genus CALARM01. Next base: position 29,233 of record CAYSLJ010000042.1, on the reverse strand, counting down.
AGCCTGGATGTGCCGGGACAGGATTTCGGTCTTGCAGTGGGAGAAAACGTGGAATTTCGTTTTCTTGCATCTTCCGTGAGAAAAGAAGATCTGATAGGAGATATGGTAGAAGACTGGGAAGATAAGGATATTCAGGAAGTGAGCAATATTAATGTAGAACTCGAAGGAGAAGGCAAGGAAGGCAAACTTATACCTGTAAAACTTCAGTCTCATGTAACAGAAGTAGGGACTCTGGAACTGTGGTTTGTGGAAAGAGACGGTAAAGGGAAATGGGAACTGGAGTTTGATGTAAGGGGAGAACATGAATAGAGTGAAGAGTGAAGAGTGAAGCGTGAGTCGTGAGTCGTGGAACTTACGCGTAACGCGTGACGCGTCACGCGTCACGATTATTACGCATCACGAACCACCTGTCTTCAGAAAGAATATTATAGTTATGCATGAATTTGAGTGGAACGGTATCTGGTGGCTTTCCGGTCATAAAGATAAACATATTGCAGGGGCTCTGAAATTCAATCCTGTCGAAGGGGCAATACTCGAGCTTACAGGATCTTTTTATAATTCGCCCGGAAGAAAAGACTTTCATGATAAAGATATAATCGTGGGAGAAGTATTCGGGAAAATAGTAACGTTATATAAATGTCATGAATGCATGTTCAATATAAATTCTCCTGCCTTTACATCATCTACCTATTCCGTAGAATATATTATTACCAATGTCCATTTCGATAAAAAAGAAGATATATTGTTTAAGACAATAACGGTAAGAACCAGTTATCTGGAGGAATGGATAAATCTTATAGGATTCAGATCTGCCGTAATAGACAGAGAGATAAAAGGCCAGAGGTTCAGGGCTCTGGATGTGACCTATATGCATCCACCGTCAGAACCTGTTTATAAAACTGAAAAATTCAATATAACCATAAAATTCAACCTGTCGGCTCCATGTCAGATGACAAAAAAAATCACTCTTGAGCAGAGTAACAGTTTAAAGCTGGATTTTCATGAATTACTTACCGTAGAAAAAATCAAAGAATTTATCTCTTATATACAAAATTTTCTGAGTCTTGCCACAGGAGCGATCATCTACCCTGTCAGCATAAGAGGCAGTAAAGACGAAACGAACGGCTTCGATAACATGGAAATAATCTATGCCGTACCGCTGAAAAAATTCGATACATCAAAACAATTTTTATATAATAACATGCTTTTTTCCTTTCATGACGTGTCTGACAATTTCGGCAATTATTTATGTAACTGGACGGATAAGATGTCAGATAACATAAAACCTTCTTATGAACTTTATTTTGCAGTCAGACAGGTGCCAATGTATCAGAATTTTCAATTTCTGAGTCTTATGCAGGCTATTGAAGCATATCACAGGAAAACGAAAGATTATGAAGTTATTCCCAGGCAGAAATTAAAAAAGATTATAAAAGTTTTTCTGAAAAACATGTCTGATGAAGAAATCCAGGAGAAATTCGATATAAATCCTGAAGAATTAAAACAGAAATTCAGAGATAATTTAAATCTCTCCTATCAGCCTACATTAAAAGACAGGCTTGAAGGCATCTGGCATGACTATAAATTTGCCCTGGAGTTAGTATTTTCCGAAGAAGGATATAAAAATTTCATCAAAAAAGTTAAAAATACAAGAGATTATTATACTCATTATCTGGAAACAAAAAAGGAGATAATTGAACAGAAAGATCTGGCTCTGTGTATATATTTGCTTCTCTTTATACTGGAGATATGTTTTCTTTACGAAACAGGACTGGCAGAAGAAAGTATCAGAAAAATTATCGAAAGAAATGAAAATTTTAAACAATTAAAAGTAAAAGTATCTCAAGTATTCAAAACACTTCAAAAAGATTAAATGTGGATTTATATGAGAATCGTAACGCGTAATGCGTAATGCGTGACGGGAGGAACAAATTCTCATACTTCGTTGTGACCGAACAGGTCATGGTCGTTACACAGACATGCGTTCTCCGTGCAATCCATATGATCCATTTAATCCGTGATCAGGTTGCAGCAGATAATCTTTCCTGATATAATAAAACCATGAATAAACCACTGTATATAGTAAGTATCGATCTCGGCACTACAGCTCAGTATCCTGTACATCTAAAACTTTTTAACATATTCCCATGAATGGATTGAGAACATGTCAGATCTGTTAACTAACCGGACAGATAGCGTCAAAGAACCTGCGGCAATAAAAATAGCAAATCTCTCAAAAATATATAGACTCTATAATAATCCTTTAGACAGGCTCAAAGAAGCCCTTCATCCTTTCAAGAAAAAATATCACAGCGAGTTCTACGCTCTCAGAGATATAAATTTTGAAGTTAAAAAAGGGGCGACGGTAGGGATAATAGGGAAAAACGGCTCAGGAAAATCAACACTTCTGAAAATAATAACAGGTATATTGACGCCCAGTACGGGAGATGTTAAAATCAGCGGAAATATCTCAGCCCTTCTGGAACTTGGTTCCGGATTTAACCCGGAGTTTACCGGTATTGAAAATATATATTTTAACGGCACTATTATGGGTTATAGAAAAGAAGATATAGATAAGAAGCTTGAAGCTATAATTTCTTTTGCAGACATAGGTGATTTCATAAAGCAGCCTGTAAAAACCTATTCAAGCGGGATGTATGTAAGACTTGCATTTGCCGTAGCCATTAATGTAGACCCTGAGATACTTATAGTAGATGAAGCTCTGGCCGTAGGCGATGCGGCATTTCAGGTTAAATGTATAAATAGAATAAGGAGATTTAAAGAAACAGGTAAAACACTTATCTTTGTATCTCATGATCCTGGAGCAGTAAAAACTCTTTGTAATCAGGCCTATTTACTTGACAGAGGACGGATAATAGATGAAGGCTTACCTGATAAGGTATTTAATTGTTATAATGCTCTCCTCGGTCTGAAGGATAACAAAGAAGACAATGAATATAAAATTGATTCAGAGAAAAAGGAAAAACTGAAAAAAAGAGCCGGGAACAAAAAAGTGATAATAGAAGATATCCTGATAAGTAACGAAAAAGATATAAATACAGATGTTTTTATTTCAGGGGAAAAAATAAAAATAAAAATAAAGATCTATGCAAATGAAAATGTTGAAAATCCTACTTTTGGTATTTTAATAAGAGACAGGCTCGGAAATGATATATTCGGTATCAACACATTTATAATGAATGTAACTACAGGGATGTTCAAAAAAGATAAAACCTATGAAGTAATATATGTTCTGCCTTTAAACCTCGGCGTCAATATATACAATCTCACTGTTGCCGCCCATACAGATGAAGTTCATGTAAATGAATGTTATGACTGGATAAATCAGGCTGTAGTATTTAAAGTCATTCCTTCCATAGATTTCAAATTTACCGGTTATTGCCGAATAATACCGGAACTTGAAATTAAAGAATGTGAAAAATGCGGAAGGGGAAAAACTTTAAATACAGTAAACAGTGACCTGAACAGAGCCTGTTTAAGGATTTGAAGCCATGACCGAATTACGTATAACGTTTATAAAAATGCCTTCTATTAATAACATTCCCAATCCTGTTTTCTCAACCATAGGAGCAATATATGTCTGAACAGAATATTTTATCTACTTCTCCGGAAATAAGTATTGATGAAATTATAAAGAAAGTCAAAGAAGAGGTACAGAGAAGAAAAAACAATATAGAATCCGCCAGAAATCACATATCCTCCGATGACGCCTGTATAACAGTTTATACGATGTCGGATTTCCGGGAAAATAATGACGTAGAATTTCTTAACCTTGCCTATAGAAAAATCCTGAAGAGAGAACCTGACAATAAAGGATTTGCACATTATCTTGCAAATTTAAAGTCCGGTATATCAAGTAAACAGGATATAATATATGATTTAGCCTGTTCCGAAGAAGGCAAAAAAAATAATATTGTAATTCTTAATCAACTGGATAATTTATCGCCAGCGCCAGATTTAATATCTTTAAAGGGATTTAAAAAAAAGGATGCATATATATATAAAGACGAATATGTAATTTCTGATTTTCTGAAATATAATTATGAACATTTTATTAAATATTCTTTTATTGTTATCCTGAAAAAAGAACCTTCCAGAGAAGAATTCGAAAGATATTTACATCTTTTAAAGAGCGGACTTACCAGTAAAATCAGAATAATTGAAGATTTAAGATACTCCTGGGAAGGTATAGAAAAAAATGTCACTATACTTGGTCTCGGTAAAAGGCATTTCTTTAATAAAATATTTAAAGTTCCTGTAATAGGAAGAGTTTTAGAGGCTCTGTCTCTCATTATAAGACTCCCGAGAATCTTCAGATATGTTCAGGGCCTTAACGATTCCATAACTGAAATACATACTGAATTAACTGACTCAATAAATACGTTAGCTGCTGAAAGTGAATCACAATTTAACCATTTAATTAAAAATGAACATAATACCATTAAGGAGTTAAGTTCCAATATAGACAGAAATATAGTGGATAAGATAAAGCATATATTAAATAGTAAGGTAAACAGTTATGACATAGAAACAATAAGAGATATTTTATATTCTAAAGCAGATGTAAATATTATAGAAGAAATAAAAAATGCATTTACCTTTAAAGCAGATACAGGTGATATAGAAAAAATCAAAGAAAATGAAAAAGAACTGAGACATATATTGAGTAGAAAGGCAGATATTGATGCTCTCAATGAAATAAAAACCATAATAAATACAAAGGCAGATGTTGACGGTCTCAATGAAATAAAAACCATAATAAACACAAAGGCAGATGTTGACGGTCTTAATGAAATAAAAACCATAATAAACACAAAGGCAGATGCTGATGGTCTTAATGAAATAAAAACCATAATAAACACAAAGGCAGATGCTGATGTTCTCAATGAAATAAAAAATATAATAAATACAAAGGCAGACAGTAATTCTATCGAAGAAATTACGAGGGAAATAAAAAATATTGCAAATCAAATAAGAGAGAATAAATTAACTATTCTCGACCAGCAGAGACGATTAATGCTTCTACTTGAAGAAGCGAGAAAAAGGCTCCCGGAACCAATAAACAGAACACAAATTCAGACCATGGTTACAGAAGAGGACCATATCCTTGATGCTATGTATGTATCTTTTGAAGATCAGTTCAGAGGTACAAGAGAGGATATAAAAAACAGGATGAAAATATATCTGCCTTATATAGAACATGTAAAAGGGGGAACAGAAAACACGCCAATTCTTGATATTGGTTGCGGAAGAGGGGAATGGTTAGAAATACTCAAAGAAAATGGCTATATTGCAAAAGGTCTGGATATAAACAGGATTATGGTACAGAAATGCCTGGACATGGGCCTTAATGTAGAAGAAGCAGATGCAATAGAATATGTAAAATCTCAAAAATCAAACAGCTTCGGGGTAATTACAGGGTTTCATATAGTAGAACATTTACCTTTGAAGGTCTTAATATCTCTTTTTGATGAAACATTAAGGATTTTAAAACCAGGAGGGTTAGTAATATTTGAAACGCCTAATCCGGAAAATATAATTGTCGGGGCATGTAGTTTTTATAATGATCCGACTCACATAAACCCGATCCCTCCCGGTACATTGAAATATTTGCTGGAAGCCCGCGGATTTAACGCCCTTGAAATAAAAAAATCAAATCCCTTAAACATTATCGATTGTGATTATATTAACAAAGACGAAATAAAAAACATTCTTTTCAAATTTAATATGGAACAGGATTATTCAGTAATAGCTGTTAAGTATTAATGAAGGCACTTATACATGATAAAACCTGCAGCTATAGATCAATTTCATTCAGGAAGCGCTTCTGGTGACGCAGTTACCAATAGTATGTTTTTCATTCAAAAATTATTGGAAAATGCAGGTTATATATCCAGAATATATGTTGAACATATAGCAGATGATTTAAAAGATAAAGTTATATCTTATAAATGCTACAAACCTGATAAAAACCAGATTCTCCTTATACACCATTCCTTCGGACATGACCTTGATGAGTGGTTAAAGAAGTTAAAAGGCTACAATAATATTTTAATCTATCATAATATTACCCCGGAATCTTATTTTCCGAAGGGAAGTTCATTTTATCACTATTCTATTAAAGGAAGGGAACAATTAAAACTATTAAAAAATATTGTAATCGGCGCAATCGGCGCTTCCGAACTGAACAGTAAAGAACTGAAGAAATTGGAATTTAAAAATGTTCAGACAATTCCGTTACTCATGGATATTGAAAAAATCGTTAACATTAAATGGAATCCTTCTGTATTTGAAAATAACAAAAAAACATTCAATATCCTTTATGTAGGAAGGATAGCAGAAAACAAATGCCATCACGATTTAATTGAAATATATAAAATTTTCACTCAGATGTCGGACAGAGATAGTAAATTAATCTTAGCCGGTGATATTACCAGTAAAGATTATCATAAAAGGTTATATGAATTAATATATAAATACAGACTCCATAATAAAGTTATTATAACAGGGAAAATTTCCGATGGAGATCTCATAGCTTATTATAAAGTTTCTGACGTATTTTTATGTATGAGTGACCATGAAGGTTTCGGAGTTCCTCTGATTGAAGCTATGGTTTTTGATGTTCCTGTAGTGGCCTACGACAGCAGCAATATAAAAAACACGTTAAACGGTGCAGGTATCCTGTTTAAAGAGAAAAATTATGAAGATATTGCCGGTTTTTTATCAGTATTATCAAAAAATAAAATTTTAAGAAGAAATATATTAAATGGGCAAAGGGAAGTAATAAAAAACTATTCGGAGAACAGGATAAAAAATGCATTATTTAGCTTTTTTAATGAAACAGGTATAGAAACAAATAATAATACTATTGATGACCAGCATTTACAATATAATAAATATCAGATTGAAGGACCTTTTGACAGCAGTTACAGCCTGGCTCTGGTAAACAGGGAAATGGCTCTGGCTCTGAACGAATTATATCCTGATAAAGTTTCCCTCTTTTCAACAGAAGGTCCCGGTAATTTTGAACCGGACAGAGATTTTCTTGAACATAACCCTGTGGTAAAAAAACTATGGATGAATTCGAAAAATACCTCCATAATCGATGTAATTGCCCGAAATTTATATCCTCCCAGAGTCGACGACATGAGGGGATATATAAATATGTTACACAGTTATGGATGGGAAGAATCAGCTTTCCCTGAAGAATATGTTCAGAATTTTAATTTATATCTGGACGTTATAACTGTAAATTCGGCATATACCAGGAAAATACTTATCGATAACGGTGTAACAGTTCCTGTTTATGTTACGTCTCTCGGTGCAGATCATGTTCTGAAAGTATCTCCCATGAAATATAGCGGATATACAGGGAAAGGCTTTAAATTTCTTCATGTTTCCTCAGGTTTTCCCAGAAAAGGAATTGATATACTGCTGAAAGCATATATAGAAGCCTTCAGTGCTGACCATGATGTAACACTCATTATAAAAACATTTCCCAATATTCATAATACTATAGAAAAAGACATAGATGAAATTAAATATAATAATCCCGATTGTCCCGAAATAATTTTAATAAATAAAGATTTAGATTATGGTTACATAGTGGACCTTTATAAAAAATGTAATGTCCTTGTGGCGCCGAGCAGAGGTGAAGGGTTTGGTCTGCCTATGGCTGAGGCTATGTTGCTTGATATACCTGTTATAACTACTGCCTATGGCGGACAGACCGATTTCTGTACAGAAGAAACTGCATGGCTTATTGATTACAAATTCAGTAAATCAAAAACCCATCTTGGTTTAGCCAATTCTGTCTGGGTTGAGCCAGACTCCGGCCATCTGGCTGAACTAATGAAAGAAATAACCTTACTACCGCAGGAAAAAATAAAAGAAAAAACAAGAAGAGCTAAAAACTATATTTTAAATAACTTCACATGGGCGGATTGTGCCGGAAGATTAGAAGAGAGTAAAGATAAAATCCGGTCACTACCTTTATTTAACGAAAAGAAAATAAGATTGGGATTAATAAGCACATGGAACAGTAAATGCGGTATCGCAGAATACTCGAGACTCCTGACGGAACACCTTGATAAAGATTTTTTCGATATGGTAATATTTGCAAATTCAAATGAAAGAACGGTAAAACATGATAAAGAAAATGTCATCAGGTGCTGGGAAGATAGATTTAACAATCATAATCTAAATAATTTAGTTGAAAGTATTTTAAGAGAACATATCGACGTAATACTAATACAGTTTAATTTTGGGTTTTTCGAAATGCAGGCTTTCTCGAACATGCTTGATTTATTAAAAGAAAAAGGAATAAAGATATTTGTAATTTTTCATTCTACTGCAGATGTAAAAAAGCCTGATCTTAATATATCCTTATCGTGGATTAAAGAAAGTCTAAAAAATACAGACAGGCTTTTTGTCCATAATATTTCCGATTTGAATAGATTTAAAAGTTTTGGATTAATAAATAATGTTACCTTATTACCCCATGGTGTACTGGATAGAAAGGTAAAAAATACAGAAGATATGAAAAGACTTTTTGGATTTTCCGGTAAAACTGTTATTTCTTCATATGGTTTTCTACTTCCTCACAAAGGTATTAAAGAATTAATCCAGGCTTTCCATATTCTGCAGGAAGCAGATAGTGACTTACACCTGCTATTAGTAAATGCCCTTTACCCGAATCCTGTTTCTGACCTGGTAAAAGCAGAATGTGACAGAGTAATAAAAGAATTAAATCTTACCTCTAAGATTACCATGATACATGATTTTTTAGAAGATGACGAAGCTCTACTATTACTGGAATGCTCCGATATGATTGTCTTCCCCTATCAAAACACACAGGAATCGGCAAGCGGGGCAGTCAGATTTGGATTAAGTGCCGGCAGACCGGTTATCTGTACACCACTCGATATATTTAATGATGTAGAAGAAATAGTTCACACCCTGCCTGGTAATACGCCGGAAGCAATTGCTATCGGCATTGGTTCACTGTTATATGACAGAGATATGTTAAATAAAAAAATCGAGGTGCAGAAAAAATGGGTAAAATCCACCGGATGGGAATATACAGGTCAGAGACTTGGCAATTTAATACGTTTTTTTGCTCACCATGGGAGGAGCTGCTGAGTTGAATATTTAATAAAACTTCTTTCCCTTCACTCTTTTATTATGATCACTTCAATAATATAAAACCTCTATAATGCTTTATAAATCTCCGGTTGCAGCAGATAACCTTTCCTGATATAATAACACCATGAATAAACCACTGTATATAGTAAGTATCGATCTGGGCACTACAAACTGCGCGGTATCCTATACATCTATAGAAGAATTAAAAAACAAAGAAAAACCGGATATACACATATTTCGTGTACCGCAGCTGATAGAAAAATCAGAAGTGGCAGATATGGAGCTCTTTCCTTCTTTTCTTTACATACCCGGCAATTATGAAATTACCCCTGAAAGCTACAGACTTCCCTGGAGTGAAGAGGAGCATTTCATTACAGGTGAATATGCGAAACATCTGGGCCGGTTAATACCGGGAAGGCTTGTATCTTCCGCGAAATCCTGGCTCTGTCACAGAGGTGTTGACAGAACCGCAAAAATACTTCCCTGGAGCGGTCCGAAAGATCTGGAGAAAATTTCGCCTCTCGAAACATCTTCCCGGTATCTGGAACATATAAAAAAAGCATGGAATTTTAAAATAGCTCATGATAATCCTGAAAAAAATCTGGAATATCAGGATATTGTAATAACTGTTCCCGCATCCTTCAATGAAGTGGCAAGAACCCTTACGGTAAAAGCTGCCGCCATGGCAGGTCTCGAACATATTACCCTCCTGGAAGAACCTCAGGCAGCTTTTTATTCATGGCTTACTACATATGAACATTCTCTGAAAAAATATCTCGGTAAATCACAGCTCATACTGGTCTGTGACGTAGGCGGAGGCACAACGGATTTCACCCTTATAAGGGTTGAGAAAAGCGGTGAAGTCATTAACCTGAAAAGAATTGCCGTAGGTGAACATATACTGCTCGGAGGAGATAACATGGACCTCGCTCTTGCAAAATTCATGGAGAAAAAAATAAAAAATACTCAAGGAAATCTGGATACAAGACAGTGGGGTATATTATGTCAGGAAAGTCAGAAAGCCAAAGAACAGTTACTGGGTGAAGAAAATATTGAAGATATAACCATAACGATACCGGGAACAGGAAGCAGACTCATAGGAGGTATGCTTCAGGTCAACATAACGAAAAACGAAGTGCTTCAGATTATAATGGAAGGTTTTTTTCCTCTTACGGAAATAACAGAAAAAAAAGGCAGATACGGTATACAGGAACTGGGTCTTCCCTATGAATCAGATCCTGCCGTAACACATCATATGGCATATTTCCTCAGAGCCCAGTCAACAGACGAAAAGCCTGCCTGCCCCGATGTAGTCATATTTAACGGCGGTGCGTTAAAGCCTGATATTGTAAGAAACCGCATAGTAGATGTGCTGAACGGATGGAGCGGTGTGCCTGTCAAAATACTGCAGAACAGCAATATGGATCTTGCCGTGGCCAGAGGAGGAGTTTACTACGGGCTTGTAAGAAAAGGAAGGGGACTGCGTATAAAGGGAGGCACTCCCAGATCTTATTATATAGGTATTGATGGCAGGAAAGAGAAAAAACTGTCCATATGTATTATGCCCAGAGATCTTGAAGAAAGCGAGGAAGTAACAATAAGTGAGAAAGAATTTTTACTTCTTGTAGGCCAGCCGGTGAGTTTTCCTCTATATTCCTCAACAGTACGTCTCTCTGACAGACCGGGAGAAATACTGGAAATAAACGATGATAATTTTGCTTCTCTCCCTCCTCTCTATACTATATTGAAAACAGAAAAAGACCATGTTGAAATACCTGTTCATCTGAAAGCAAAAGTATCTGAAGTGGGTACACTGGAATTATACTGTATCAGTCCCGACTGTAACGATAAATGGAAACTGGAATTCAATCTCCGTATTAAAGAAGAAGAAAAAGCTTATATTGACAGGCCTTTTAAAACAGAAACAATTAAAAAGGTAAAAAAATTAATCATTGATACGTTCATGAAAAAACCCGGAAAACTGACGGCAGAGGATATAAGGCCAAAAAATCTCTTTCCTCATATAGAAAAATTACTGGGAAAGAGTAGAAATGACTGGGATATGGGAGTTATAAGAGAATTCTGGGAACCCCTTTATGAAATTAAAGAAAAAAGAAGAAGCACTCCTGAATATGAAGCGTCATGGATGAATTCCGCCGGTTTCTGCCTGAGACCCGGCTTCGGTTACCCCCTTGATGACTGGCGATTAAAAGAACTGTGGAGCTTATTTCCTAAATGGCTTCAATATAATAAAGAAAAACATGTACGTATGGAATGGTGGATTCTCTGGAGGCGTGTTGCTGCAGGACTTAACAGGGAATGGCAGGAAGAAATATTCAATAAAATTTCTCCCTATCTTTTTTCAGAAAGAACTCATATAAAACCTTTCTCAGGACCTTCACCAACGCCTGCAGAGAGGATGGAAATATTAAGAATGGCAGTAAGCCTTGAAGAACTCTCTCAGGAACATAAATTAAAACTGGGAGAACTGATTATGGGAAGATTTAAGAAGGAAGGAAACCAGAGAAATACCTTCTGGCTTCTTGCAAGACTGGCGGCAAGAGTTCCTTTCAGTGCCAGTGTACACAATACCATTCCGGGAGATATTGTTTCCAGGTGGGTACAGCAGATTCTGGACAGTAAATGGGAAGAAAAAGATTCACTTGCCTTCTCTATGTCCAGTATAGCCAGACATACAGGAGACAGGGTAAGAGATATTTATCCCGAACTCAGGGAAAGACTGATAAGAAGAATGAAAAAAGAAAAATGCCTGGAAGATTATATAAAATCTGTAGAAACAATACTGGAAATAAGACAGGAAGAGAAAACCATGCTATTCGGAGAAACACTGCCCATAGGACTTAAAATCAGTGACCAGTGAGCAGTCAGAATCAGTAAGGAAATAACTGCATCATAGTTACGGTTTATATCGTGACGCGTAACGCGTCACGCGTGACGCGAGGATACTAATTGTTCCAATAATCTGCCGGAGTTGTTTTTCTTGCAATCCTTACCAGTTACCAGTGACCGGTGAGCAGTTACCGGTTACATTATTATTTGCAAAAAATATCTTTATTCACGCATCACGCATCACGTTTCACGTCTCATACCATTTCGCTATCAATTTTGGTATTATAAATCTCCTGGCTTTGCCTGCCTGGCGCTCCTCCGAAAAAAATCTAAACTGGAACAGGCATATTTGTTAGAGCTTACATCATGCCACTTTTCATTATATTTTATTCAAATAGACTTGTGCCGCCGTGATATTTTTTTCTACGGAGCACCAGGCAGGCAAAGCGCTATGGTTTATAGCAACCTGGTATCACGTCTCAATAATTCGCCGAATTTTAACAATTTATTAACATATCTCTATTGATCTTTCAGTTAAATTAAGTTATTCTTAAATTATAAAGTCTTCCAATTAAATTAATAACTGGTCAGTGATCACTGATCACTGATCACTGTAAAAGAAAGGTGTTACAAAAACATGGAAATTTCAAACAGAATTACTTCTCAGACAAATTTTTCAACAGCCAAAAAAACAGAAAAGAAAGACACGATAGACATGGATCTCCTTTCCGCTCTTATGCCCGGAGACGGAGTATCTCTTTCACAGAAAAAAATTGACCCTGATACACCGGATAAACAATGGTATTTTCAGATGTCTGAACCGACTGTAGGAAACCTTCTTATGGCAAAAGGACTTAAAAGCGAGTCTGCACCGCCTGTTGAGGTAAGTATAATACACACAAATGATGAACATGATAATAAATTTAATAAAATAGCAGGTGAAGCTGCTGTAGTAAAGAGCAGAGAAAAATTTTACGGAGATGAAAATTCTTTTATAGTTAACACCGGAGATATCTCTTATGAAGGAAGTAATGATGAACCGGGGCCACAGTTTTTTGGACCTATGGCAGATGCCTTTAATGCTATGGGCCTGGAAATATTTGTTCCAGGAAATCATGAATTTCAACATGGAGGAAAATATTTAGAAGAAGATTTACTTCCGAAACTTGACGCACAGACACTGCTCGGTAATGTTACCTATAAAGAATCAGGGAAACCTCTGGAACATACCAAACCCTATGTAGTAGAGGAAATGAATGGTGTAAAAGTAGGTTTTATAGGTCTTACCACACCGAGACAGGCCACTTCCGCCCATCCCGATGTAGGATATGATGTAAACGTTCAATCTCTCAGAAGCGCTGCATCGGATCTTGTAAAAAAAGCAAAAGCAGACGGAGCGGATATAGTTGTAATACTGTCCCATGAAAGTGTGGGAAGAGTAAAAGATCTCGGCTCAAGTGTGGAAGGTATTGATATTATAGTGGCAGGCCACGATCACAAAACACTTACACAGCCGGAAACAGTTAAAAATCCGGATGGAAGAAATACTCTGGTAGTGGAAGCAGCATCGAACTGCAGATACGTAGGAGATATGAATCTTGAAATTGACCCGAAAAGCAAGGAAATTATAGGAGTCAATTACAAACTCTTTTCTACGGGAGGCGTACAGCCGGATCCGGAAGTGTCTGCCATAGTGGAAAAATATAAAAAAGGCAAGTAATATTTTTAAACCGTAACATGTAACGCATGACGGGTAAGGGGAGGACAATACCCGTAATTCGCCAGAGTTATTTTCTTAAGCCTCTGAGCAATAACCGGTGATCAGTAAGTTATAAAACTTACCGATCACCGGTTATATTTTACTGACCCGAGCATAAGCATTTAATAAACGTTTTCCTCCCGTCACGCGTTACGAGAGCATATATTTATTATTTAGTGTGTAGTGAGTGGGTTTTATACTCACTATTCACTACTCACTACTCACTCTTTCATGGCAGACGTAAAAACACGATGAACTGCATAATTATCTCCCAGTGATTTCAAAAACGATCTGACAACCTCTCTCTTATTGGAACCTTTACCGGCACAATCGTAATGTTGCGGTTCTATATGATAAATTCCTCTGTAACGATTAATTTCATGTTCTTCTACAAAATAAAAAGGTCTTATGACAGTAAATTTCCCGTTAAAAAACTCCTGTACCGGTCTTATAGTATCAGTATTTCCACTGTAAAGAATATTCATAAGAAATGTTTCTGCCACATCATTTTTCGTATGTCCCAGAACAATTTTATAGATCTTTTTTCTTTCTCCTTCCTCAAACAGGCTCTTTCTCCTGCCCTTTGCACAGATGTAACAACTCTGACCGGCTGATTCATAAAGGGGATTTTTTAGAAACACTATCCTGTCCGGTATAGAAAGCACATTCATAGAAAAATCATAAAGATATGTTAGAATTTTATCATCTTTATAGGGATAGACATGAACCACATAAAGTAGAGAAGGATTATGAATCTTCGAAAGAATCTTAAAAAGACACATTGAATCTTTACCGCCTGAAAGAGCTATAAGAAGCACCTCGTCAGAAGAAAAAAGTGAATATTCTCTGTTACATTTTATAACTTCTTTTATAATTTCTTTTTCTATATTCATAATTATGGTTGTAAGAATCTGTCAGGAAATAACTACATCATATTTACAGTTTATATCGTAACACGTAACTAATTGTTCTAACAATTTGCCGGAGTTGTTTTTCTTGCAGTCCTAAGTGCTTCGTGACACGTGACACGTAGATTATCTATAACCATATTTCTATTAAGATCTCTAAAAACCTGTAACTTTTATTTATTTTTTTATTTAATTCCCTTGATTTCATACCGAAAAGTCCTGTGTACACTGTGAATAAAAAAAAATACTTTAAAGATATTGTAAAATTTTAATAAAATGGTATAATTTTATATAGCAATGAAAGAGACCAGACTGTTCGTCATCTAAAATAAGAGAGAGATGTAAATAAAAGTAAAACAAGTAGAATTTGTCATTTCCATTTACCGGCACTCCTCTATGATTTTTTTCATTGAATTAATTTTCTGTTAAATCAGGAATAAATATAAGGATGGATGTAATTTGATATAATTTCAAAAAGATGGTTGGTTTACCTGAAGGAGGTAGGTAAATTATGAACATCTTGAACAAACTGGCAGAAATATTCAAGAAAAATATTATGTTTTATATAAGAATAGCTCCTCCTGACAATTCACCTAAAAATAACAAAATAGAAGAAATATATTTTAAAGGGGCCTGGGAAGAAGACGGAGAGGCAAGATGGGTGTTCTTTAAAACAGAAGATGAACATGCCACAGCCAGACTGAAAACTTCTGCCATAACAGAAGACACTTATGCCACAGAAACATTGAAAACTTCTGCCATAACAGAAGACACTTATGCCACAGAAACATTGAAAGCTTCTGCCATAACAGAAGACACTTATGCCACAGAAACATTGAAAGCTTCTGCCAT
>CAYSLJ010000042.1:0-13599 GCA_964431735.1 uncultured Synergistia bacterium | reverse complement strand
AACAGAAGACACTTATGCCACAGAAACATTGAAAGCTCCTGTCACAACAGAAGACACTTGTGTCACAGCGGAAGACAAAATTCCTGCAAATATCGATTTTAAAACTATACTCTTTAATAAAACTATTATAGAAGACGATAAGAAAGAAAAAAAACCACTTCGTGAATCTGCTGCAAAAGTGGAAAAAGAAGAGATAGTTTCTATAACAAAACTTGGCTATACAATGACGTCCAGATATAGTTCTGCAGTAAGTCCTGCAGATAATCAGACAAAAAATGAACTGATAGATCAGAGGGACATAATGAGAGACGAAAAAATAAAAGTTTTTTTTGCTGAAGACAATAAAAGTTTTCAACTGGTATTAAAAACACTGTTAAACTACTCTCAGGATACAGAACTCTGCGGCTGGGCATCCAACGGAGAGGAAGCCATTCAAAAAATCAGGAAACTATCACCCTTTCCCGATGTAATTTTAATGGATATTGCCATGCCTCGAATGGATGGTATAAGCGCTACTAAAGAACTACTTAAAATTAATCCCCATGCCAGTATTATCATGTTAACAGCATTCGGAGATAAAGAACATGTAGTGGATGCTTTCGAATCAGGAGCCAGTGGATTTTTGAGAAAAGATGCGCCCTTACCTCTTGTGGAAGAAGCTATAAAACAGGCTGCGAGAGGAGGAAGACCTGTATATAAAGAGATTTCCGAATATGTAAAGGATGTTAAAAAAACATGTAATAACTATGATTGTTATGACTTTCCGCCCCCAACGAATAATGAAAATCTGTATTCCCATGACCCATCACCCACCACCGATAATGCTTCTCCTGTAAACCTTTATCCTGGAGAGGTTCATGTTCATGACGACAATCTCATCTATGTGCCTGAAAAAGATTGTAAAGGAATCCATTCTGATACAAAACTTCCTTCAGATGAAGAAAAAATTACGAAAAAAATTGAACTTGTAGAAAAAGTTATTCAAAAAGTTGAAAGAAACAAGGAGATTTTAGACGAAATTATTGAAAAAATCGAAGAAAAAGAAAAAAAATCAGAGAGAGAAGTTCATGATAAGGAGGCAGTAGTGGAATATGAGAAAGGTAATTTAAGGTCCGGGGAAATTCATAAAATAGATAAGGATAATGAAATCACACAGAAAATACTTTATTACAAATCTCTCTTAAGAGAAAAACCGGAACAAATAAATGACATAATAAAAGCCTACAGAGAACTTCAAAAAAAATATCCGGAGAATATGGATCTATGTATCTCTCTCGCTATTGCCTATTTTAAGCAGAATTTATTTAAAGAAGGCCTGGAAGAATGTGCAAAAACTATTGAGAACAGGGAATTTTTAAAGAAAAAATCTATTCAAAAAATAATAAATTATGATATAATATTTCAACAACCCCTTAATCCCTTATCTGATGTATCAGATACAATAAACAAATATGATATAACAGATGAATTATGGGAAAAAATAAAACCTATGATACCGGTAAGGAAAAAGAAATCTGGCTATCCACCAATGGAGGATCGTAAAGCCATGAATGCTATACTTTATATATTGCAAACAGGATGTCCATGGAAATTACTTCCCAGGAGCCTTGGATCAGGCAGTACGGTCCATAGCAGGTTTATAACCTGGAAAAAATCCGGGCTATTCAAAGATTTATGGAGTAACGGAATAATAGACTGTAATCTAAAAAATGTAATAAATGATAATTGTAAAAGGAGACATATATGCTTTTAGACAGAGTAAGCAGGAGAGCTTTTTTAACAGCAGGCGGAAAAGCTCTTCTGTTTTTTATGTACGGGAGTGATATTCTGATGAAATGTTTTCAGGAAGTAGAAATTAATATTTCCGACGTCAGGGAGGCAGATTATTTCAAAGTAATACAGGGACAGGATATTAATCTTATGTATCAGGGAGATAAAATATGTGCCCATATAGTATTATCTTCAAAAGGGAAAAACCGTATAATAACATCTTTTACAAACGGTAATTCCTGTTTCGGTCTCTGGTTTGACAGAGACAGAGATATGGTGATTGAACCGGACGATAAAATGGAAGAAGTAATAACAAAAGAAGGAGTAACGTTCATTTCATTCGGGGTAAAAACAAACAAAAAAAACCTTATCCTGGATGATTTCATAGTAGATTCTGTAAGAGCAGCCAGGGATAAAGGTGATTGTGACGATTATAACAGCAGAAACCGGGTATTATGGAGAAAAAAATTTGCAGAAACCTGTCAGAATATTACAATAGCTCCCACCTGGATTGAACCGTCAGTAAATATATTAAAACTAAAAGACGGAAAAAGTGTCATAAAATTTTACCGAACAACTATTGATGAAACATACGGAGTTTACGGAGAAGTGACTTTTCCTTCCTGTGTAACAGTGTCAAAAGAAGAAAACGGAAAAATAACTCTTACATGTGACAGGGAAATTGATTTTCTTATAAGAACAACAAGTAATTTTCCTTCCCTCACACCATTTAAACCGGAAGAACTCATAAATAAAGATTTTTTATGTAAAATAAAAAATAATGAAATTCCCGAATGTAATGACAGAGAACTTTATTCAGCTCTTGAAGAATATAGCAAATACTTTTCTCCATCCCTGAGAGATCTCTTATTTCTCTCATATAAAGAATGTTATCTGGCAGGTTCCTGGAGGTTTCTCACCTATTTCGGAAGAGATACTATGATGACCTCCATAATACTTGGAGAAGTGCTGAGTAAAAGTGCTTATGAAAGTGCCATGGAAAGCATCCTTGAGAGACTGGCACATGACGGTGATGTTGCCCATGAAGATAACAGTTTCTGGCAGGCAGAAGGAGAGAGAATCTGTGAATACAATAATTTAATGAAGGAACATAAAAAAGAGGAAAGTTCAAAAATATTAAAAAATCTTTATAAAGAAAATTATGATTATAAAATGGTTGACGATGATTTTATATTTCCCGTTATGGTACATTATTATCTCAAGAGACATGACGGGACAGATGATTTTATCGACAGAAAGGTTTTTTCCTCTGTTTTGAATAAAGAAACTGATAATAAAAAAAATATAATGACGAATTTTAATAAAGTAATCACATCTGCCATGCCCTATTATAAAATGTGGAAACAATTATCATCGGGCGAAAAAGAAACAGTGGCAGGAAACAAAGCACTGGCAGAAAAATTGATACGAATCAAAGAAGGTATGAATGCAGGAGACTGGAGAGATTCTGATAAAGGTCTTGGAGGAGGGGTTTATTCAGGTAATGTAAATATATACCTTGTTCCTGCCTCTCTGAAAGCAATCTATAACATATTAAAAAGAAAATACAGTAACGAATTAAAAGACATAGCAGAAAAGAATAACCTCACATCTCTTCTGGATATATTGAACAGTTTCTCAGGAGAAGAAAAGAAAAGCAGGGAAATGGAGGAACTTATAGATTGCTGGTCACAGGCAAGAAAGCATTTTAAAGTCAGTCTGTCCTGTGATGAAATAAGAAAAAGATTAAAATTTTTCATTGAAGAGAACAATCTTCTATCGGATTATGAGAGAAATATCATAAAAGAACTTCCTGTTACAGTTGATTGTAAAATAAAAGATTTTATAGAAGGGCAAAAGCCTGATATATTAAAAGAAGCTATGGAATTTTACGGTATATCCCTTGATTCTGATTGTAAACCTGTAGAAGTTATGAACAGTGATACAGGTTTCGGTTTTATTCTGGATGAGATGAATATTAAAGAAATGGAAGATGCAGTAAAAACTGCATCTCTAACGTATCCTATCGGGCTTATGACAGGAGGGGGACTTCTTACTGCAAATCCGTCTCTATCAGAAGACAGAAATCTGTGGAAATCTTTAACAGGAACATCGTATCATGGAACTGTTATATGGAGCTGGCAAATGACTATGATGGAAAAAGGACTTTTATATCAGGCCAAAAAGACAGCTTCTATAAATAAAGAATTATCTGATAAGATGATGTATCTGGCTACAGAACTTATAAAAATTGAAAATGCTATCGGAGAAATGAGAAATTTCGAGCTATGGACTATAAAAGGAGATAAAGATAAATTTATTGCAGTGCCATATGGAGAAGGAAGTGAAACAGAATCAAATGCGGTACAGCTATGGAGCACAGTTGCCCTTTCTCTTCTCAATCCGTTCAATGTGCCGTAAGAAGTAATTAGTGAGTAGTGAGTGGTGAGTAGTGAGTAGAGTGGGCGTTCCACTCACTATTCACTACTCACCACTCACTCTAAAAGAATCAGGAGACAATCCATGAAAAACACTATAAAAAAATCAGATCTTCAATTAAAACTGAAGGATATGGAAGAAAAATTTAATAAATATAAAAAACTTCTGGACGGAGCGGCAAAAGCCACAAACAGTCTGGTATCGGGAGGATATGGAGATGAGGCTATTCATAAAGCAATGGAATATCTCGGTATTGCTACAGATGCAGACAGAGTATCTATTTTTGAAGTTTCTAAAGACCTTCTGACAGGAGAAAGACTTATCAGCCAGAGATATGAATGGTCAAGGGATTCAGTTGAACCTCAGATAGACAACCCTGCTCTCCAGAATATGCCATGTGATAAATTCTTTCCCGGATGGGTTGATAAAAATGAAACAGGAATACCGACAAATGAAATAGTACGCAATCTTGAACCATGTTCAAAATCAATACTTGAGCCCCAGGGAATACTCTCAATACTTATAGTTCCCATATTAATTGAAGGAAAATTCAATGGTTCTATAGGGTTTGATGACTGTCGCATGGAAAGAGTATGGGATGAAAGTGAAATAGGAATACTACGTGCAGTAGCAGGAACTATAGGAGTAGGAATAGTACGTAAAAAAGCAGAAGAAGAAAAAGAAAGAATGGAAAACTACCTGAGACAGTCTCAAAAGCTGGAAGCAATAGGAACCCTTGCAGGAGGAATTTCCCATGATTTCAATAATATACTTGCAGCTATCATAGGTTATACGGAATTATCATTATACCAGTTACCGGAAAAATCCCGGATAAAAGAAAATTTACAGCATATACTCAAAGGCTGTAACAGAGCAAAACATCTGATTCAACAGATACTTACCTTCAGCAGAAGAAGAGAAATAAAAAGACAGCCTGTTGATATTAAACCTGTAATACATGAAGTTCTTAAACTCATGAGAGCAAGTCTGCCAAGAAATATTATTATAAAAAAAGATATTGGAATAAAACATTCTGTAATCTTTGCAGACCCGACAGAAATCTATCAACTTCTGATGAATCTCACCACAAATGCAGCCCATGCAATAGGTGATAGAAAAGGCAAAATTTGTATTACCCTCAAAGACGCAGGAAAAAGTGAATTATATAAATATGATGAAATAAAAGATGGACATTACATAAGCCTTACAGTAAGTGATACTGGATGCGGCATAGAACCTGAACATTTAGACAGGATATTTGAACCGTTCTTTACTACAAAGACGGCCGACAACGGAACAGGGCTCGGACTTGCTGTAGTTTACGGTATAGTTAAAAGTATGGAAGGTTTTATCAATGTCACGAGCACACCGGGAGAATGCACAAGTTTTCAGATTATTCTTCCCCGTTTAAATGCTATTATAACAAATTCTGAAGAAAAAACACCTGAAATTACGGGAGGTCATGAGCATATTCTCTTTATAGATGATGACAAAGAAATAGTGGATATGGAGAAACAAGTAATTGAAAATCTCGGTTATACAGTAACTTCTACAGATAATAGCCTTAAAGCACTGGAAATATTCAGAGAAAATCCAGGCAGATTTGATATAATTATTACTGACTGTAATATGCCTTATATGACAGGACTTCAGCTGGCGAATGAAATAAGGAAAATTCAAAAAAATATCCCTGTAATTATGTGTACCGGTTACGGTGAATATGGTAACAGTGACAAATTTCTCGAATCAGGTATAGATGAAGTAATTATTAAACCTGTCAATATGCATAATATTGCCGGAGTTTTACGTAAAGCAATTGCCGGTAAAAAAAAGAAAAAGCTTCTAAGAGGAGAAGGTTCCATACTTTTTATAGATGATGAAAAAGATGTAATTGATATAAACACATTTTTACTGGAAAAACTTGGCTATAAAGTAACTGGAACAACTAAAGCACTGGATGGACTTGAACTGTTTAAAAAAGAACCTTCAGAATTTGCTCTTGTCATTACCGATTATATGATGCCTGATATGACAGGTCTTGAACTGGCAGAAGAAATAAAAAAAATTCGAAAAGACATACTTATAATACTCTGTTCGGGGTACAGTGAGAATCTAAATATGGAAAAAGTTAAAATGGCAGGAATAAAAAAATTCTTACAAAAACCACTGAATATTTATGCTCTTTCCACTTCCATACAGGAATTACTTCAGGATAGTAAAAAATAACAGGAAGAGATTGATAAGCTATAGTTTCTTAACATATATCCAGAATTATTTTACCGAGTTGCTGTGGCATAAAAGAAACAGAGGGACTGCATTTTTCCGGATTAAAATTAACCAGTATAAAGGATTCTTTGACACCTTTACTCATATCTTCCGGAATCATACAGTGAATCTTTACAGTAGAACTTTCGCCATGTTTTATTACAAAGTCATTATGTTCAATCTTAATCCAGTCTGAAAGAGGGATCATTTCTCCTGAAAGAGTAATATCACGTCTTTCTCCCAGATACGTTATCTTTAATTCCTTTGTTAATTCATCTCCAGGAACAGCTTTCCCCATATTCAGTTCATGAAAATCAATAAGAAAATGCTTTACATTAAAGGAACGAATTTTAATCTTCACAGATCTGTCAGGTATGTCCAGATCAGGACATGATATATAAACCTCTCCCATGTGCTTTAAATCTGCGATGCACAATCGTGAATCTATTTCTACATTGACAGTAAAAATTTCTCCAGGCGGTATATTCAGTTCCCCTTTATTATCTTTAAAATAAAATTCATTACCTTCTTTATCTCTTACGCCGGGAATTTTTATCCACTTATCAAAACATGTCATCAATACCTTTACCGGCACATTATCATTGTTTTCTATATTAAATTCTCTGACAGCTCTATTGCCTTTTATTATATTACCAATATCTATCAAATCAGGATAAACTTTTATTATGTCAGTGTTTTTCTCAGATTTCTCCAATAACGTTTCAGGAAGAAAATTACCGAGCAGTATCTCTCTGATAAGCACCTCTTTCCTTAAAGGTTCACATAATAAAATCTCGCACCAGTGATTGCCGGAAGAGACACTCAGACCATTTACAAGAAATCTGACTTTTTTACTTTCTTCGGAGGCAAAGAGAATTTTTCTGTCAGAAAGCAGTTCAAGCCACTCGGAGATTATTATTATCTCCATTTTTACATCACTTTTTTTTGGATTTTTAAATTCCAGTTCTATTTCCTTTTTTTCCCAGAAATGAATATTGCCCAGGTGACGGTAATTACTTTTCGGATAAAACATAAATAAGATTACTCCAGAATGAAAATCGTGACGCGTGACGCGTGACGCGTGACGCGAGGATTACCAGTGATCTATTATGAAGTAGAATATATTATAATTCTGCCAATTTAAATAAAATTCCTTCTTTATAAAATTCTATTATCCCTGATTTTTTCCATTGCAAGCCTTACTCTTTTATATTCATCTTCTATAACAGAAAGTTTTTCTTTTAAACCTTCGGTCTTACAGGCATCTGCCATAGTTTCTACTTCCTGGCATAAACCGGCCAGTATGGTTGCACCGAAGTGGGTACTGGAGGATTTCAATGTGTGGGATGAAATTCTGAGATCTGTAAAATTATTTTCTCTGAAACTTTCTTTAATCTTCTCCATGATTGCCTGGCTGTCATTCAGATATTTATCGATTAAATCAAATGCTTTCCCTTCGCCTACAAGGTTTTTTAAGTTTTCGAAGTTCTCCATATTTATAGATTGTGCTGCAGATTTTTCAGATACTATACTTTCTTTTATAATATGTTCCTCAGAAGAAGCACGCATATTTTTAGCTTCTCTCAGCACCTTTACAAGTTCTTTTACCTGTACAGGCTTCCCGAGATAATAATCCATACCTGCATCAAAACATTTTTTTATATCTTCTCTGAAAACCTTTGCTGTCATGGCAACAATAGATGGCTGCCTTTCAGGTGGAAAATCTTCTCTGATACGGCATGTAGCTGTTAAACCGTCCATTTCAGGCATTTCTACATCCATAAACATGAGATTATAAGGCTGGCGACGCAGTGATTCAATGGCTTCAATACCATTCCAGGCCACATCTACCATATATCCCATCTTTTCAAGCATACTCAACATAACCTGCTGATTGACAAGATTATCTTCTACCAGCAGAATGGTAAGTGGATATTTTTCAGACAGTGACGGGTCAAGATATGGTTTATCATGTGCTTTAAAGACAGAAACTGCCTTCCCTGTAGCAACTTCAATCAATTTATTGTATAAATGTGATAATTTTATAGGTTTTATGAGATAACCGTTAAAATTCATTAACTCTTTCTGAGAGAATATTTTATCTATAGATGTAAGAAGAAACATAGGGAAGTCATAGCCCAGGTTCCTTATTTCATCTGCCAGTGTAATACCGTCCACGTCAGGCATGGCCATATCCAGAAGGGCAATATGAACTGTTTTATTCTGTTTCAGAATAGAAAGAGCTTCAGAGGCACAGGAAGCATTTATGGATGACACACCCCATTTCTCACAGGCCTGAGCAAGCATAAATCGATTTATTTCATTGTCATCCACTATTAATACGTTCAATCCTGTCAATAAATGAGATGATTTAAAAGAGGAAAACTGTTTCACAGTATCTGCCCTGGTAATTATGGTAAAATGAAAGGTTGTCCCTTTACCGGGAGCACTCTCTGCATGTATGGTTCCCCCCATATGTTCAACGAGGAGTTTGCTTATGGTCAGGCCAAGGCCGGTACCTCCGTATCTGCGGGTAATAGATGAATCAGTCTGACTGAAGGGTTTGAAGAGATATTGAAACTTTTCGGGAGGAATACCGACACCTGTGTCTTTTACGGAAAATTGAATTTCATAATCCTCTTCTATAAGATGTCTTGCTTTAACAGAAAGCACAACATCACCTTTTTCCGTAAATTTAATGGCATTATCAAGCAGATTTACAAGTATCTGACGGAGACGGGTAATATCACCTTCTATAATAAGCGGAACAGATTTATCGCACATATAAGCTATTTCCAGTGATTTTTTACCTGCTTTCGGAGCGACTATATCCAGAGCTTCTTCAACACATTCTATGAGTTCAAAGGGATTTTTTTCAAGCATGAACTGACCTGCTTCTATCTTGGAAAAATCCAGTATATCATTGATTATTCCCATAAGACTGTTGCCGCTGCGGCGGATAACTTCAACAAATTCTTCCTGTTCATGTGATAATTCCGTATTTAAAAGCAGAGAAGTCATACCTATTATTGCATTCATAGGAGTCCTTATTTCATGACTCATGCTGGCAAGAAAACTGCTTTTTGCTCTGCTGGCACTTTCTGCCTTATCCCTTGCCATCATCAGTTCTTCCTGAACAAGTTTTAATTCTGTAATATCATTTAATATAGCAATAACACCGGCAAACCTTTCGCTTACATCAAGCATTTTCTTCAATTTAATCTGGAAATATCTTTTACCCTTAACAGTTTCAATTTCTTTTTCCAGTTCCAGTTCTGAATGCTTCATAGAAATAAAGGAAGAAAGTTCTTCTTCAAGAAAAGTCAGTCTATTTTCCAGAATATTCCGGGAATAATATGCGGAACCGGGAACAGAAAAATCTTTAAAAAGCTCATTACCTGCATGATTTATATTAACAATTATATTATTACTGTCCAGGAGTATAACAGGATTTTTCATACTTTCAAAACTTGTAAGATATCTATCCTTTTCATTTGAGAGAAAACGGTTTGTCACCTGTAATTCTTCCAGTTCTTCACTACCGCTTAAACCGGTCCATTCGGTGCAAAAACCTATTTCAATCCTGTCAAAAATTCTATCAATAAAAAGGCTGCAACGTTTCTTCTCTTCTTTATTGAAATCATTTTCAAGAATAAGATCGACATAGCTCTGACGGTAATATTTTAATAACCCCAGAAACATGCCTATAGTGACACCACGGGAACGATGTTTCTGTGCTTCCATTATTCCAAAAGATGTAACGGGATCTCTCGTATAATCATCATCAGGAGCAAGTTCCGGTATTTCACAGTGAAAACTTAAACCATCCAGTATTGCCTGTGAGAGACCGTTAATAGAAATTCTCCACGCTTCAGCAAGAGTAGAAGTATATCTGCTATAGCCATGTACTTTTGCATAATGAAGTACTCTCTCTACCAGCCACGTTTCATTGTTTGTAATAATATTTATAAGTTTTTCCATTGTCTTTATTTTTATAAAAATGAATTTACGTGTCGCTCATTACCGCTCCAGATAAATTCGTAACCATTTTATCAGTTTCTGCCTTCAGACTCCTGCAAAGAAAAATCATTTGCCTTATATAATTTGTTTTCCAGACGATAAATTAACCCTTATTTAATTTTTAATTCTATATAAAAAACTAATTTTTCTTCTCCAGAGCCTGCCAGGCAGAAGGTTTTTATGGATACTTTTTTACCTGTTACGATACTCAGGATCTGTCAGGAAACAACTACATCATATTTACAGTTTATATCGTGACGCATAACACGTTATGCGTGACGCGAGGATACTAATTATTCTAACAATTTGCCGGAGTTGTTTTTCTTGCAGTCCTTACTATTGTTTTAAATCTATAACCTTTCTGACAGTCCTGGCAAGTAAACTCATAGAAACAGGTTTAAAAATAACCTCCTTTACATTTGTAATTTTCTCTCTATCCAGTTCAACCATGTCTGAAGAACCTGTGTAAATGATAACAGGTATATCAGGATTTACCTGAAGTAATTCTTCTGCCAGATCAATTCCTGTCATTTTAGGCATAGTATAATCGGTAATAAGCAGATCATATTTATCAGGTTCCAGACAATAATCTTTCATAGCTTTAATACTGTTTATTTCAGATGTAACATTATAGCCAAGTTTTATTAACATATTACTGTAGCACATGACAAGTGCTTCTTCATCATCTACAAGAAGTATATGTTCGTTTCCTCCGGGGAGAATTTTTTCTTCATCAACATCTTCTTTTACATCAATCTCAACACATGGGAAGAATATATCGAAAGTGGTTCCTTCCCCCGGTTCACTACTGACAGTAATAGTTCCCCCGTAATTAGTAACTATACCATGAACCACGGAAAGTCCGAGACCTGTTCCCTCACCTTTTGGTTTGGTGGTATAGAATGGCTCAAAGATTCTTTCTAAAGTTTTTTTATCCATGCCATACCCGGTATCACTTACAGTAAGTTTTATATATTTTCCCTCTTTTAGCTCAAGATATTCCTTTACATTTTCTCTGTCAAGCTCTACTTCACTTAATCTTATGCCAAGTATACCTCCTTTTTCTCTCATGGCATAGGCAGAATTTGTGCATAGATTCATAATTACCTGATGTATTCTGGTAGGATCTGCAAGGACGGTTCCTCTTGTTTCTATAATTTCCTTTATTTCTATAGTAGCGGGGAGAGAAGCTCTGATAAATTTCATAATTTCTTTAACAATAGGAGCAATATAAAGAGGTTTTCTTTCCTCTTCCCCCTGTCGGCAGAAGGTTAAAATCTGTTTTATCAGATCTTTTGCCCTGTTACTGGATTTCAAAATCTGACTCACAAAGTTTTTCGATTTAACATCGTAAATATAACTTTCAAGCAGTTCTGAATAGCCCATAATAGCAGCAAGTATATTATTGAAATCATGAGCGATACCTCCTGCCATTATACCTATGGCTTCCAGTTTTTGAGCCTGTCGGCTCTGCTGCTCAATCATCATTTCTCTTGTCACATCTCTGAAAATAAATACATAGTTTATAATTTCATCGTTTTTATTACGTACAGGATTGATTGAGCCGGAAGACATGTAAGAAGTTCCGTCCTTCTTTATGGCAATAATATGGCCGCTCCATACATTTCCTCCTTTAATTGTGTCAATTATATTTCCATAGAATATATCACCATGGTCATCACTTTTGAATATATTAATATTTTTACCGGTGCTATCCTCTTTTTTATAACCTGTATTATATTCAAAAGCAGGATTCACATAAAGTATATTTCCCTTTATATCTGTTATAATAATATATTCTGAAGTCTGTTCTATAACTGTTACAAAGCGATTATGTTCTTCTTCAAGTTCTGCAATTTTTTTCTTTTCCTCTACTTCTGTCATGGCTCTTCTGACTACAGGAGCAAGCCTGGAAAGATTTTTTTTCAGGACATAATCTGTTGCTCCTGATTTAAGGGCTTCTACTGCCAGTTCTTCACCTATAATACCGGAAATAATAATAAAGGGAGTACGGGGACACATCTTCATGGCTATATGTAATGCAGTCAGTCCGTCAAATCCGGGAAGTGTATAATCTGCAAGAATAAGATCAAAATTATTACCCTCCAGAGCAGAAATAAAATCATTACTCGTATCTACAGTTGTCATAGCACATTCAATTCCGTCTTTGACCAGAACTGCATGAATAACCTCTGCATCAATGGGACTGTCTTCAAGATGTAAAATATCAAGTTTTTCCACAATTAACCTCTCACTTTAAATTATTCAGATAAACTGCCTCTAAATAACTTTTATCTAAAGCTTTATTTTACGCCATTAAAAATGAAAACTCCTATACCTTCAAATGAACAATGCATTCCATATTTTTCTCTATAATGTCTTTAAAATACTGCAGAATATTATCTATCTCCAAATCCTCCCGTTTTTCTTTAACTTTTTCTATTATCTCTTTATTGCCGGAAGATTTCAGAAGGTCAGTCTGAAAATCAATAAATTTCGATATTCTGTCTATATATATCTCCATAACAGCAGGATTGAGTTTTTCATTACAGAGTTCCTTACATTTTTCTTTTTTCTGTTCTTCTATTTCCTGTAATACTCTCTTTATTCTGGGAAGAAGATCTGAAAGGCAATTTTTTAAAACATAGTCTTTCGCACCTTTTTTAATAGCTTCAACAATTAAATGTTCTCCAATTTTACCTGATACGAAAAGAAAGGGAGTGGAAGGGCATTTTTCCATTACCAGTTCCAGTGCACTTATACCGTCAAAAGAAGGAAGTAAATAATCTGACAGGATAATATCGAAATGTTCATTTTCAATAGATAACATAAAATCATCCCTGTTATCTACCCTGCATATTTCAAACTTCAATCCTTCTTTTAAAAGGACTCCTTTTATAATTTCCGCTTCAAGGAAATTATCTTCAAGATGAAGGATTTTCAGAGGTGATTTCAAAAAAAACATTCCTTTCCCTCATGACTTACAGTTACATTCATAACTTATTAGAAATTACTGTGGTGAGCATAAATAATACATATTTGCTCTCGTGACGCGTAACGCGTAACGCGTGACGGGAGGAACAAATTCTCATACTTCGTTGTGAC
>CAYSLJ010000041.1:0-45316 GCA_964431735.1 uncultured Synergistia bacterium | reverse complement strand
AAGAGACTGTAAGAAAATAACCCTGGCAAATTATTAGAATGGTTATCATCCTCGCATAACGATATAGACTGTAAATATGATGAGGTTATTTCTTGACAACCCCTAAGAGCCTATCCAGAAAGTCGCCTCATACCTTTCCACTGCCAGGCTCTTCCGAAAAATCTATAATCCTCCTGAAAAAGAACCTGTTTTTACAGACACTTACTATTTTGCGTCTATTTAATTTACAACTGGCTGTTAATACGGTATATATTTTTCTCCAGAACCTGGAAGTGGGAAGGATGTGAAAATAAATATTACTTTTCGGATAGGCTCTAAGACACATTATTAAAAATATCAAGAAAATTTATTTTTATCTTTCTATCTTTTTTTTTCATAGACATTGGATTATAATATACTACTGAGATAAGCATAAATAATACATTACTGATCTCGTGACGCGTAATGCATGACGTAAGAAAAACGTTTATTAAATGATTATGTCAGTAACTACGTAATATTCGGAATTCATAAAGAAAGGCATGGTAAAAATGGAAAATCTCGGTTTGTATGTAGCAGAATTTATTGGTACTTTAATACTGATCTTACTCGGTGACGGTGTTGTGGCAAATGTATTACTGAAGAAAAGTAAAGGTGAAGGAGGTGGATGGATTGTCATCACCGCAGGGTGGGCCTTCGGTGTTGCAGTGGCAGTCTATGTAACAGGATGGATAAGTGGAGCCCATCTTAACCCTGCCGTAACATGTACCATGGCAGTCCTGGGGAAATTATCATGGTCTCTTGTTCCCGGTTATATTATTTCCCAGATGGCCGGTGCTTTTTGCGGTGCAGTTCTTGTATATATATCTTATAAAGATCATTTTAAAGAAACAGATAATCCCGATGCAAAACTCGGTATATTCTGTACCATGCCTGCCATAAGGAATAATGTCTCAAATATTATTACTGAAATCATAGGTTCTGCCATATTATTAATAGGAGTTCTCGGCATTACGGATGAGCATAACAAAATAGGTGCTTTCGGTGCCTATCTTGTAGGTATTCTGGTATTTGCCATAGGTTTGAGCCTGGGAGGTCCCACAGGTTATGCAATAAATCCCGCAAGGGATCTTGGGCCGAGAATTGCTCACTTTCTTCTTCCCATACCGGGGAAAAGGGATTCAGGATGGTCTTATGCTCCCATACCTGTGTTTGCACCTGTTATAGGAGGAATTATCGGTGGTTTTATTTATACAATGTGTTTGAAATTATGGGTGCCGTAGGAGATTGTGTTTAAAAATGACAGGTAATTTTATATACAATAGAAAAAGAAATTTATCACAGAATATTCAGAGTGAAAAGTGAAAAGTGAAAAAATTTGGATTTTACTTACTTTTCACTACTCACTTTTCACTAATTAATAGATTTACAAAATTAAGTGCAATTTCCAGTAAAAGTGAAACTAACTGTTGTAAAAAAACACTATCTTTTATAATGGATAAATCACTGGATATATGATAAAATATATATGAAATAGATATAAAAAAGGATTAACTATAATGGAGCAGAAATTACGGAATATTTTAACAGAGTTAAATAATTCTTTTAAAACTCTTTACGGGGAAAGACTTGTTCACATAATTCTTTTTGGCTCTCAGGCCCGTAGAGAGGATTGTTATGATTCTGACATAGACATTATGGTTATTCTCGAAGGTACAGTAAACGCCGGGGAAGAAATAGAAAGGGCAGGAAACATTACTGCCGAAATTTCCCTGAAATATGATGTTGTTATTTCATGTATATTCCTGTCTTCAGAACGTTATAAAATAGAGATGAGTCCTTTACTGTTAAATGTTCGCAGAGAAGGAATCATTCTATGACTCAGGAACAGTTCTCCCTTATACAAAAAGCCAGAAACAGTCTGAATGCTGCGCAGTTACTTTCAGAAGAGGGCTATTATGATTTTTCTGTTTCCAGGGCCTATTACACTATGTTTTATGTTGCAGAAGCCCTTTTACTCGGAGAAGGTCTTGTGTTTTCAAAGCATTCTGCCGTCATTGCTACTTTTGGACAGAAATTTGCTAAAACAAAGAAAATACCGGAAGAATTTCATAGATATTTGATTAATGCCGAAACTGCAAGGACTACAGGTGATTATGATGTTATGGCTGTTATAACGTTAGATGATGCAAACCTGCAGATTCAAAGAGGAAAAGATTTCCTGGAACTTGCAGAAAAATTAATTGGTTCATGTTAAATTTTTAGAGAGGTTGTGAAGAATGAAAAAATATATTTTATCACTTGATGCCGGAACTACCAGTTCAAGAGCCATATTATTCAATCATGACGGGCAGATAGTCTCTGTAGCACAGAAAGAATTTCCTCAAATCTATCCGAAACCGGGGTGGGTGGAACATGACCCTATGGGAATATGGTCAACACAGATTTCTGTTGCAATAGAAGTAATGGAACTTGCAGGCATAAAGGCAGAAGACATTGCAGGCATAGGTATTACAAATCAGAGAGAAACAGTTATATTATGGGATAAAAACACAGGTAAACCTGTATATAATGCCATTGTATGGCAGTGCAGACGTACTGCCCCTATCTGTGATGAGTTAAAAGCAAACGGTATGGAACAATATATAAGAGAAAACACAGGCCTTGTATGTGATGCTTATTTTTCAGGGACAAAGGTAAAATGGATTCTGGATAATGTGCCGGGAGTAAGAGAGAGAGCAGAACAGGGAGATATTTTACTGGGCACCGTAGATACATGGATCATATGGAACCTTACAGGAGGTGCAGCTCATGTAACAGATTATTCCAATGCTTCCAGAACCATGTTATTTAATATAAAAAACCTCACATGGGATGAAAAAATCTTAAATTATTTCGCCATACCTCATTCCATGCTTCCTTCCGTAAAACCTTCCAGCGAGATTTACTGCCTGAGTGACAGGAAATTTTTCGGAGGGGTTCAGATACCTGTGTCAGGCATAGCAGGTGACCAGCAGGCAGCACTCTTCGGCCAGGCATGTTATGAGCCGGGCATGGCAAAAAACACCTATGGCACAGGATGTTTTCTCCTTATGAATACAGGAGAACAGATGAAATCTTCAAAACATGGATTACTTACCACAATTGCATGGGGTCTTGACGGAAAAATCCATTATGCGCTGGAAGGAAGTATTTTCATAGGAGGTGCTGCCATACAGTGGCTCAGAGACGAAATGAAACTGATAGACAGCGCTTCAGACAGTGAATATTTTGCTGCAAAGGTTCAGGATTCAAACGGTGTTTATGTTGTTCCCGCTTTTGTAGGACTCGGTGCCCCTTACTGGGATATGTATGCAAGAGGAACGATTACAGGTCTTACGAGGGGAGCCAGTAAAAATCACATAATAAGAGCAACTCTGGAATCCATAGCATATCAGACAGAAGACGTTTTAAAAATAATGGAAGAAGATTCACGTATTAAATTATCATCCCTGAAGGTTGACGGAGGGGCAAGTGCCAATAATTTCCTCATGCAGTTCCAGGCAGACATACTGGGAGTAACTGTAGACAGGCCTACCGTAAGGGAAACAACTGCTCTGGGAGCGGCTTACCTGGCAGGACTCGCCACAGGTTTCTGGGAAAACAAAGAAGAAATAGGACGCAAGTGGAAGGTAGACAGAAGATTTACTCCGTCTATGGAAGATAAAAAAAGAGAATCTTTGTATAAAGGATGGAAGAAATCCGTAGAGAGAGCCAGAATGTGGGAAGAAAATTAAGTGAATAGTGAGTGGTGAGTAGTGAAAAGTAGGGACGAACCACTGTGTTCGCCCGGTACTCGCTGAAACTACGCATCACGCATCACGCGTCACGCGTTACGCGTTACGCGTCACGATTATTACGCGTCACGCATTAAAAACCATATATGAAAAAACTAAAATATCTCATTATTGCATTCTATATAATGCCTGTAATACTGGCGTTTTTTTATATATATTTATTTTCCGTAAATGTTCCTTTCTGGGATGAATGGGAACTTGTACCTTATTTTGATAAATTTTATTCACGTAATCTCACCTGGTCTGATCTCTTTGCACAGCACAGCGATCATATTATATTTTTCCCGAGAATCCTTATCTTAATCATCGGTATCTTAAGCAAATATAATACTGTCATAGAGATATATTTCACCATGGGATTTTTTCTTTTAAGCCTTATTATCATTTTTCTTCTCATTAAAAATCAGTGTAATATAAATCCTGTATCTTTCTGGCTTATACCTTTACCGTATCTTATTTTTAGCTGGAGGCAGTATGAATTATTTCTTACAGGATTCAACATACAGTTTTTAATGGTTTACTTTTTTACCATAACAGGTTTTTATTCAATTTATCTCTGTCAAAAAAAATACAGTATAATCTATTTTATATCAGCCATTATAAGCGGAACAGTTGCATCCTTTTCCGGCACAATGGGTCTATTTATATGGCCTGCAGGGTTTATACAACTCATGATTCTTTCTAAAAACAGGCTTTATCCCGTATTCTGGTCAATAACAGGTATTCTGGAATGGACTGTATTCCTGCTAAATTATAAAAAGCCTGATAATTCATCTGATATATTCTATTTCTCCCACAGAATTCCGGAGTTTCTGAATTATTTTCTCACATGTCTCGGAACATCTCTTTTCTGGGATAAAAGCACGGCTGTTATATGGTCTGCAGTATATATTATATTACTTTTTATCTGTTTTTTCCTGTTATATAAATATAGAAGATTCAGGGATAATTCTTTCTGGGTGGCAATGTTAATATTTTCTTTTCTGACTATATTATCTATTTCTGCCGGCAGACTCAACTCCGGTATAGAACAGGCTTTTACTCCCAGATATACAATTTTTTCTCTTATGGCTGTAACAGCTTTATACTGTATGTTTCTCGACATGTTACATTACGGTAAAAAAAATTTCATAAAAATCTTAACTGTTTTTTTGTTTTTAATAATATTTGCAGGTCTTCCCTGTTCCTATGGTCTCGGTCTTAAAGCAGGTATACTTAATAAAAAAGATAGAACCCGTATGACACATTTACTATTAACCTATGAAACTCAGAGTGATGATACTCTAAAAATACTTTATGCTCCTGACGGCGTTGTAAGGCAGAGAGCTGAAATATTAAAAAAATGGGGCTGGAGTGTCTTTTCCAGATAAAATTTTTCAATCGCCATATTTTAAAACAGTACCTTTATCTCCGACAACAAAGCCTTTTTTATTATCTAAAAAATAAATTCCGAAAAGATTCGATGATGTAGTGGTATTTATTTTCTCCCATGTTTCTCCCCGGTCCCCGGATTGTAAAACAGTGCCTTTTTCCCCTGCTATAAAACCATACTTATCAATAAAGGTAATTACATTCAAATTCAAAGAAAGTTTAACTACTTTTTTTTCCCACTCATGCCCTCCGTCTTGTGTACAGAGAAGAGTTCCCCTGTCTCCCACTATAAATCCGCAGGTTTTATCAATGAAATAAACACTTCTCATGAATGCCGATGTTCTGCTTTCCTGTTTTATCCATTTCTCTCCCCCGTCTTTTGTATGAAGTATTAATCCACTCTGTCCTGCAATCCATCCCGTATTATTATTTACAAAATGGATTGAATAAAGTTCCATAGAAGTATTACTTTTCTGTTTCTCCCATGTGTTCCCTCCGTCTTTCGTATGAAGAATAAATCCTTTATCTCCTGCAATCCAGCCGGTAGTAAAATTAATAAAATAAACTTTATTAAGGACAGGTACAAAGAGACCCGCTTTTTTCTTTTTCCATGTTTTTCCTCCGTCAGCGGTATATAAAATGATTCCTCCCGTTAATCCTCCTCCCACTGCCCATCCTTCAGAGGGACTTACAAAATATATATCCGAAAGACCTGCACTTTTTCTTACTGTCCAGCTTTTTCCACCGTTTACCGTATTCAATATAACACCGTCAAAGAATCCTCCGTAACCTGCTACCCATCCGCAGTTTTCATCGAGAAAGTAAATATTTCTGAGAAGTGCTTCCGTCCCGGCAAACTGTGTTTTCCATGTTCCCCTGCCAGAAGAGGTATTATGTTCTGGGGAATTCCTGTCCTTTTTTATCAAAGTCAATTCTTTCAACATTCTTCTGGCAGAAGGAAATCTTTCTTCTGCCTTATAGCTTAAAGATTTCATAATGATTCTTCTGAACCCGGATGATACAGACGGGATATCTTCAAATTTAAAGGGTACCGGTTCCATACCAGACAGGAGATGATGTGCCGTTGCTCCGAGAGAATACAGGTCTGATCTTATTTCTGCATGTCCATGAAACTGTTCCGGCGGCGCATACCCTTCCGTACCTATTACAGTCTGGGTCTGTATATTATCAAAGGCTCTTGCTATGCCAAAATCTATCAAGAAAATTCTTCCCTCTTTATTTAACATAATATTTGCAGGTTTCATGTCCCTGTAAAGGACAGGAGGATTCTGGCTGTGGAGATAATCCAGGATCTTTAAAATTTCTTCAGTCCAGTAAACAATCTTTTCCTCTGACAATCCGGGATTGCCTTCTTTTTCCAGAACAGTCAGGAGATCTTCTCCTTCAATAAAATCCATAACAAGATAGTACATGCCGTTACATGAAAAATAATCTGATACCTTCGGAATTCCCTGATGAAAAAGAGAGGCAAGAATTTTCGCCTCTCTTTCAAACCATTCCACATTTTCCGTATCTCCACAGGAAGGTATCAGTTCTTTTACGGCACAGATACAGTTCAATCTTATATCAGAGGCTTTATAGATTGACCCCATGCCGCCTGATTTTATTAAAGAATCTATCTTATATCTATTTTTCAGTAATGTTCCTTCTGTTAACATCTACTTCATATTCTTTTTAAGAAAACCAAGAAGTTCAAATTCAGGATAGACAAAATTTGAAATTTTCCATTTCCCGTCAATTTTTTTGAGAATGACAGTAACAGAATTTTTCCCGCCCCTGCTGTTTGTGATATTTACCACTACAGAGGATTTTGTGTCTCCCATTTTTTCTTTCCCGATAGAATAAGACTTTGCTCCCATCTGAGAATTTATAAACGGGTCAAAATCAAGCCAGAAACAATCATTTTTCGGTTGCAGAGGAAAGGCTTTCTGAAGCAATTTGTACAGTTCCGGGTCGAATTTTCCCTTCTGTTCTACAAAAACATCCCTGTAAACATCGTAGTTTTCCATATACCAGGCATAAAAATTATTTACTGTTGTCTCTGGCCTTTCACCTGCCAGGACAAACTCCATTGTAAGGAACAGTAACAAAAAACATAAGAGTAATGACTTTTTTATCATAAAAATTCTCCTTTCTTTTATATATAAAGAAATTACTGGGGTGAGCATAAATAATAAATATATGCTCTCGTGACGCGTAACGCGTAACGCGTGACGGGAGGAAGACCTTTATTAAATGCTTATGCTCAGGTCAGTATTTCTACGGTGTTTATTGAAAATCCTTTGAACAGCGTAGATTATAGTGTATTCCATAACTTATTAGAATTTAAATCGTCGTGACGCGTAACGCGTGACGGGTTTAATCCCTGCGCATCACGCATTACGCATTACGCATTACGAGTTCATTATTTATGAATAGTTATGAAACTAACTATAAAACATAATTTCGACTTTGTAAATATTAAATATTCCTTTAAAATTATATTTTTTCACAGCCAAAATGCCTCAATATATTTCTTATTTCATTAAAAAGCCATCTGTTTTCATCGTCTGTTCCTTTGAAAGGAATATTTATTTTTTTATCTTTACTTTTAACAGTAATAACATGAGGGAGACCTTCAGGGAAATTTTCTTTTTTTGTGGCAGAATGTTCAGGTATTTTATCGAGATGTAAATCTGTAAGAGAAAATAGAGGATAAGCTTTTTCAACAGGGAAAACGCCGAGCCAGTAAATTTTTATTTTCATATATTCTCTGTCAAAAGTCATATAAATTCTTCCAACCATAGATGTAATAAGATTTATCATGGTCACTCCAGCCAGACATTCAAATACTATCCAGAAACATAACCAGAAACAAAGAAAACATCCGGTTTCTGTTATTACTTTGAATAAGGCACATATCCCTCCTACTGTCCATCCTGTTAACCAGACACCCATAAATAAAAGACCTCCTATTTTTTCTCCGTTTATACCTTCAGGAGGAAGCTTTATGACATATATCTCATTACCATGTGTTGTAATTTTTACATTATTTTCTCCATTTTTTTGAGAATTACTTATAAAACAATCATCACAAATTTGCTCTGTAATCATTATTTTCGAACCGGCAGGAACGGGTGAATGGGCGTATTTTTTTTCTTTTTTCAAAGGGGAAAAATTATATTTTTTCTTTTCTGGAAGACTTTTTCCAAATTTTTCAGTACATGATAAATATTTAGAATACAGCTTCTTAAGTTCTTTCTTTATATCTTTTACAGACAGAAATCTCTCATCTTTACGAAATTTTATACACTTATTTATAAGTGCTTCAAAATCTTCTGAAATATCTGTATTTACTTCTCTTATAGGTATAAAATAGAAAGGATCTTTTTTTTCTTCCGGGTCATCTCCTGTGGCAAGGTAATGAAGAAGGACACCGAGGGCATATATATCAGTCCTTTCATCACTTCCTCCGCCTTTTTTACCGTACTGTTCAGGTGCCGCATACCCTACTGTTCCGATTTTCATCGTATCTTCCGTCTGATCCGCTCTGAAATGACGGGCAATACCAAAATCTATTAGTTTAGGCACATTATTTTCATCTATAATTATATTCTTTGGCTTTAAATCCCTGAACACTACAGAATGTTCATGAAGATATTCAAGAACATCACACAAATAAATACCAAGTTTTGACAGTTCTTTTTCAGTCCAGACCCTGTGACCTGCCGTGTATATTTCCTGAAGTGTTTTACCTTCTATATATTCCATGACTATATAATATGCAGGGTTGATTATAAAATATTCTTTTATTTTCGGTATATGTTTATGTTTCAGAGAAGAAAGCATAAAAGCTTCTCTCCGAAAAATTTCTTTTACAGGAGAAGCTTCTTCCATAGCGAAAATTTCTTTTACCACCAGTATTGTATCATGACTGTCTATATCTCTTGCCTTATAAACCCTTCCTGTTCCTCCCTGCCCTATTACATAGAGTATTTCATACTTATCGAAAAGGACTGTGCCGGGAGAGATACAAGGGAAAATTTCATCTTTATGATTTAATTCGTCCATTTATTCTATCCTTTTTATCTTCAGTTCCATTTCATTTTTTATATAGAACAACATAATTATATGTCTCTCAATTATATTTAAAAAAACAAAATCTGGCAATCTTTTAACATATTATTAACATTTACTACCTTGTTAAAATATAAATTCAGGGTTATACTTTAACGTGGAGTCTTGTAAATTATGGAGGTAGAAGGCATGAAAATAAATAATTCTGCTCAATATATAAAAAATCCCGTTGTAAAAGGTCTGGAAAAAAGAAATGAAAAAGAAGAAGTAAAAGACAGTGCAGTAATCAATTCACAACCCGAGGTCAAAGAACACTCTGTTGAGAATTTGAAAAAGATGAAAGAAGCTATTACAAAAGGACTGGAATCCGTCTATGAAAGCGCAGAAAAGACATCGGAATATTTAGATAACAGCCCGAAAACACATGACGCATTAAATTCGGCTTTACAGTTTTTTAAAACAATAAGAGCCTTTCCCAGATTTATTTATCCCAGTCTTATTGGCATGAACAGTCATGAAAGAGAAGTTATAATGTCTGTTCTGGACGGACTACCTCTAAAGGATGTAGGGGGAGTTAAAAGTATAACTATAGCTAATTCACTTCCCGGCGGTTCAGGTGCAGCAGGTCCTGTTCCTTTCTCTCCTTTTGTCCTTCTTTCACGTGAATCTGTGGGTAATAATGTTGAATGGTTAAAAGAAGTTGTCACTCATGAAATAGGTCATACAAAAGATTATGAGACAGGTCTCTTCGGACTTCCCAAACTCTTTTCAGAAAGCAGTAAAGAGCCATGGGGTAAAGCTCCTTATATTACCTCTTATGCAGAAACAGGCCCCGGATGGTATCCTGCTGAATGGGATGATTTTGCGGAAAGTTTTGCCTATTATCACAGACATCCTGAAGAATTAAAAGCAAAATGTCCTGAGAAATTTGAACGTATGCAGGAACTGGAGAAAAACGGCTTTTTTGAAGGACTTATAGATAATAAAGCCTTCAGGGAAACAGGCAAACTTATGGGAGAGATTATGGAACAGCTTCCGTATCTGCAGAACGGCCTGGCATTAATATCTTTTGTAGGTGGACTGGCACAGGCATTTAAAGGGCTCGGTGAAATGAGAAGGGCAGAAAAAACAGGAGATAAGAGATTGAAGATGAACGCCACCATGAACTTTGCCGCAGGCTCCTGTTTTGCAAGCAAACTCTTCTGTATTCCCGGCATGGCCATAGAAGGTGCAAAGGCAGAATTAAACCGCTCGATAGATAAAAAAGAAATTACTGCCGATCAGGCAAATGCAGTGGTACAGGCCACAGTGGGAGTCATAGCAGGCCCTGTAGGCCAGGCAGTAAACTGGGTCATATCAAAAATGCCGTGGAATAAATTATATGAAATAAACGAGGGGACAATAGAGAAATTAAGCGGTAAGATAGAAGAATACAAACTGGATCGCGTAAATGCACTTAAAGATAAAGAACTTACAAAAAGAGAATTAAAGAAAATTCTGAAGAAGATGGAATTAACCGGTGATGAAATAGATCTGGTAAAAGAATATGCAGATAAGCCGAAAGGAATGAAGGAAATTCCTGATTCTTACAGGATAACCGGAACAACAATAGAAAACCTGGGTAATAACCTGCCTGAATATAAAATCGACATGTTGAGTTTTATGCAAAATAAAGAAGTTACTGAAAAAGAACTGGTTAAAATACTGGAGAAATTAAATTTTGACACAGGTGAAATTGCTCTTATAAAGACCTTTGCAGAAGAGATAATAAAAGAAAAAACTGAAACAGAAGATAAAGATACAGGCAGTCTCAAGAGAGCTGCTTCCGTAGGCATAGGCGGTGCCGCCGGCGCAGTGGCCGGCGGATTTATCGGCCCCTATCTCGGTGTCATGGCAGGCTTTGCCATAGCAGGCCCTGTAGGCGGAATAGTCGGTCTTATAGCAGGAGCCCTGGCAGGGTTCAAAGGAGGAAGCTACCTGGGAGGCAGAGCCGGAAATCTGGTGGGGAAAGGACTTGAAAGAGTAATTGAAGGTCAGGTCAATGGAAGCAGAGAAACTCAAAATCAGGTAAAAGAATAAAATTTTTCTCATAATAAAAAAGGCTATCGATGATAGCCTTTTTTATTATGTAGTAATTGCCACCCGGTCCGTTTTAACTGCCATATTTTACAACATATTTCTGCTGCGGATAATAACCTTTTATTACTACTTCATTACCTTTTTTTGTTACATTGAAATCCTGATAGGCCATATGACCGTCTACAACCCATTCATTTCCTTTATCGGTAATAGTAAATTCTCTTTCAGGAATATTTCCTTTTACTTTTGTAACATTTCCTTCTGTGGTAATGGTATAACTTAAATTATCGTCATAACCTTTCACAAGGGTTTTATTTCCCTCTGTCGTTATGGCAAAGTTCTGGACAGGGAACTTACCCTTTACAAACGTGGTATTTCCGTCTTTTAATACCTGATAATCAAATCTTCCGCCATCGTCGTCTTTACAGTCTATTTCCCTTTTACCGTCTTTATCTGTTATTGTATAATCCTGCCAGTCATAATGACCGTCAATTTTAGTGGCATTTTTGTCGCTTACTATCTGGAAATCTCTCTGAGGATAGAGCACTCCTCCCGACGGAGGTGCAGGTTCTCCCGGTCCCGGTTCCAGATGGCCTGTTATGCTTATCTTTCCCTGCTGGTCAGGTCTGGTCACTATTATGGACTCTCCGTCAAGTGATATACCAACACCGTTCTTAATCTCCAGTCCTATGGGAATGAGTTGATAATTATCTCCTGCAGGAATCTGAGGATTTAGTCTTCCTGTGTAGGCTCCTACTATGAGATTTGGCCCTCCCCTGTCTCCTGAGAGGATTACCTGATCTTTTTGATTATCAGGTGTGGAATCGGCTTTTACCTTATTCTGACGAGGCTGGTCTGTGGCTTTAAAACCAAGGTTGTTTATTTGCATAGGTTACCCCCCTTTTATAATGTGTTTTATAACTAAATGTTTCGTGACGCGTGACGCGTGACGCGTGACGGGTTTAATCCCTTCGTATCATGCATTACACATTACAAAATCATTATTTATGGATAGTTATGAAACTAACTATAATTTACTTTTCTTTTATTATATAAAAAAATTTCAAAAAAGTAATAGTATTTTGTTAACAATTTGTTAAATTATTTAGATAAATTCTTCATCTTTCTGATCCGATAGATATAATAAAGGCTCCTATGGCGGTTACATCCAGCATGACCGCATATAACCCCTGGATTCTTATAGATCCGGAATCCTCGCCTGAGTCAATATGATAATCTACGAGAAGTTTCAGAAAAGCTTCGTATAAATCTCCTTTTCCCGTGACTGATGAAATAAGTCCTGTAAACATATCATCAGGAGTAATTATACCTGTCAGTTTTTTTGCTTCTTTTCCCGCTTCAACCAGCCATTTATCTATACAGTCAAAATCTCCTTCTTTAATAAGACCGGCTTTAAGGGCAGATTTACCTGCAAGAGAAGCAAAAATTCTGTCTTTCACACTAACATAACTGTTCCAGGAGAGTTTGAGTTTCTCCAGAACTTTTTCTGCATCTATCTTTTCTTTCTTTTTCCCCGATAGCCGGTAAAGTTCAAAAAATACCTGTGACGCTGTTGCAAGAGACAGTCCTGAAAGTTTATCCATATTGTTTTTTATGAAATAAACAGCTTTTTCTAACTGCGGTTTATAATTTCCCGCTTTATTCGTATGACCTTCATTTATAAAAGCAAGTATGCCGAAACATGTTGAAACCAGTCTTTTTGAGATTTCTTCATCCTTACTCCATGAGCCTTCTGCAGTCTGATTTCTTGCAAGATATTTTAATGTAAGATTAAGTTTTTCATTCATATCATTGACAGAAATTTTCTCCGAAAGTTCAGTAGCCTCACATTCTTTCCCGGGAAATTGAGTATCATCACAGGAAATATCTTCTTCGAATACAGGAGATGGTGAAAGTTCGTCAGATAGAAATACACTGCCCGGTTCCTCTGAAGAAACATCTTCAAAACAGAGTTCTTCCGACATATCGTATTCAGCTTTTTCGAAGGCAATATCAGTATCAGCTTCGAAAGAATTCTTTGTGTCCAGGCCGTCATATTTTGTAGAATCATCCGAAACACTCTGTTTCTTCATCAAACCCTTCGGAGGAGGCGGTGCCGGCACAGATGAAGGAGCAGGAGACGGAGGCGCCTCAGGTGGCATACATTCAGGTTCACACTCTTCGCAGAACTTATCCATGGAAAAAGAGAGCCCCGCAGAATCTATACCGGAACCTGCACACAGTTCAAAAGAATCTAAAGATAGACCATCACTATCAGGTATAGAGGACATGGTCATAGACTGTAATGAAGGATAAGGTACCTGCACCGGAACAGGCGTGACAGAAGACTCATATCCCTGCGGCACAACAAGTGGAACATCCACTCTTATTATTTCTTTCTTTTCTCTTTCTCTGTCGTCTTTTTCCACTGCCACCAGTGATGTATAGGGGCTCATAAGATGATATTTCATAGACAGTCCTATTACTTCATCTCTTATTGAATGGGTTTCCTGCGGATATTCTCTGAGTCTTCCGAGGAGATGGTCTATTCGTTTCCTGGCCCAGATGGTTTCAATGGCACGGTTTTTTTCATGTTTTTCGGGAAGTTCCATAGAAAATTCCTGAGAAAATTCTCCCTGCCCTGTTCTTCCATTAAGAACAGCTTTTGCATGACCGGCAGAATGGAAACGGCCCATAAGACAGAGTATCTGCCCGAAATATACATCAGGTACAGGAAGAGGATAGACATCTGTTACAGAAGCATTTTCCCATTCAAGGGAAATATCACCCAGTACAGGGAAAGCAGCCTGATTGGCAAATTTCTGAATGGCTTCTTCTATATCTTCATTCTCTAAAAGATAGTTTACCGTTCCTCTCCCTATTTCCGCCATTTTATCCAGTAAATATCTGTTTACGGAAGAACCTATGCCGAAGGTGAAAATCCTTGCTTTACCCAGGATTTTTTCCACTTCCTTTATTACCTGATCTTCATTGCCGACGGCACCGTCTGTGAGGAAGATTATCTGCCTTAAATACTCTTTATTTACCGGCATACGGAGAGCACAGTCCATAGCAAGCAGTATTTCAGTCCATCCCCTCGCAGATGTGGCATTTACGAATTCATCTGCTTTTTTCAGATTTTCATCATTAAATGCCAGAGATCTGTCAGACAGAACTTCAAGTTGATCGTCAAAATTAATAATGGCAAACATATCT
Organism: uncultured Synergistia bacterium; assembly: GCA_964431735.1. Taxonomy (GTDB): domain Bacteria; phylum Vulcanimicrobiota; class SpSt-956; order SpSt-956; family JAKJGF01; genus CALARM01. The sequence continues at coordinate 30,758 of CAYSLJ010000041.1, read as the reverse complement.
CCCTGTCTCAGGGTGCGAAGACATGCTTTAAGGGCTTTTTTAGCCTGTTCCATAGGACTTCCCTCCATGGAACCGGATCTGTCCAGAACAAATATTATCTCTCTTTTTAACATTTCCTCAGGGCCATAATCTATTTTCGGCGTCAGATGGAACATAAAGGTTCCTGTTTTACCTTCTTCTCTGTAGAAAGTAAAATTCTCTTCGACTTTTTCTCCGTCAGATGAATATTTCATTACAAAATCTCTATTCGGGATTTCTCCTTCTTTAGCAAGCTGTATTTCTCGTCTGTGTTCGTCTTTTTCCTGTATATAGAGAAGATGGGTCGGAGAAGTTACCTCTCCTATTGTGAAACCTGCATCTAAATCTATGAAGATATTTATTTCTCTGGTTCTGTCAGGTGATTGAAAAGACGGAGATATTTTTTCTTTATCTGTGACACTCTGAGGATTATATCTCGGAGTTACTGTCATGGGGAATACAAATTTATATTCTCCGTCTTCATAGGCAATTGTTTCATAATACTCAAGTGTAACAAGTATTTCCTGGCCCGGCTCAATATTTGCCACAGACATGGTAAACAGATTCGGTCTTTCCTGTTCCAGAAGGGCTCCCTGCTTCATTTCATGCTTTGCCTGTTCATAAACCCTTTTTGCTTCTTCTTTTTCTTTTATCTCTGATTTTATGGTTCTTTCATTTATTTTTATTTCCAGCGAGTGTACAGCACTTTCGGAAGGCAGGGGAAATATATAGACTGCTTCAATATTTTTATCCAGGTCATTATGAAATTTCTGTATAACTTTTACATCTGCCACCATGCCAGTAATGGAAGTCCTGAGTTCCGTAAAGTTAAGAGGCAGCGGAAATTCTTCAAGCCCTACAGGCATCATGGTACCTTCTGTAATTTTTCGTCCTTTATAAAAAATTTCGTCCATTTTTTTGCACCTCCATAATCAGTGAGTAGTGAATAGATAATAAGGAATGACAATTAAATAATTGTTTCAAATATATTAAATCGTGACGCGTAACGCGTGACGCGTCACGCGAGGATAATAGCCGTTCTAATAATTTGCCAGGGTTATTTCTTTATAGTCCCTTAGTGAATAGTGAGTAGTGTCCTATTCTTTTCACTTTTCACTAACAACCATGACCGGTTCGGCCACAACGAAGTATGAGAATTTATTCCTCCCGTCACGCGTTACGCGTTACGCGTTACGATTCTCATATAAATTATTCGAATAATAATACTGACGGAATAATATCGGGATAAGACATCCGGAGAAGCTCATAACCTATTCCGGAATTTCCGTGAAAAAATCCTGCATCGAAAAATCCTTCTATACCGCACCTGAAATCTCCTCTTTCTTTCGCCAGTGTAACTATCTGACCTGCTTTAAAGAGAGCTTTTTCTTTTAGCTCCGGCCTATTGAGTTTTAAACCTGCAGTAAGTAATATATCGGCTCTTCCCATATTACCACAGCATAGATGATCCTTTTCTACAACGGGGCAATTTATTGTTGTATTTATTGCCCTCTCTATATCTCTTCTTATATCTTCACTGTCCAGGACATGGAGTCCTCCGATTCTTCCGAGAGCTATCCCGGGGGCGCCGTGGCACCAGGATATCATAAAATTTTCTGTTCCTGACCTGTCTTCACTGAACCTCAGATCAACCCAGTTACCGAATTTTTCGCGAAAAAGAGTATTTTCATAGATTATAGCTTCCGCTGCCGCATCTATACAGGCTTTTTTATTCAGAAAAGAGTAAAGCCTGAGTAATGAATAAGCTATACCTGCCGCTCCGTGAGAGAAACCTGCAAGTAATTTATTTTCTACCGTAGCCCATGCTCTGTATCCCGATTTACTTTCTTTTCTGTTTTCAATCAGATAGTCTCCACACTTTCCTGCTATGTGTAAAATTTCCTTATCCTCTGTTACAGTATAGAGTTTCAGTAATCCGAGAATAGCACCCGCCAGTCCTCCAATAATATCAAAATGTCTCTCCTGTTCTATAACCTCATCTGTTATAAGCAGAGCAGTTTTTTTTGCATATTCCAGAATAAGAGGCATTTTTAGGAAATTACTTATAGATGAAAGGGAGTAAACTATGGAGCCGAGTCCCATTGCGCCTCCTGTACCTGCTTCTATTGTATCAGGAGAATCTTCAATGTCAAGGAATAGAGGTTTTAATGATGATAGAACGGTTTCTTGTAACCTTCCTTTACCTTCAACATGTTCAAAGGCAGATAAAAAGAGAGCTACTCCGCATATGCCGCTGTAAAGTCCATAGCCGAGAGGCTGTAATTGTCCTCTGTCCAGGGATGGTATATATTCATTGCCAATCCAGGTAATTCCGCTGTCATCAAAATGAATGGCACTTTCTTCGATATTTTTTGTAATATCCAGTGAATGTTCTAAAAATTTCTCTACAGGCACAGGCAGAATATCACTTTCTTTAACAGGTTCAGTTCCGGTAATATTTGCTGCATATAAGGAATTTTTTATTAAAGCAGCCTGTCTCTTTAAATCTTCACAATCAAGTCTCTTCAGACAGGATATGAGACGGTCATAACCTGATTCCTGATAAAAATCCTCTATTTCTATTTTATTTTCGAGATAAAGGGATTTACTGTCCGAATAACCGCCGAGACATGGAGTATCTAATTGTTCCGAACTTTTAATTTCATATTTTACTAAAGGCCAGAGGAAATCAGTCTTTACTTCAATTTTACTTAAAGCTCTTGCGAGAAGGTCAATATCTACGGACCATAAAAGAGGGTCTCTCAGGGATGAAGGATTTATGGATTTTCCGAGAATCATACCGTAAGTATTTGTGGCACGAAAGATCATACGAACTGTTTTACCTCTGAAATCCTTCAATAACGTATCATGAGAAAGAAGATATTCCCTGTTTTTTAACATATAATTATACATTTCATTAAATCCCTGAAGAATATCGTCTTTATATTCATAAGTACCTATTTTTTTATCTTTAATATAAGGCATATTCAGTCCCATTCTGTTTGCTCTTATACGATCTGTTTCAAATCTTATACTGTCTGTTTTTAAATTTTTCCACGTTTCCTTATTATAAATCATGCCATGGTCATCGGTGCTTCCAAGACCGCTTACATCATAAGCTTTATTGTCGGGAGTGAACTGCCACCGTGGAAGAAGGCCTGTTCTTAAAACTGAATCGTAAAGTTTTTTACCTGCAAGAAACCTTACCTTCTGCCCGTATTTTTCATCTTCAAAAAATTTCACATCTCCCTGCATAAGTGTTTCTAAATCAACAAGAACAGGATATTCGCCGGAGGCAATAATATTCTCCATATGACAGTCCGATGTGCTGAATATATAAAGAAGACAGAGCAGTGCTCCTGCCCGTCTGTAGTAATTTTTAACTCCTTCTTCATCATTGCATGGCAGATGGTCTGCAAATTCCACCCATCCGTAACCTTTACGGTTAATTATTTTTAAAGATTTAAAATCATAAGGTACGTCATTCTCATTAAACCATGACAGAAGGTGAAAATAAGTTTTTTCCAGTGACAGATCCTTTGGCTTATAAACAATCTTTAACCCTGACTCGAATTCAAGTGTTATTACCTGTTTCCCTCCATTATGTCTGTCAGAAACAGAAGGATTTACCTTTATAAGTTTTCCCGGATCTTTCCCTTCATTGAAAACTTCAGAGATTTCAGGTAAATCCTCTTTAAGTCTCAGAAGAAAACCGGAAATATTATCTATCCACTGGCTTATAAGAGTGCATACAAGTCTTGCAAGGACTCTGTATTCCATGAAAAGATCGATATAATTATTTTTCAGTATTTTTTCTATAAATAAATCGTATTTACTACGTTTTTCTGTATTGATAAACCTGTCAAGAGTACCGGTAAAGGATGAATCACTGTTAAATATTGAAAATTCCAGATAAACTGCTTTTACACATATATAATGTATTGAAGCCATGAGGCTATGTTCGAAAAGTATATGAACATGTTCATCTGCCAGATTATAGCTATTGCCGATTCTTTTCATCACCTCTTCTCTTGCAAGTAGAATAAGAGGCACATAAATCTCTTCAAAGGGGACAGGTATTTCAGATAGTAAGAATCTATTATAAAGGTTTTTCCCTTTTCTTATCTCTTCAATCTTTAGAGAATCTTCTCTGTTAAGGATTTTTTCTAAAATACTGCTCCATTCGGGAAGATTATTTCTGTCCCTGAGATGGACTTTTCCAAGCACTGGCTTTACTTTATCTTCTGTTAAATTATCAAAAGAAAGCCTCTTCTGGAAAAGTTCATCATCTCCTTTTGCCAGGATTTCTTTCCATTTAGAAAGGTATTTGTCGGAGGTTTCCCCTGTTACAGATTCCGGGATAAAATCTCCTTCTATCCTTTCATGTAAAAAAGCCGTTTTTTCGATAAAATCAATCACTTCTTCTGCAGACATTATTTTTTTCATTATACATCTCCTGTGCTGTAAATAACTTTCACCGAAGACTATCCGAAAAATAGAACCTGAATAAACAGAAAAAATTCTCAGATAGTCTTTAAACCTTGTTTCATCATTATTTTCTGAGTAGTGCTATCGGTAAATACAACACCAAATAATCTGTGAGCATGTATCCTCCCGTCACGCGTTACGCGTTATGCGTCACGACTATAACCGGCGGAATATTTACCGTTATAAGCACCTAGCAATGCCTGCCAAATATTTCAATCAGAATACAGCCAAGACCCAGACTCGGAATAGATATGGCGAGCGATTCTCCCAGAGTTCCTGCAGCTATCTTATCAATTGTTTCTTCCGATATTTCTTCGAGTCCCTGTGGTTCGATACAGGGCAATACTACATGTTTTACCTCCGGCGTATCTTCTACTATTCTGAGAGTTACACCTTCCGGCAGTTTTATGCCATACTCTTTAGAAAGAATGTCTCCCGGGTTTTCTATTAATGCTTTTTTAAAATCCTCATCTTTCATCACCCTTGCTAAAATTTTACCTGATAAATCTTTCTTTTCTTCTGACATAGTTTTTCTCCTTTCAAATTTCAAAATCTTTCTCCAGGAGTTACGCATTTTGAAAATTCAAAAGTAAAGGATTCAGAATACAGGAGACAGGAGTTTCAGGAATTATTCTGACTTCTGTATTCATTGGATATTCATAAAAATTTGCGTAACTCCTGTTTCTTTATAAACACTAAGTACCGCTCCAGGAAAAAGAGTCTCTGAAAAAAATGAGGGGGTTGATCCCGTAACGTATTACGCGTTACGCGTTACTATATATAATATTCTGGTTACTAATTTATCTGTTACGGTACCAAGGACCCTTTACTATATATATCCTAAAGTGCAAAGGCCAAGAAGACCGATTGATAAGGCAATCTCTTGTACTAAATCTAAATCTTCTCCTCCTGCCGCTATTTTATCTATTGTTTCTTCAGATAATTCTTCCAGTGCAGCCGGTTCGATACAGGGTAATACTACATGTTTTACCTCAGGCGTATCTTCTATTATTCTGAGAGTTACACCTTCTGGCAGTTTTATACCATACTCTTTAGAAAGAATCTCTCCCGGATTTTCTATTAATGCTTTTTTAAAATCCACGTCTTTTAACACCCTTGCTAAAATTTTACCTGATAAATCTTTTTTCTCTTCTGACATAATACTTCATCCTTTCTTTAATTCATAAACCTTTCAATAAAGGCTTTTCTTTCCTTTAGAAACGTTCTGTAAACTATATCAAATATAAAATCACCACCTCTCTTATTACCCGTATATTCTCCCAGACATTTAATGGTATTATTATGGATGTTTATTTCTTCGACAAAATCTTTCATATGTTCGCCACCGGAAAAAAACGAGGCAAATCTGTGAGAATTAGATATAAAATCCTTATAAAACATGAGTATATCATCACCAAAGGCTTTCAACAATAAATCTATCGTACCGGGGAATAATCTATAGATACCGCATATAAGAAAGGAACAGAATTTTTCCAGAAAGGGATATTTATCTGTAAGAGAGCCTTCAATGGTATATAAATGGGGAAATAGATCCTTATTTTCCTTAACAAAAGAATGAGAAATGGAAAAATTGACACTGTCCGATATATTTGAATAAATATCTTTCAGCATAAGCCTGTCCTTACAATCGTCATATAATTGTGTACCGCTCAGCACACATACCGAATGGAGGTCACACCGGTAAACCCCCTTTTTAAGTAATTTATAAAACATATTTAATGTTAATTTGAGATCTTCTTCAGTTTCGTCCGGAAAACCTGCCATAAATGAGATAATGGCTCTGATTTTATATTTTAAGAGATTATCTATTACATAATCAACTCTTTCGAGATTGAGGTTTTTACCTGCATATTTCTGCATGGAAGGAGATCCTGTCTCAATACCGATAAATACTATCTTACACCCCGAGTCTGACATATGCTTTATTAAATCTTCATCCAGACTGTCAAGCCTTACGTAACACATCCAGGCAATATTTATTTTTTCCAGTGCTTTGCATAAACCGGTAAAAAAATTATAATCAACACAGATATTATCATTTGTAAATTCAAAGAAAAGATCATCTTTCTTTAATTTCTTTTTTACCGTTTCTATTTCTTTGCAGATGCCTTCTATAGATTTTGACCTGTATTTTCTCTGCCAGAAATTGGAAGTGGAGCAGAAGACACATTTATAAGGACAACCTCTTCCTGTATGTATGCTGATTTTTTGTAATTCACTGAAATAAGGAATTAAATCATAATCCAGTTCGGGAAGTTCATCTAAATTCCTGACCATACCATTATCTTCATTTCTCCTGATCAGATTATTTTCACGATATACTATACCCGGTGCCGATGTCAGATCATTATTCACTATTCCCTTTATAATTGCTTCTATTTTATTTTCTCCTTCTCCGTAGCAGATCAAATCTATAAAGGCGAATTCTTTAAGAATCCTTTCAGGAAAGACTGAAGCCTGTGGGCCTCCCAGGATTATTTTAATGTTCTCATCCCTTTCTTTAATCAACCCTGCAAGAAGTAAACTGTTATGAAATGAATTGCACATGGTAGTAAATCCCACAATATCAGGCTTTTTATTTATTATGAAATCACACATAATCTCCAGTTTTTTTATCTGTTCCGGAGAATAATCGATTATTTTTTGAGTAAATAAATAAGTGAAACTCAATATTTCAACATCGTATCCCTTTTGTTTTAAAACAGTGGCCAGACTCAACAATCCTGTTGATATTATATGACTGGAATTAACACTTATATGCTGTATATTTTCTATGAGTAATATTTTCATAAGATTCTCCCTGTAAATTATAGCTTTCTCTGAAAATAAAGGTCTTTCTGGACTCTCCATCTTTACAGAATCTTAAACTGTCTTCATTCTTTCTACAAATGCTGTTCTATATTCATATTATTATACATAAAAGGGATGAACACCTATATGAACGAGACAGCTATTAGAACCACCGCCGGATAGATTACTGATTTCCTCTTCACTCAGTTCTGATTTTATTACTTCTATATCTTCTTTAGTAAAATCAAACCCGTGAGATGTTACAAATTCCATACGGTTCTTTTCATCTTTACATTCAGTTACTTTCATTTTAAATTCAATGTCTGTCCCCATTCTCTCTATAAATGCCCTGGCAGATGAAATACTCATAAAATAACCTCCTTTATAATAGATAAAATGATTATAACATAAACCTGTGAAGAACTTATGAAGAAGCTATGAAGATTATGTGAAGAATCTTATTATCTGTTTATTCAGAATCATTAAAATTCATCTTTAGAACTGTATGTTGTAATTCTTAAATTTAATGCTAAGTACCACACCAGGTAAATTTATATGAGAATCGTAACGCGTAACGCGTAACGCGTGACGGGAGGAACAAATTCTCATACTTCGTTGTGACCGAACCGGTCATGGTTGTTAGTAACCATTTATAAATTATTTAGTGAGTGGTGAGTAGTGAGTGGGTTTTATACTCATTATTCACTACTCACTATTCACTACTCACTATTTATAGTTTTTTGGATACTTTTTTATCTGTCTCGGTACTCAGTAAAATACATCAGACTAGCCCATAAGCTTTACTTACTTCCTGAACAAAAATAATACCCGTTCCCGGTTCATCGATTTTAAGCTCGTCTCTGATTGAAGTGACTACCAGTTCTGTAATCTCATTTTTTACTATTATCAGAACAATTTCCTTTTCAGGCTCTATTTCTATTGCAAAAAGTTTTTGAGTTTCATGGATACCTGAGCCTCTTGCATTGATTATAGTACCTCCTCTGGAACCTGATTTAGTCGCCACATCCATAACCGATTCTGCTTTTCCTCTGTCAACAATCACAAAAATGGCGTTATACATTATATAATAATCCCCCCTGCTTTCCTTCTTTTTTTTATATTCATAATTACCGGTACCTAAGAAATTCTCTACAGAAGTACTGAAGGCTATACCATGCTCCGGTTTTCTTAAATGTAATTGTTTATCCAGGGCTTCAAGAGCTTCATGCGCTGTTTTTTTCTCTGATACCATTAAAATAATTTCTTTTCTCACATCATAAAGGTCCAGAAATTCTAATATACGATTTCTGACAGTTCCTTTTCCTAAAAGAATAGTACCACCTGACACGCCATTTTTACTGGCTATTTTAATAACTCTTGTTCCCAGTCCGAAATTTACTATAACACATATTAGTTCAAATTCTTTTAAAAAGTGGTCATTTCCCATGTTTTAGTATTCCCTCCTTTCTGGATTTTATTTTAAAAATAAAACCCAGTATCTGTAAAGCAATTATCGGAGTTAATGCTACCGTAGCAATCATTCCCAGTCCATCTATTAAAATATTGGCTCCTTCTATTGCTTCAGCCGCACCCTGGGTGAATGCCAATACAAAAGTCGCAGTCATAGGGCCAGAAGCAACTCCGCCGGAATCAAAGGCAATTCCTACAAATAAACCGGGAACAAAATAAGTCATAATTATGGCAATAAAATATCCGGGTAATAGATAATGCCATAAATGAATTTCAGGAATTAATATTCTTAACATAGATAAAGCTACTGCAAAACCAATACCTGCGGAAAAGGCAATTAATACAAATCTTCTTTTTACATAACCGCTTGTGACGTTTTCTATCTGATGAGTTAATAAATGAACAGCCGGTTCGGCCAGTATTATTACTGCTCCCATAATAAAACCTATAAATACCAGAATATACTTGTTCTCCAGAGAGGCGATTTTATAGCCCATAGTACTGCCAATATCCATAAAACTTGCATTTACACCAAGCAAAAAAAATACGAGTCCTATAAATGTATAGAGAAGTCCCTTCAAAATTTTATTAAAAGCTTTTTTGGACAATTTAAAAGAAATTTTTTGAAAAATTAAGAATATTATTAATATTGGAATGAGAGCCAGTAAAATTTCTCCTGAAATATGGGGTAATTTACGAATAAAAGGCGAAAGAATTGAAGATGGAGAGCTGACTATATGTTCAAGGCTACCTTTAAGTTCATCTGTTTTTGAAAAAATATTCATAACCATAACAGATATTATCGGTCCTGTAGAAGCAATTCCAATAAGGCCAAAACTATCTGCTTCAGAAGCTTTACTATCTTTTTTCAATCTGGAAACACCTGCGGCAAGGGCCAGAATAAAAGGAACAGTCATGGCTCCTGTAGTGGCTCCGGAAGTATCAAAGGCTATAGCCAGAAACTCGGGTGATGTAAATAATCCTAAAATAAAAATTGCGCCATAGAGAATGGTCAGTATTTTGTTCAGATGAATATTTTCAACTATTCTTACCAGCCCTAAAGTTAACATTCCCGCAATGCCCAGAGATACGACTATAATAATATTATGTCTTGCTATCTGGCCTGCTGTTATAGAATCTATTTGTCCGGCAACTATATGGAGATCCGGTTCGGTAATTGAAATAGAAAAGCCCAGTATCAATCCGGCAACTACAACTATCCAGATTTTATTCGTTTTAGTTATTTTTGAGCCTATCAGGTTGCCTATAGGAGTAATACCGATTTCCACACCGAATAAAAATATGGATAAACCAATAATTACAAAAAATGCTCCTATAAAAAATCTTATCAATACAGTAGTTTCAAGAGGTACAACAGTAAAATTCAGGAGCAATACAATAATTATAACAGGAAGCACTATCAATAAAATCTCTTTGAATTTTTGAAAAAGCAAATTCAATATATCTCACTTCCTTTCGGAAAAATTTTGAAGTTATTTATAGAAACATGCCATAAACCTTACTATCCCTTTAGGCGGGGTCATTGACTTTTAGTAATCTGCTATAGCTAATTATGTAGTTTCAGGACTGCAGTAAGCCTATTAAAGTATAATAAAATACCTGAGAAAAAGCAATAATATTTTTAGTCACGGAATATTGTGTTATAATATAAATGAGGTGATTATAAATGCAGACCAATCTGGCATTCAAGCATCAGCAGGAGTTTACCTACGGGGATTATCTTACATGGCCGGGGGAAGAAAAATGGCAGATTATAAATGGCACAGCATATAATATGAGTCCTGCACCGGCTATAGAACATCAGTTGATTCTGGTTGAATTAAGCAGGCAATTTGCCAATTATCTGCTGGATAAAACATGTAAAATAATATCTTCTCCTGTAGATGTGGTATTCCCTGACAGTAATAAAGATATAAAAGACGCCAGAGATGTAGTTCAGCCTGATATAATAATTGTCTGTGATCATAAGAAGATTAAGAGTCATAAACACTGTGTTGGCTCTCCTGATTTAATAATAGAAATATTATCTCCATCTACCAGTAAGCTGGATTTAAAAGATAAATTAAAGCTATATGAACGTGAAGGTGTAAAAGAATACTGGATTGTATTTCCTAATGATAAAATTATAAATGTATATAAGTCAGAAAATAATAGATATGGAATATTTGAAGTATATACGGCAGAAGATAAAATTAAAGCAGGTATTTTCCCTGATTTAGAGATTGATTTAAGTCTGGTCTTTAGAGAATATATTCAGGAAGAATAAAGATAAGCAGACAGAATCTGTTGTTGAATTAGAGGTAATGCCATAAGTCCTTTATATGAATAAAAAACTATCTGTCCTTACAATATTATTTATCATCATCTTTACAGGCTGCTGTTGTATAAAAAATAACGGTAATTTATCTTCAGCCCCACTTTACAATGGCAAAATAGACAGTCTGTCCCCTTTCGGTGTCTTCTGTGACAGTGAATCTAAAAATGGCAGATTAAACCTTGACAGTGCCGTAGAACTGGGAAGTAAGAAAGCAAGGCTCATTTTGAGATGGGATTTTGTTGAACCGAGAAAAGGGAAATTCAATTTTACAATACCTGACAGGGTTATTGATATGCATATACAGGCCGGCATATCTCCTCTTGTTACAGTGGAGTGTATTTCTCCCTGGGGAACAAGAAAAAAGGTGAATAACCTCAAAAATTTTACTGCAAGCCCTCCTCTGGATATGGCTGACTATGAAAATTTCTTAAAAACAGCTGTCTTAAGATATAAAGGGAAGGTTCAATACTGGCAGATAGGAAATGAAATATTTGATAAGAGACTCCTCCCTCCTGCATTCTGGGATGGAACAAAGGAAGAATATATAGAACTTCTCATCCATTCTTACAAAACTATTAAAAAAGCAGATCCGAAAGCAAAAGTAGTTATGGCGGGATTTGCCCACGAGGTATTTAATAAAATCCTTTACAATAAACCTCCAGGGATTGTAGAACAGGAAAAAGTAAGAGATTTTTTTGAATATATTATGGATAAAGGAAGTAAATATTGCGATGATGTAGATTTTCATCAGTACTATGAACCTGACAGAGTTTACGGAATGGTGAAATTACTGAAAGAAACCATGAAAAAATATGGATGTAAAAAAGATATAATAAACACAGAAGCAGGAGATTTGATAGCCTTCCGCTATTACTTTGATTTAGAAAAATGGCTAATTTATTGAGTTTTAGAATAAAATAAAAACAGATATTGCAAGGATAATTCATAATCAAAGTACTGGCGAAACAGCATCAAAAAGTGCAAAACTATAATATAAAGATCGGAGTTATACATGAGGTACTTTATCTTTAGCCAGTTGTTCGAATTCGCCTATATTTTTCATAAACTCTTCAGGAGAAATATGTTTAAATTCTTCAGTATTTTTATATTTCTGAGTAAACAGAGCAGAAAAGCCTTTTATTACTTCATCAGGAATGGCTTCTGCCTGTTCTTTCGGGAGGGTTTGATGGAAAAATTCCTTTACTGTAGCGGAATAGTCTTCTATTTTTTCTCTTTCTTTTAAGATTTTATTTACCTTTAATCCTGTCGTAGCCGCTCCGGCTATAACTGCCAGCGCCGCTCCGGGAGGGCCTCCTATGGCGGAAAAGAGTAAGGCCATTGGAATTGAAGAGATGGCGCCGCCGAGGGCACCTGCTGCAGTTTTACCTTTAATACCAAGATTTTTTGTAAGAGGTCTGAATATTTTTGTAAAGAAATTCTGCACGTCTTCCATTACATTTCTCTGAATCTGACCGAATTTCGTGCCTATAGCAGTTGCAAGAATTCCCGTAATGGCTCCGAGTAACCCGTTAACTGCCATTGCTACAGGGCCTCCTATTGCTCCACAGGCAGCTCCCGTAACTGCACCAACCCCGGCAGCAGTCAGATATTTACCTCCTTTATTCTCAACCATACCTCCTGCAGCACCTGCCAGGGCGCCTGATATGGCAAGGAGAGGACTTCCTCCGAATGCCGACATGGAACTTCCTGCAATCATACCGGTAATGGATCCGTCTTTAACATCGCCCATACAGCTTCCCTGCATGGTTCCGCTTACACCGGACAGTCCTCCTGTAATGGCAGTAAGTACAAGCCCTGAAGGTGAAACAGAAGCACTTACTCCATTGATAGCAGATGCTATAACCATAAGGGCCGTTATGGCTGCCGTATTTGCAAGAGCTCCTGATGTAAAAGCTGCGGCAACGGCTTTGCCAAGGGATTCTGTTTTCTCTCCAACCTTTATACCGACTGCTCCTCCTATGGCTCCTCCTGCGGCATTAATTGGATGGCCACCTGACATCATACCGGTAAGACCTCCGCTGAAGGCAGCCATTTTAACAGAAGCTTCTAAAGTATCGGCACTGGTTGTCGGTCTGGGTTTTGTATAGTCTGCAATCTTTTTTAGACCATTTGATAGGAAATTTTTAAAGTCATCATTGCATGCTTCCTCCTGAGAAGACATATGAACGGAATCAACAGGAAAATTTTCCTGTTTATCAGATAAGCTTATCTGTTTTCTATTTAAATCTCTGATTACAGTAGACGAAATTTTCATAAATAATAGCCTTCAATATCAATTGCTGACTGTTGTAATACTCCTCCTGTGTTCCTATATGCAAATAATATTAGTTTTTACCTGTAGCTGCTTCAAGAACTGCTGCAGTAAGGGCACCGCCAATACCACCGGCTACAGTCCCTATAGCTGCATAAGTCAAAATATTTTCAAATCTTATGGCATCTGCATTGGATTTTTTTGCTTCTACCGTGGGGAGTTTGAACTGTGTTTTCTTGATCCAGAAACCTCCATCTCCGTCACTGCCCATTTTAAATCCGGGATCAAATTTTCCTGAGATTTCAACAGAATCATATGGTTCTGCATCTATTAATTTCTGTGCTCTCATGTTACCGTAAATTCCGCCGCCTACTGCTCCGAGTGTGGCTCCTGCTGCGGCTCCTTTGAACATTTTTCTTCCTAATGGCTGCATATAATTTCCCTCCATACAAATAATCTATCATTTTATATAATAGCAAAAGTATATACACTAAACAAGGAATTAAATGTTAAAATTATGTAAACTTTTGAGGAAATTTTGAATCACTGTGACAGATATTACTGACCTGAGCATAAGCATGTAATAAATGTATTCCTCCCGTCACCTGTCACGAGAGCAAATATGTATTACTTATACTCACCACAGTAAAGTAGGACTTTTTTTCTTATCTATCGAATATTGTAAATGATTATAAAGGTTTTATAAATTTTTGTGAGGAAATCAATATGTTTATATACTGCAAGAATTGCAACAAAGAAAACAGCAAAACAGATAAATTCTGTATTAACTGCGGTTCTCCGCTTGATATAATGTCCGGCAATCTTCAGCCTTTTACACAGGCAGAAAGTAAGAACTGGTCGTTCAGGACAGATACGTGGGGTTTCCTGAGCTCTTCTACAATGGATGGATGGGGTTATATGGGTGTTTATTCGAGTCCCTGTGTGTCAGAAGGTCTTGTTTATTTCGGCAGTAATGACAGGAAATTTTACTGTCTTTCTACAGAAGATGGCAGAAAGATCTGGGATTTTAAAACAGGTTTTACTGTTACATTAAATGAAAATCTTCTTTATTACGGTATATATTCGAGTCCCTGTGTATCAGAGGGATTTGTTTATTTTGGAAGTTGTGATAAAAAACTCTACTGTCTTGACGCAAAAACAGGCAGAAAAATCTGGGATTTTAAAACAGGGAAATGGATTTTTTCCAGTCCCCGTGTTGTTAATGGTTCTGTTTATTTCGGCAGTATGGATGGGAAACTCTACTGTGTGAACTCAAAAACCGGAAGAGAAATATGGAGTTTTAAAACAGGCTCCTTTTTTAGGCCAGGCGGTATATTTTCCAGTCCCTGTATAGCAGATGGTTTTGTTTATTTCGGAAGTAAAAACGGAAAAATTTACTGTTTATCGGCAGATGAAGGAAGAAAAATCTGGGAGTTCAGGGCAGGAAACTGGATTTATTCCAGTCCCTGTGTGTCAGATGATATTGTCTGTTTCGGAAGCAAAGATAAAAAATTCTACTGTCTTGACAGAAAAACAGGTAAGAAGATATGGGATTTTAAAACAGGCGGCTGGATTTATTCAAGCCCCTCTGTTGTCGATGGTTCTGTCTATTTCGGCAGTTATGACAGAAATCTTTACTCTCTGAATGTAAAAACAGGAAGAGAAAACTGGAGATTTACTACCTGCAGTTTATATTACTATCCTGACGGAGTTAATTCCAGTCCCTGTGTGGCAGATGGTCTTGTATATGTCGGATGCTGTGCAAAAAAACTTTACTGTATTGATGGAAAGGAAGGAAGGAAAATCTGGGATTTTAAAACAGGAAACTTTTTTGCCTTTTTAAGAGGCGTGGAATCCAGCCCCTGTATTTCAGACGGTTATATTTATTTCGGATGTAATGACGGAAGCCTTTATTACCTTGATACAGGTAAAAGAGGAATTTTCGCAGGCAGCAATCTCAACAATTACAATTTCCAGTAAAAATAAATCTACCTCTCATAAAAAAACTCTATCATTTTTGACCCATTTATAAAAAACCTGTGATAAAATTAAATTATTGAGGTGAGCATAAATAATAAATATCTGCTCTCGTGACGCGTAACGCGTAACGCGTGACGGGAGGAAGACTGTTATTACATGCTTATGCTCAGGTCAGTAGTTGAGTTCATAACTATCTATAAATAATAATATCGTAATGCGTAATGCGTGATGCGTGATGCGAAGGGATTGAACCTGTCACGCGTTACGCGTCACGCGTCACGACCACGTAAATTCTGATAAGTTATGAAACTGACTATAATGAATAATCTTACAAACAAATTCATAAATTTTTATTACGGAGGGATGAATATGAAGAGATCTGTCACGACAACCAGCAAAAAAGCCTTTACTCTTATCGAGCTTATGATTGTATTTGCCATTATAAGTATTATTGCCGTAATTTTAATACCGGCCTTTCTGAAAGCCAGGGAGAATGCAAAAAGACAGAGAGGTGAAAAGGCAGGACAGGTTACGACTGTTCAGGATGAAACCCTGCGTAGAAACATAGAATTACCTTACAGAATGAAACCTGAAGGTAAATTACCTTTCTTTTCTTCTGAAACAATAAAAATAATTCTTTCTGTAAAACCTCACAGGATTGGCATGGATGTTTACAACCGTTTTGAAGCAGATTTTAAAGGACAGTTTTTGTTGAAAGGGTCGAAAAATGAACCTGTCCGTCTGGATTTCAGATTTCCGCGGGGGACTACGGAAGCAAGGGATGTATCGTTGAAGTTTATTACGGAAACAGGTGCAGAAGAGCCGGAGAACGTCATATATGACAGAGAAGGCATTTTCTGGACAGGCATTCTGCCGGAAGATAAAGAGATTAAAGCAGAAATTTCTTTTATTGCCCTGGGACGTAACAGTTTTGAATATATCCTTCCTCCTTCTCAGAGGGCAAACATGGTGGAAATTGAGCTTACTATGAATGAATCCCCTGTATATATTATACCTGACTGGGCTTTACAGCCAACTTCTATAGTAGGGCCGGTGATTTTCTGGAAATTTAATAATCTTGTCACAGACAGGAATATAACCGTAGAGTTCCCTGAAGCACTGAGTCCTGCTGGAAGGGTTGTTCTTATGTGTAAACTCGTAGGAATAGCCGTTCTGTTCTTCGGTCTCGGTTTTTGGTATCTCTGTGCTCTTTACAGACAAGAAGGACTTATCAGCTTCAGATTTCCTCATTTTCTGCTTCTTGCTCTTACATATTCACTTTTCTTTGTAATTTTCGGCGTCATAGGATTCCGTGGTAATGTGTCCACTGTGGCCGCTATAGGAATTTCTGCCGCTCTATCTTTACCTCTTTTAACACTTCATGTTTCCAGAATAATAGATATGAAATTTGCCCTTACAAGAAACCTTGTTTTTTCCATATTCACTCTCGTACTGGTAATAAACGGAGTCTACGGAGGAGATTACAGAGATTACGTATTTATCGGAGCAGTATTTATAGTTATAGCCTTTTTAACCTTAACCTTTCGTATGTGGATGTCAAATAAAGAAAAATGGATAAACATGATAGACGAAGATATAAAAAAACAGATGGACGATCTGGAACAGTCCGTCAAAAAAGCCAGAGAGATCTATAGAAAATCGGAGGATATATGGACAAAAGCAGATTCATACGACTGTGGAGACATGCAGGAAGAATTCAAAAATTCCCGTAAAGATCTCCTTGATAGATTTAAGGAATTTGACGACACCCTTAATAGTTTCTCCAGATTACACTCAGGAAGTAAAAATGAAAATCACTTCTGGCGCAATATATTGACCGAGAAAATACCATTTCACAAACAGAGATTGAGCCATGATATGACTTACCTGGCATCACTCATTGAATATTTAGAAGGGGAAATAAAAATTAAAGAAGAAACTGTTCCTGTAAAAGAAAAAATTGTTCCTGTCTGTGAAGATGGGATCTACTGTCCTGCATGTGGTTACGGAGGAACTGTCAGCCCTTATTGTCCGAATTGCGGTATAGTAAGACCAAAAATAATTATCTGTAAGACATGTAAAGATACAATGAAAATACCTCTTCATATTGTCAACAGAGACTTAATAAAAGGCACTATTTATTGTATGAAATGCGGGGCAAAGGAGAGCCTGGATTTATAAGATTTAAGGTCATGACGCATAACGCGTAAGAACAACTTCTCATACTTCGTTGTGGCCGGGATTGTCATCTTTGTTAACAGGATTACGGGAATTACCGGGATTGGTTTCAGTATAAAAATCCCGGTAATCCTTTTAACTTACCTGTGTCTATCCGGCGCTCTGCCGGAAAAATCTAAACTCAAATATCCATATTTGTCAGTCTTAATCCGGGTAATTGTCTGTACTTCTCAAAATTCAGACTAATCAAATGTTATATTTATCTTTCTCTTATCTTTTTGACTTCTTCCTCACTGAGTGGTCTGTCATAAATAAGGACTTCATCTATTTTACCGTAAAAAGGTTCAAGGAAACCTTCTTCAGGATTTTCACCTATGGCAATGGTATTTGTATCTTCTTCATAACCTATATCGGCAATCTTAAATGTTTCGTCATTTTTATAAAAGGTTATTCCGCTTCCCGGGTTATATACGGCACATAAAAATTGCCATTTATCTATATCAACAGCAAGTTCTGTATTGCACTCGTCAAGTCCTGTAAATACAAACCATTTATCTTCTTCCCTTAATATTGACCAGTCGAAATCTCCGTTATCAAAACTGATTACCTGACATTTGCCTCCAGAAGTGACTGAAGGATATACCCAGGCGCAGAATGTTGCCCCTTTAGTACCTTCAGACTGATCGATTTTCATATCTACCTTTACTATATGTTCTTCTTTCTGAAAATTCAGACATTTACCGTATTTCCCTTCAGTCCATGTGGCACCTGTTATAGTACCGTCTTTGCCGTTTTTTGAAGAATCTTTTACTACATTACCTTCTCCTTCGTCAAATTTCCAGTAACCGATAAGGCCATCAGTTACAGGTAATTCTTCTGTTTCAGATAAAGGTTTTTCTTCTGCAGGAGAAGCTTTTGCTGTCTCTCCAGGAGTGGGGTTTATCTCTACCGGCGAAGGACTTTCTGCCGGTTGTGATACAGGAGAAGCTTCCGGCCCCCGTTCTACTTTTAAACAGGTAACACAGGATATAGAGAAAATAGATACAAATAAGAGACACAGGATTAACATTGAATATTTTTTCATAATGTAACCTTCCTTTCATGTTGTAATCGTCACGCGTGACGCGTGACGCGTAATGCGTGACGGGAGGAAAACGTTTATTAAATCCTTATTCAGGCTATTACAAAGATACCGGTTGCAGTAGTGTCAACAGGGTTCAGGCCGGGAATTCTTATAATCCCTATATCAGGTTCCTCCTTTCTATAGTATGTCAGGAACATATTTAAAACTTCTTTTTCCCCGGCAATTACAGACAGGGCAGATAAAAGAATATCTTCCAGAGTGGTTATAGCAATAGCTTTAACAATTTTTATCTCATCCTCTCCAGTATAAATTTCAAATAATTCTCTTTCTTTTATAAAACCTTCTTTTACAGCACTTTTCCCTGCATGAAAAGCGAGATTTTTTTCAAGAACAGTATTAAAACCAGACCATTCTTCTTTCAGTTTCTCTGAAGCTTTTTCTGCATCTTCTCTTTCTTTTTTCTTCCCTGAGATTTTATAAAGTTCCAGAGAGACCATTACTGCCAGAGAAAGAGCTACTCCTGAAATATGGTTCAGATTATTCTGAATATAATAAATGGCTTTGCTCAACTGTCCTCTGTAGTTTCCTGTTTTATTAGTATGACCATGTTTGATAAAAGCAAGAACTGCAAGAGCTGTTGAGATTACCCTTTTATTTATGTCAGGCTCATTACTCCAGAATCCTTCTGCACTCTGATTTCTGGCAAGGTATCTGAACGATAAATCAATCATTTCAGGGCTTACAGGTGACCGGTATGGTAAAGAAACTGTTTTTGCCTCTACAGGAGCAGATTCTTTATAAGATAAGGATGCTCCGGCAGATTCTTCAATTTCTAATAATAAACCTTCTCCTCTGCGAGAGAATTCACCTGAAGTTATTTCAGAAACAGGCCCTTCAGATTCTTCTCCGGAGGATCTTTCCGACCTTTCATCACATGCCGGTATGAGTTCCTGCAACGGAATGCTTTCCGTAAAAGAAGACGGAGCCATAGCAGATAAATTCATCACACTTTTCTGTTCCGGTGTCATATGCTCCATAGCATATCTCCTCCGGGAGGATACATTCGATACGTTTCTGGATATATTAATAATACCTGACGTGGGCCTTCCTGCATTTCTCGGAGGAGACGGGGCTGATAAAGGGGAAGGTATAATATGTGATACACATCTTCTTAACATTCCCGGTGGTGAGACCGGGTTTATCTGCCTCCCCGGAGGAGGAGAAGATTTCTGCAGAGAAGAGGGCCTGTCATGTAAAGTCTTTTTCATTCCTTCCGGCAATAATTGAGGTACAGTAACCCTTATTATTTCTTCCCTTTCACCGCCTTCTCCCTCTTCTATTGCTACAAAAGACGTATAAGGAGTCATAATTTTATATCTCATAGAAAGACCTATTATTTCTTCCCTTATAGAATATTTTTCTTTCGGATTTTCTTTCTCTTTTTTCAGCAACAAGTCAATCCTCTTTTTTGCCCACATAATTTCTATAACAGGATATTCTTCCGATGCTTCAGGCAATTTCACATCTATTTCCTGAGTGAATTTCCCCGACACAGTCATACCATTTAAAAGAGCCTTACAAATTCCTGCAGAATGAAACCTTCCCAGAAGATAAAGAACCTGTCCGAAATAGAGATCAGGAATGGACATGGGATATATATCCGATACAGAGGCATTTTCCCATTCAAGAGATATATCTGTAAGTATGGGGAAAGCTGTCTGATTGGAAAATTTCTGTATTGCCTCTTCTATATCCTGTTCGAGAGTGAGATATTGAACTGTACCTTTTCCCATTTCTGCCATTCCGTCCAGAAGATTTCTATTTACAGTCGTGCCTATACCGAAGGTGAATATTCTTGATTTACCGAGAGTGCAGTGAATGGCACCTAAAATTTCATCTACATTTTTCACCTCTCCGTCTGTAAGGAAGATTATCTGTCTTAAATAGTTCGACTCTACAGGATGTCTGAGTACCTGCTTCATTGCCATAAGTATATTTGTGCCTCCTGTGGCATGAATGGAATCTATAAAGACATCTGCATTTTGAAGATTTACATCATTAAATGCCAGAGATTTGTAATGAATATTGTTTGTATAGGTGCTGAAGGTTATTATATTAAACATATCTCCACTTCTCAGGGTCCTCAAACATGCTTTAAGAGCCCTTCTTGCCTGATCTATAGGAGTGAAATTTCTTTTTCCCCAGCTCATAGAACCTGACCTATCAAGGACAAATATCATCTCCCTTTTTACCATTTCTTCAGGGCCGTAGTCCATTTTCGGCGTTACATGGAGCATAAAAGCCCCGGGCTTTCCTTCTTTTCTGTAAAAAGAAAGATCTGTTTCCAGTCTTTCTCCTGTAGAGGAATATTTTAATATAAAATCTTTATTCGGAATTTCTCCTTCCCTTGCAAGCTGAATAGTTCGTATATATTCACCTTTTTCTTCTATATAAAGGAGATGGGTCGGTGATTTTACTTCTCCTACAGGGAAACTTGCATCCAGATTTATAAAGATATTTATTTCTCCTCTTTTGCCGGAAGTGGCCTCTCCCTGCGTTTCTCTGATTTTCTGTGATATAACCAGAGGAATTACCAGCTCATATTCACCATCATCATATGTTACCGTCTGATAATATTTTAGAGTTACAAGTATTTCTTCTCCGGGTTTTATATTAGCCACAGAAATATTGAATATATTTCCTTTCTGTTCTTCCAGAAGTGATGCTTTTTTACCCTCATTCATTGCATCTTCATAGGTTCTTTTTGCTTCTTCTTTTTCTTTTATCTTACCTTTAATTGTTCTTTCCCCTGCTTTGATTTCCAGGTCATAAACAGCTCCGTCACCGGGGAGGGGGAAGGCGTAGAAGGCTTCGATGTTTTTCTCCAGATTATTCTGAAATTTCTGTATGACTTTCATATCTGCAATCATACCTTTAATGTCTGCTCTTATTTCTGTATATTTCAGGATAAGAGGGTCTTTTATACCTGTAGCAAACATTGTGCCAGAGGTGATTTTATAGAAGCTCATATCTACATCGTGAGTGCCTGGATAACTCTGCTCCATTTCTTTACCGCAGACGTGACAGTGAAAATCAGAGAATTGACTCTTTGCTCCGCAGTGAAGGCAGTATACAGCAATTTCAAATTGTAAGCCACAGAAAAAGCACATAAGAGCACAGGAACGATTTTTCTCTCCACACGATGGACACTCAATACAGTCATTATAATTATAAACAGGTTCAGGCGGCGGAGGAGGGGAACTGTAACCAAGGTCTTTTATCATTCTGAGTGCTTTAGAGAATTTACAGTCAATATCTAAAATAAGCTCACACATCTTTATGGCATTATCTTTAAGATCGTGTTTTAGATAAATTTCTGCAGCATTATAATATGCTTTTATTGAATCTTCAGTCTGGCCTCTGATAAGGTAAAGTTCTCCGAGTTCCTCAGCAGCTTCTGCTTTTACGGGATTTATCTCCAGCACTTTTCTGAAAGCCAGAATTGCGCTGTCTATCTCACCTTTTTCCTTACATACAAGCCCCAGTTCAGTAAGGGCTTTTATGTTTTTAAGATCATATTTGAGTATAAACCGGAAGGCATTTTTGGCATCTTCAAGCTGCCCCAGTTCACGGTAAATACTACCGAGATTTAAATGGATTTCTATATCATCAGGTAGAAGTAATATCGCCCTTTTATAAGTTTCTGCCGCTTCTATAAGCATACATTTTTCCCAGTATAACCAGGCTACCTGTTTATACTGGCTTAAACCTTCTTTTATACGTCCCTGTTCCACGTTCATAATGGCCATTTCAAGCCTGGCATGCAGATTATCAGGGTCTAATTCTATACCTCTTTTCAGGAACTCAAAAGATTTTTCCGGCTCATTTATCATTGAGCATATTCTGGAGAGAAAAAAACATGTATCTATGGCCTTATCTTTATCTCCCATAGAGATATAAATTCCAATAAGTTTTTCTCTTGCTTTTATGTTTTCAGATTCAAGTTTTATAATTCTGTTACAGACTATTTCCGCCTGTTCCATGGAATTATTATTTATATATAAATCTGCCAGTTTCAGACTTATATCTGAAAATTTCGACAGAAGTCCTCTTTTTGAATAGAGATCAAGCAGTTCATAGTAGATATCAATATCTCCCGGCCGGGATTTGAGCAAAATTTCATATTCTCTTATTTTCTCATCCATATTTTTATCTGACATAATGCGCCTCCCTGTATATTATATCTCTTAATTCCCGGTCTGACAGAGTACAAAAATCCCCTGTGCAGTAGTGTCAACAGGATTTAACTCAAAAATATTTATACTCCCCTCTTCCGGGCCGCCTCTTATATAATGGTTCATTAAAAGATCAACAGAAGAATTTATTAATCCTTCATCTCCTGATATTAAACAGAGGAATAGAGAAACTATATCATCTATTTTTTCTATGGTAGAGATAATTTTTGCGCTGTCTTTTCCCTCTGACAGCCATTTATCTGTATCAGTCACTTCTCCTTCTGACAAAAGGCCTGCTTCTACGGCAGATTTTACCGATAGAGATACGAAGGTTTTTTCATGGAGATTTTTGAATGTATACCAGTTATCTTTCAGTATTGCAATGGCTTTTTCTGCATCCTTTCTTTCCTTCTTTTTATCAGAATGTTTGAAGAGTTCTATAAAAACCATTGTGGAAAGTACCAGTGAAAAACCTGAAAGATTATCCATATTATTCAGGATAAAATAAACTGCCCTGCTTACATGAGGAACATAGTTTCCTGTCTTATTGGTATGTCCCTCTTTTATAAATGCAAGAACAGCCAGAGCCGTAGATATTACTTTTTTCTCTTCAAGAACTTCTTTACTCCATGAGCCGTCTGCATTCTGGTTTCTTGCAAGATATTTAAAGGTTAAATCAATCATTTCAGGTGTTATTTTTTCATCACTCTTCATTTCACAGGCCTGTAGTGCAGGACTCACCGGACTATCATCAAACTCTTCTTCACATTCAAAAGACAGGGGAGCACCGGATTCCCATACAATTCCTTTTTCATTTTCAGCTTCATCCATGTTATCCGCAGGAGGCAAAGCGGAAAAAGCCGGTTCTCTGAAAGGAACACGCGTTCTGGAGTAAAGAACTTCTTCTGATAAAACATCCTTCTCTGCAGAAGGTCCATGGCCTGCCTGTGATTCAGGTTTACGGAAAGCTGATGGGCCTGGAGAAGCACTTCTATCTGACGATAATCTTCTCATTAAAACAGGGCCGGAAGAAGCATCTCTTTTTACGTTCATTATAATGCCTGACATCGGTCCCGGTGCAGGTCTGCCCGACCTGTATGAAAGTTTCATTGAAGAACCGGTAAGTCTCTGTCCCGGCCCTGCAAAGGCGTCTCTATCCAGTCCTTCAGGCACCATGGAAGGCACATCTATTCTCATTATTTCTTTTTTCTCTTTCGGTTCTTCATCATCTTCTCCCTGTTCCACTGCCACAAGAGACGTATATGGACTCATAAGACTGTATCTCAGGGCTATTCCAATAATTTCATCCCTTATTTCATGTTTTTCTTTCGGCTTTTCGGACATTTTCTTCAAGAGTGCATCAATCCTATGCCTTGCCCATATTGTTTCAATAACAGGATGTTCCGTAGCTTCATCGGGAAGATCTATCTCTATTTCCTGGCGGAATTCTCCTCCTCCCGTCATGGCTTTCAGTATGGCAGTAGCCTTCCCTGACGAGTGGAAACGGCCAACTGTATAAAGAACCTGACCGGCATAAAGATCAGGGATTTTTACGGGATACATATCTGCCACAGATGCATCTTTCCATTCAAGTGATATATCTGTAAGCACGGGGAAAGATGTCTGATTTGAGAATTTCTGTATTGCATCTTCAATATTCTCTTCAAAGGTAATATACCGTGATGTTCCGCGCCCCATTTCTGCCATACCGTCAAGGAGCAGTCTGTTTACGGCAGGGCCTATTCCGAAGGTAAAAACCCTTGATTTACCAAGAGATTTTTTTATCTCCTGAAGAACAAAATCTTCATTTCCCACTGCTCCGTCTGTAAGGAATACAATCTGTCTTACATAAAGTTTATTTGCAGGAAGTTTAAGTGCTGCGTCCATGGCAGCAAGTATATCTGTTCCGCCTCTCGGGCCGATGCTGTCAATATATGAATCGGCTTTAAGGAGATGTGCATCGTTGAATTCAATGGAACGATTTTCCATATATTCAACCCTGTCGTCAAAAACTATAACAGAGAAGGTATCTCCTGACCTGAGAGTTCTCAGACATGCCTTCAGGGCTTTCCTTGCCTGTTCTATGGGATGGCCGCTCATGGAACCGGAACGGTCAAGAACAAAAACAACGTCCCTTTTTACCATTTCATCAGGGCCATAGTCCATCTTTGGAGTTATATGGAGCATAAAGGTGCCGGGTTTAAATTCTTTTCTGTAAAAGGAAAGTTCACTCTCTAACTGTTCACCTGAGGAGGAATATTTCAATATGAAATCCTTATCGGGGAGTTCTCCTTCTTTTGCAAGCTGAATTTCTCTTTTTGTCTCCCCTTTTTCCTGAATAAACAGTAAATGAGACGGTGATTTAATTTCTCCCGGCGTAAAACCTGTATCCAGGTTTATAAAGAGATTTATTTCCCTCCCCGCCTTTCTTGTTTCGACAGGCGGAGAAATTTTCTCAGAATCCTTTACCTGTGTTTTATCAATATATTTCGGAGTGATTGTCATGGGGAATACAAATTCATATTCTCCGTCTTCATATTTTACCGTTTCATAATAGGTGAGGGTAACCAGTATTTCCTGAGCCGGTTCTATATTGGCCACACTCATGGTGAAAACATTGGCTCTTTCCTGTTCCAGAAGACCTGCTTTCTTTCCTTCATCCCTCGCATCTTCGTAGGTTCTTCTTGCTTCTTCCCTTTCTTTTATGACACCTTTTATTATTCTTTCTCCGATTTTTATTTCCAGTGAATTTACGGCACTGTCATGAGGGAGAGGAAACACATAGACTGCTTCAATATTTTTATTCAAATTATTTTCAAATTTCTGTATTACTTTTACATCGGCAAGGAGTCCCGTAATATCTGCCCTTACTTCTGTATATTTTAGAGGCAATGCAGCTCCTTCCGGGGTTATCATTGTACCTTCAGTGTATTTTCTTTTATAAAAACTCATATCTACATCCTGACCTGTATATATCATTCTCATATGTTTGCCTGCCTTTCTGTATAAATGCGTGACGCGTAACGCGTGACGCGTGACGGGTGGTTCGTGATGCGTGATGCGTAATGCGTAATGCGTAATGCTTTATAATCGTGACGAGTAAAGCGTAACGCGTGACGCGTGTTTTCACTGAAACAGGGCGACCACAGGGAGTCGCCCCTACGACTCACTTTCCAATCAATTTACTGTCCTTCCAGGATATCACGAAAATTGCCGTGGCTGTGCTTCCCGGCAGCTGTGCCCAGGCAGCCTGAAAGCCACCTTTCGCCGGCCCTGTGCTTATATAATGTTCTCCGATGAAATCTACGAATGATTTATATACCTCTTCTTTTCCTGACATTAAACTTATAATAGATGACAGAAAGTCATCTAAAGTAATTATAGAGGAAATTTCTTTTCCATCTGCAGAAGAGAGCCGGTCGTCAATTTCAGGAAGGTCTCCTTCTTTAATCAATCCTGCTCTCAGAGCAGTTCTTGCCGCTATGGCAGAAAAGAAACACTCTGAATTACCTGTGAGCTTACTCCATAAATCTTTCAGTTTCTGAAGTGCTTTTTCTGCCACATCTTTATCTTTCTTTTTCTGTGATAAATTATATAATTCAAATATTATCCAGGCAGATAGAGAAAATGGAATACCTGACATTTTATCCAGGTTATTGACTATATTTATAATGGCTTTTCCTATCTGGGGCTTATATTTTCCTGTTCTGTCAGTATGTCCCTGTCCGATAAAGGAAAGAACTGCAAGACATGTGACAGTAATATTTTTCTCCGGTTCATCTTCTTTACTGAAGAAACCATCGGCAGTCTGATTCCTTATGAGCCATTTAAAAATTATTTCAGTCGTTTCAGGTGTAGATAATAACTGTGGACTGACTTTACCCTTAAATCCAGAGTCACGCTCTTTCAATAACTGAGGTGTAGATAGTAGCTGTGGACTGACTTTACCCTTTTTATCCTCTGGCTTTTCTATTCCATTGACATCATCGCCGGACTTTGATAAAGGACGGGGTATTCTTTCTACAGCTTCTTCTCTTAAAACTTCAAGTGTTGAATCCATTTTTACCTGTTCCATTACCTCCTGTTTTTTAGGTGACACCATTGCTTTTACACCGTCTATAACATCTCCTACAAGATTACTGACTCCACTTAATAGAGAGAAACTTTTTCTTTCACTCGGCAGTAAATCCACCTTTATAAACCCTCCGCCCATACCGGCAGCAGATCTTGTCCTCATAGAAATGGCAGGGGCAACAGGTGCCATAGAACATGTATCATCATCTGCATTCTGAGGAGCCGGTAAAGGTGGCATACATGCCATTCCGGTGAAACCGCTTCCTGCCATCTTGCCACCTCCTACGGGATGGGAAGAAAACACATTATGATTAAGCCCTTCCGGCAATATGGAAGGCACGTTAATGGTAATCAGTTCTTTCTTTTCTTTCTCGCCATCTTCTCCTTCAGTCTTCTCAACTGCCACAAGTGACGTACAGGGGCTCATAAGATTGTATTTCATTGCAATTCCTATGATTTCATCCCTTATGGAAGCTTTCTCCTGAGGATATTCTCTCTGCCTGTCCAGTAACGCATCTATTCTTTTTCTTGCCCATATTGTTTCTATTACAGGATATTCTTCGTCTTTTTCCGGCAGTTCCGCAGGAAACTCCTGAATAAAATCTCCTTCTGCAGTTCTGGTTTTTAATATTGCCGTAACATTTCCTTCCGAATAGAAACGGCCCACTATATAAAGAACCTGTCCGAAATAGAGATCGGGCAGAATGGAAGGATAGACATCTGCAACTTTTCCGCCTTTCCATTCCAGATTTATATCACATAGTATGGGGAAAGCTGCCTGATTTGAAAATTTCTGGATGGCTTCTTCTATGTCCTCATCAAGCATAAGATAATGGGCAGTACCTTTTCCCATCTGAGCCATTTTATCCAGTAAATACCTGTTTACCGAAGGGCCTATGCCGAAGGTAAAAACTCTTGCTTTACCGAGTATTTTCTGCAGTTCTTTTAAAATTTCTTCTTCATTTCCTACCGCTCCGTCTGTAAGAAATACTATCTGTCTGAGATAAATTTTATTTACAGGCATTTTCAATGCACATTCCATTGCTCTGTATATATCAGTGCCTCCTCTTGCATGGGTAGCGTCAATAAAGGTTTCGGCTTTTTTGAGATTTTCCTCGTTAAATTCCAGCGAAGCCTGAGACATCTGTTCTATAAATGTATCAAAGGTGACAATATTAAAAGAATCACCTGTCCTGAGGGTGCGAAGACATGATTTCAGAGCCGCTTTTGCATGTTCCATAGGTGCGACAAAACCGGAACCGTAACCCATAGAGCCTGATCTGTCAAGGACGAAGATCATTTCTCTTTTTAACATTTCTTCGGGGCCGTAATCGATTTTCGGAGTCATGTGGAGCATAAAGGTGCCGGGTTTTCCTTCTTTTCTGTAAAAAGAGATTGAATTTTCTAAATTTTCTCCTTTTGAACTGTAAGTTAATATGAAATCTTTATTGGGTAATTCTCCTTCTTTTGCCAGTTGAATATTTCGGATATGGTCCCCCTTTTCTTCCATATAAAGTAAATGACTCGGAGATTTTACTTCTCCTATGGGAAAACCTGTATTCAGATTTACGAATATATTCACTTCCCTCTGAGATTTTTCGGATAAGGGAGGAGAAATTCTTTCAGAATCTGATACAGTCGAAGTTTCACCGTCTCCCGTATATCTCGGAGTTATTGTCATAGGAAATACAAACTCATATTCTCCGTCTTCATATTTAAGTGTTTCATGATAGGTGAGCGTTACATATATTTCCTGTCCCGGCTCAATATTTGCCACACTCATGGTGAATATATTCGGTCTTTCCTGTTCCAGAAGCCCTGCTTTTTTTCCACCGTCCCGCGCTTCTTCATAGGTTTTCCTTGCTTCTTCCCTCTCTTTTACCTCTGCTTTTATTATTCTTTTATCTATTTTTATTTCAAGGTCATTTACGGCACTTTCATGGGGTAAAGGGAAAACATAGATTGCCTCTATATTTTTATCCATTGTATTCTGGAATTTCTGTATGACTTTTACATCTGCCAGGAGTCCTATGATGTTTGCTCTTACTTCCGTATATTTGAGAGGGAGAGTGATATTTGCTATGCCTGCCGGTATAACGGTGCCTTCGGTAATTTTTCTTCCCATGAAGAATATGTCGTCTGTAAGCATAATTTAATACCTCCGTTCATTTCTCTTCTTTTATCCGGTATATTAATTAATACCGGCCCTGTGAAAAACAATTTTTTTCTGATTTTTTTTAAATTATAGTGAAATCTAACCTGATTTCTTAATAGTTATATATTTTAATCAAAAACTTAATAATAATTTTACCATAAGACAATTGTAAAAACAAATTATAATATAGCAAAATCTCCTGTAAGAAAGATGCTTTAAAAGCTCCTGAAAAATATAAATCACTTTATTATTTATCCCTGTTATGATAAAATATGACACTTATATAGTGAATAGTGAGTGGGAATAATTCTATCGACTCACTACTCACTACTCATTAAATAGATTGGAGAGAAAAACATGAAAAACGGTTTAATAATTCCGGATAATTACAAATCTCTGCTGACGTTAAAAGAAACGGAAAGAGCAATCAGATTGATAAAAGAATTCTTTCAGATAAATCTTTCTGCCAAACTGAACCTTCACAGGGTAACTGCTCCGCTGTTTGTAAAAGCAGGAACAGGTGTAAACGATGACCTGAACGGCATAGAAAAACCTGTTTCTTTTAATATCAAATACATGGACAATATGAATGTGGAAATAGTTCAGTCTCTTGCAAAATGGAAGAGAATAGTTCTTGCCGATTATAATTTTAATATCGGAGAAGGCTTATATGCAGACATGAATGCCATAAGGCCCGATGAAATGCTTGACAATATGCATTCCATTTATGTAGATCAGTGGGACTGGGAAAGGGTTATATCTAAAGAAGAAAGAAACGTGAATTTCTTAAAATTCATTGTAAAAAAGATTTATAATGCGGTAAAAAGTACTGAAGAATATGTATGCAAAGAATTCCCGTCCGTAAAGCCTCTTCTTCCCGAAGAGATTACCTTTATACACAGTGAAGAACTGGAAGAAAGATATCCTCATCTCAATCCGAGAGAAAGAGAAGATGAAATATGTAAAGCTCATGGCGCAGTATTTGTCATAGGTATAGGTTCAGACCTTAAAGACGGGAAACCGCATGACGGAAGGGCTCCCGATTATGATGACTGGATCAGTTCTACAAAGAACGGCTATAGAGGAATGAACGGAGATATTCTTCTCTGGTATCCTCTCCTTGGCGGCGCTTTCGAGATTTCTTCTATGGGAATAAGGGTGGACAGGGAAAGTCTCTTAAAGCAACTTGAACTAAAAGGGTGCACTGAGAGAAAGAATCTTTTATTTCACAGCAGATTACTTAAAGGAGAACTGCCTCTTTCCATAGGAGGAGGCATAGGCCAGTCCAGACTCTGCATGTTTTTCTTAAGGAAAGCCCATGTGGGAGAAATACAGAGCAGCCTCTGGTCTGATGAGATGATAAAGAAATGTTCTGAGAATAATATAGTTCTTCTTTAAGGAAAAAGAAATACGTGGCATCTATATAGTGTATTTTATAACTTATTAGATTAAATAATTCGTGACGCGTAACGCGTAACGCGTGACGGGTTTAATCCCTTCGCATCACGCATCACGCATTACGCATCACGAGAACATTAATTAAGGGCTGTCTTTATAATTACAGCCCTTTAAAAATTTCTTTTCCTCGGTCTACTAAGAGCCTATCCGAAAAGTAATATTTATTCTATACCCTTCCGGTGGGTGAGGCTCTGGAG
>CAYSLJ010000040.1:0-45982 GCA_964431735.1 uncultured Synergistia bacterium | reverse complement strand
CCTCACCCACCGGAAGGGTGTAGAATAAATATTACTTTTCGGATAGGTTCTAAGATGTGTGAAATCTCTCAAATAAAATAGCTTGCAATAATAATAAAAATTTTGTATAATAGGAAAATTACAGGTTAGCCAGACCTGTACCACGATAGGGCCTTCCTACTCTTATAGAGTCGCATGGCCAAAGGAAGGAGGTGTTCTGGTTTTGGTGAGAAATTATGAGACTATGTATATCATTGATTCTGTTCTTGAAGAAGAGGCAATTGAACAGCTAACAGAAAGCATTAAACAGCAGATTACGAATTTTGGCGGTACCATAGTAGAGGTAGATTTCTGGGGAAAGAAAAAATTAGCCTACGAAGTAAGAAAACGTTTTGAAGGTATATATGTAGTCATTAAATTCCAGGGTGAATCAGGTATAGCCAACAAACTGTCTCATTTCTTAAAGATTAATGATAAGATTTTACGCTACATTGTTGTACTGGAAGAGTAGTGGGGAGGTGTTTTTTTGTATAACAAGGTAATTTTAGTTGGCCGTTTAACCCGGGCTCCCGAATTGAAATATACCAATACAGGAATTCCTGTTACCCGTTGCAGTATTGCTGTTAACAGGAATTATAAAAATGCTCAGGGTGTTTATGAAACAGATTTTTTCAATGTTGTCTTCTGGAGAAAACTTGCTGAAATATCGGCAAAATTTTTGAAGAAAGGCAAACTTGTATTGATTGAAGGTCGCCTTCAGACTCAAAAATATCAGGCTCAGGATGGTTCACAGAGAACATCTTTTGAGATACAGGCAGATCAGATGCAAATGCTGGATTCAAAAGGAAAAGAAGATGGAGAAATGGCTACTCCCTTCGGAAAAGACGGCGGGTCTGCTCCTGATATTCCATCAGATATGGATTTCTCCGGTAAAGATGATGATTTCGTTAAACCGGGACATGATGATGTAGATTTTGAAGATGTTCCTTTCTAGAAAAGCTTAAGGAGGTGTCAACTGTATGCCATGATATTGTCATGGCAGCAGAATCAAGTGGCTACAAAGAAACAGAAAAAGGTAAAGAAGCCAAAAAAGAAAATTTGCAATTTTTGTGCTGACAGTGTAAAAAAAATAGATTATAAAGATGTGCCGAAATTACGTAAATTTACTACTGAAAGAGGTAAAATACTTCCCAGAAGAATTTCCGGTAACTGTGCACATCATCAGCGTATATTGACCATAGCTATTAAAAGGGCTAGAAGTATTGCTTTGCTCCCTTATACGATGGAATAGGCTGATGTAACTCCCCATTCCTCCCACTGTACTGTGGGCTGGTTAGTTCGTGATTAATGCATCGTCATAGATCGCGATATTGGAATAATTTTAGGAGGTGTAAAGGGAGTCCGGTAGGACTTTTCATATAACAATGAAAGTAATTCTTGTAGAAGATGTTCCCAAATTGGGTAAAATGGGCGATGTTGTGAAAGTTGCCAGAGGATATGCCCGTAATTATCTGATGCCACGAAAACTTGTTCTTGAAGCAACAGATGGCAATATAAGGCATATGGAAGAAAAAAAGAAGGTTGAAGATAAAAAATCCAAGAAACGTCTTGAAGAATCCGTTAAGCTTGTTTCAAAATTAGAGGGTATGAAGGTTATCTTTAAAGTCCGTGTTGGAGAAGAAGGTAAATTATATGGTTCTATCACCAGCAAGGATATTGCAGAAAAGATACTCACTGACTCTGGTATTGAAATAGACAGAAGAAAGATAGTTCTTGAAGACCCTATAAAAGTTGTAGGCCATTATACTATTCCTGTAGTCTATCACAGTGAAGCAAAGGCAAATATTTTGCTTGATGTTCAGGAACTTGTAGAACAGGAAACAGTTTAAACAGTGACCGGTGACCGGTGACCAGTAAAACCGGTTTATAGTTCATGGTTTATGGTTTAAGGTTAGTATTTAAACTTTCAACATTAAACTTATTATAACTGATCACTGATCACTGATCACTGATCACTGAAAAGGATACCCGGCATGGAGGGAGACTTTTTAAATAAAATCCCACCCCGAAGTCTGGAAGCTGAGCAGGCTACTCTCGGTTCTATGCTCATAGAACCGGACAGTATACCGATAGCTACTGAAATATTGCGGAGTGAGGATTTTTATATTGAAGGCCATCAGATAATTTTTAAAGCCCTGTGCTCTTTATATGAAAGAGGTGAACCGGCTGATATTATTACTTTAGACGGTGAGCTAAGGAAGCTGGGAAAACTCGAAGAAATAGGAGGACTGGGCTATGTAACAACCCTTACAAATACAGTTCCTACTGCGGCAAATATCGAATATTATGCTAAAATTGTATCAGAAAAGGGACTTTTAAGGGATATAATAAAGACCGGTACAAAAATAACAGAACTCGGCTACAGGGAAGATAGCAGTGTGGATCAGGTAGTGGACAGTGCTGAAAGTATGATTTTTCAGCTAGGTCAGCGCCAGAGAGTTCAGGATTTCATCCATATGGGTTCTGTTATGAAAGAGAGTTTCAGAAAGGTTGAGCGTCTCTATCATAATAAATCTCATGTTACAGGTGTAACAAGCGGTTATGCAGAACTTGATCGTATCACTGCAGGATTTCAGCCTGGAGAGTTGATTATTCTTGCTGCCCGTCCCGGTATGGGAAAAACTGCCCTTGCTTTAAATATAGCCCAGCTTGTAGCTGTAGAAGAAAAACTGCCTGTTGCTGTATTCAGTCTTGAAATGAGTAAAGAACAGGTGGCGCAGAGATTAATTTGTTCTCAGGCCATGGTAGATGCCCACAGATTAAGGACAGGCTATCTGAATTCAGATGACTGGCCGAAACTTACACAGGCTATGGCAGAATTGTCCGATGCCCAGATTTATATAGATGATACACCCGGTATCTCTATTATGGAAATGAAGGCCAAGTCAAGAAGAATAAAGATGAGAAAAGATATACAGCTTATAATAATAGATTATCTCCAGCTCATCAGCTCAACTAAAAATGTGAACCGTAATGAACAGGTAGCAGAAATATCGAGAGGTTTGAAGATTCTTGCAAAAGAACTCTCTATTCCTGTTATAGCTCTCTCGCAGCTTGCCCGTGCCGTGGAAAGCAGAACAGACAGAAGACCACAGCTTTCTGACCTGAGAGAGTCAGGTGCCATAGAACAGGATGCAGATATGGTAACATTTATTTACCGCGATGATTATTATAACCCGGAAACAGAGAAAGTCGGCACTGCAGAAGTTATAATAGGCAAACAGAGAAACGGCCCCCTGGGCACGGTAGAACTCCTCTATTTAAAACAATATACTAAATTCGTCAGTAAAGATAAATACGAAGTAGACGGATTTTAGGCAGTTGAACAGTGAGTCGTGAATAGTGAATACCCCCTTATAAAAATTCTCTCTAAAAATCTTGATTATTAACGATTATTATTATATAATAGGGAAACATTAAAAAAAATCGCCGGTGTAGCTCAATGGTAGAGCAGCTCACTCGTAATGAGCAGGTTGTCCGTTCAATTCGGATCACCGGCTTTCACTATTCACCCTGCTCAACCAGTCTTCTCCAGGAAATTTCACCGGCACATGGCATGCCATCAAACAGGAGTATTTCCTTATCATCTTTAACCGTTACAGATTTTGCTCCCAGGGCGGTAAATTTCTCTGAAAGAAGTTCCATATTATAAAGTTCTTCCATATTCCATTGATTGTCTGAAAAAGGATTTTCTGACATATGCAATCTGAAATTTAATTTCCCTAAAACAGCAGTCTGAGTATCTATTGCTACAACAGGTATATCCGGGTAATCCCGTCTTATATACTCTAAATGTTCCGGTATACCGTATTCTTCATAATGAACCTGAACATTGGCAGGGAACAGTTTCAAACCATCTATTTTACCTTCAAATGTCTTTGCTTTCGGAGTATAGAGAATATTTTCCATACCCATACACATGGCACCGGCACTTACTCCCATGAGAAGACCTCCTCTTAAAATGAATTCTTTCAGAGAATCCCTGAATTTTTTCCCCGAATTCAGCAGGAGATCATAATGGCGCAGACCCGATATAACAGACCATCCCCCTCCCAGATATATTATATCGCTTTTATTTATATAATCTTCGAATTTTTCCATTTCTTCTTCCCGGTTAAATTCAAGATGTGTTGAACCGATGTCTTTCAATCTGTCCTGTGTGAAATATTTTTGAGACATATCTCCTTCCATAGAAGGTATCAGGAAAAATTCCTTACCTGTTTCTTCTCTTTCTATAAAGGTATCCAGTTCTTTCTGTGAACCACATGCAAAAATACCTGCTTTTACATCATTAATGCTGAATTTTTCCAGAAGATAACGCTGCATTTTCCTGAAATATTCCAGTTGTCCTTCCATTTCTACACTGCCAGGCAGAAATAATACTCTCGTATTTCTTTTTATATGTCTCATTGTAAATGCCGGTATGGCTTCATTATCTGGATAAAAACCTTCGAAATTTTCTTCATTTGCCGCACCGTGGACATAAACTGCAGGATATGTAACAAGACTGTAAGAAGGGTCTTCTCCTGCTTTTTTTACCGTCATATTGGCAGACAGAAATCCTTTTGTTCTCGCTTCCTGTTCCAGCAGTTCTCTGTAGTGTTTCAATCTGTCTTTCTGATATTTCCATAGTTTATGAATATAGATTTCCTTGTAGTACGGTATATTATGTTCTTCACAGTATTCTGTTACTGATTCATAGAGACTGAGAGTTCTTCCTCCGTCATATTTCTGTTTCAGTTCATAATGACCTATAGAATTATCATGTTTTAAGAATAATTCATATATGAGTAGATCCTGCAGGATTTTTACATGACTCTCAGGGAATATACCCGGGTTATCTGACAGATAGCTATTTAATCCTTCTGTAATATTATTCTCTTCAATAAACCCTTTAAGACCACTTTTTCCGTCTTCTCCGTAAAGAAGTTCTTTATGCCCAACTTCCCTGTAAAGAGTTGTAAGATTATTATAGAATTTTTCTATAGTATAAGTGTCTATTTCTTCAACGTTCTCTATTTCTTCTTTTATCTTTTTTATCTCTTTTTTTATAACCCTGAGATTAAAAGTCCATTCTGATAGTTCCCATATCTTCTGACCTTCTGCAAAATAAATTTCCCACATAGGATTAAATGATCCGTCTCTTCTGTTCTTACTATCATTATTTGAACCTTCCAGTATAATTTTTTCCGGATCTATAAATACATGTTTCACTTTCTTCATTTCTACGCCATAATCCGGGAGACACAGAGACATATTATTCACATAGAAAGAGGAAACACATTCGTAATACTTTTCGTCTATGTCAGTAGATATAAGCACATCATTATCTACAGGTGATATGATATATGGTTTTTCCGGTTCAATCTGGTCATAATGTACATCTATTCTGAATCTGCTTAATATATCTCCTGCCGTAAGCTCTCTTTTTTCTATTATAATGTTTACCGGTTCTTTAGTTCTTGCTACTTCTCTTGATGTTTTGGAAATCAGTTCTTCAATGCCTTCTCTGCTTGTAAAGCCTGCCAGTTCCTGATTTACAAAGGCACGGTAATATTCCTGCGCTTCAGAAGCAGGATGGGGAAGAGAATATTTCCCGCTTTTTATATATTCCATAAAACTGTCTTTACTTATTTTTTCTATGGAAGTGATTGATTTTTCAAGCTTAAGAATATTCAGATGAATCTTTGCAACACGGTCTGCAGACAGATCCGGGCCCTGGTTTCTCTCTCTTCTGTATCGGCTTTTACATGCTTTGAGTTTTTCTAAAAAATCATGACTCACTTTAATATTAAAATGCTCTTCCATTAGAAATACTGCCTCTGCTGCACGGAGAACTGCATCTTCTGCCACATGGTTGTTGAAATCATCAAAGAAGTATGCACACGATGTATAAGCTCTTCTCATTCTGTTCCATATACAGAACAGTGACCATATTTCATTTTTTTCCGTTTCATAAAGAGGCATTGTGAGATGTTTTTCAAAAAATTCTTCCTTTGACAGATACAGGTATGCCTGTTCATCTGATATGGAAGGATAAATGTTTCTCAGATATTCGAATTTTTCTTCATTGTCATCGGGAATTGTAAGCTCATCGAGTCTGAAGATCATAAAATCTACTTTTGCTTTTACTATATCTTTAAGGCATGGTGTTACCTTTTCTTTAAACAGTTCCATTACTCTGTCTTCTATTATCATTACCGCTTCACGAAGATAGGTTTGATAATCAGAGTTGCCAGAGTCAAGGCTGCCGAAAGCCCACCGCCCCGCTCCTCCTGCTTTTATTTTATTAAATCTTCTTATGTCATAGCAGACATTTACTCCTCTGTACATGTCTTTTTTTATTTCATCTTTTCTTTTTTTGCTGAGAGGAAAATTTTCTTCATTTTTGAATTTTTCCATCTGCTCCCTGATAAAATATTCCCACTGATTTTCATCTACCGGGTCAACTGTTCCGCCCTGAAGTTTTCTTATTACAAGCATTTCGGAATAATATCTTATAATATCTCTGTCTGAACTGTTCATTAACTGTTCTATGTCTATGCCTTTAAGTGTTGTAAAAGACTTTATTTCATAGCCACCACATGACCATGATGTCGGAAAATCAGGTAATTCTGTCTCTGGAAGTGAAAATTCCTTCCCTTCAAGCATGGCTTTCATCCTGAGAAATCGAATATACCGGGAAGGAGTCATCATTATAACAGAAGGATGTTTTCTTCTGTATATTTCTACAGGCAGTTCTTTGAAAAATCCCGATACGTCTGCATGGCAGTATTCCCATCTGTGATGGACAAGTTCACCGTCATGAGCAAGGAGTATCATACTGTTATGAGGTATATTTTTTAACATGTGATTCATTGTATTATGAGGATTATCTGTAGTCCATTTGTCAAAAGAGAGTTCTTTGCTGAAATGGTGATAATAAAAAACCATAAGTTCCAGCTTCTCTCCATCTTCTTTTTCCCATTTTATTTTATAAGGCTTTACTGTATTTATAAAATAGGCAGACTGATCGCCTCTCAATATGATAAAATCTACCCCTTCTTCTGCAAGACATTTAGCTTCCCTTATACCTATGGTACATTCAGGTATCCATATGCCTCTGTAACTGTCTTCAGGCAGAGGGCCGAATATCAGATCCCTGTATTTTATACCTCCTGTGATTTCTACTCTGAGGTCTTCTTCGTTTCTTATAAGAGGAAGTATTTGATGGGTATAGGTCTGGGCCATAACCGGTTCACGTCTGCTGGCTTTTATCAGTCTTTCCATGATATCAGGTCTCTTCTGTCTGAACCATTCTAAAAGAGTAGGACCAATATTTACTGAATAATGTTGATATACCTTTGACATAGAATCGTAACATTCCCTGCAGATTTTTTCATGTATGTAATCTGCAAATTTTACGTCATATCTGTCCGGTTGATATATATGATGATGATCTGAGAAAAATATGGCTTTGCCGCAGTATGCAGCCAGTGTTCTTTCTATTGTCCTTCTTATGGCCTCCCTGAAAGGTATTATTACAGAAGCCATATTTTTTTCTTCTACAAATTTTTGAAATTTCATAAGAGCTTCTAATGTTAATGGCCCTTTTTTATCATCCAGAAAATCTTCAATAAGTTTTTTAATACCGAATGTTTCATCGTCTACATACATAAAGGTTCTGGTGCTCTGTGGCTCTATGATTTCAAAGACGTCTATCATCTGCTCGTACATACTCATATTTTATCCTCCCGGTACATGTATTTTTATAGTAATGATATATGAAAATCATAACGCGTGTCGGGAGGACTGTCTTTGTTGAGCAGTGTTATATTATTATACCACTGACAGGAATAGTTCCCACCCGTCACGCGTTACGCGTTACGCGTCAAGATATATATTTATTATAATTGATTTTGAATCTTTTCTTTAATATCTGCCTGAATTCTGTTCATTTCCACATTTACCTTTTCCGGTGCTATTTCAGCAACCCTGTCAAGACAGGCTTTTGCTTCATCATACCTTTTGAGTTTATAGAGAGCATAACCTTTTTGTTTCAGCATATCTGTATTGGTTTCTTTTGCCAGTATTTTATCAAAAGCTATGAGGCAATCCTGTAATTTCCCCAGATCATACAGGGCAAAACCTTTTAAGTTTTCAAGGGCCTTACAGAATTCAATTTTATCGGAAATTAAAACATTTTCAACCCCTTCTTTTTTACTGTTTTCTACTGCCCACCACTGTGGCTTAAATTCCAGTTCTTTTCCTCTCGGTGCCAGAACAAAGGTTCCGTATTCATAAAGAGGTTTTGTACTTATCATAAGAGGATTGTGGCTGTTTATTAATTTTACGAGTTTTTCTATTTCCTCACAGGCCAGTGTAAATCCCTTTTTATCGGGCAAATGTACACATATGCTTCCTCTGTCATTTTTTACTATAATTTCTTCACCTTTACGATTTTTTAACATTTTATATCACCTTCCCAGTGCTTTTAACACTTCAGCTCTGTTTTCTTTGGCTTTTGTATAATTCGGGTCTATTTTTAATGCTTCATCATAACATGTAAGAGCTTCTTCCAGCTTTTTACCCGCTTCATCAGGTTTTCCCTGCTTAAATAAAGAGGCAGCTTCTCTTTTTAAGACACTTCCTTTACTGTTCAATTCGCTGGCTTTTTTATTGACATTTGAGTTCTCGGTTGTGCATGATACAATAGACAGGATTATTATCAGAGCAATTGATAATGTTATAATTTTTTTAAACGTCATAAGAAATCTCCTTTTTTAGTTTCTTAGCACTTTTATAATTTCTTTTATGTTTATTAAAATCCTTCCTGAAAGGTTCAATCTTTCTCCAGACCGAATATATTCCTGAGCTTTCTTATAACCAGTTTTTCTTCATTACTCAATTTATCAACCCTTCCCAGAGTAGAGCATAATTCTATTATTTCTTCAAGCTCTTCTCTGGTATGGTTATATTCATTCAATTCTTTTTTTATTTCATCTATTGTAATAGCCTTATTTATACAGGATGTAAAATATTTTCTGTCTTCGTGACTGATTTTTGCTTCTTCAAAAATAGCCTGAAGACCTATAACTTCTTCAGAAGAGAATTTTTTATCCGCATAAATCACAAGAGCACAGGCTTTAAATAGTAATTTGAATTTTTTTAACTTTTCTTCTCCCAATGGTCGTTCTGAAGAAAATTTTTGAAACATTGATTTCCAAATTTTGAAAATAAAATTTTTTTGTTCATTTCCCATTAGTTTTTCATCCTTTCTATAGTTGAATTAAGGGACTGTAAGAAAATAACCCTGGCAAATTGTTAGAACGGTTATCATCCTCGCGTAACGCGTTACGATATAGACGTAAATATGATTGGGTTATTTCTTGACAACCCCTAAATTATGTAAAGCTCGAAAAACAATTAGTTTTTAGCTTATGTTCTTTAGTCTAATTGCTAATTAGCCTTAAATTTAAGAATTACAAATGTTTTTAAGAAATCTGTAAAAGTATAGTATTATAATATTTTACCATAGAAAAGGATAAATACAAAATTTATATAATTACTATAGTGTATTTCATAAATTATTAGCATTTAAGTGAGTGGTGAGTATAATATTGCATTGTCACTCACTATTCACTATTCACTCATTAATTATGAATTGTTATGAGACTAAGGACTGCAGGAAAAATAACTCCGGCAAATTGTTAGAACAATCAGTATCCTCCCGTCACGCGTTACGCGTTACGCGTCACGATACAAATCGTAATTAAGATGTAGTTATTTCCTGACAACTCCTAACTATAATAGAACATCACAGGAAAGGAGCCATTATTTATGAAAAAAGTTCTCATACCTCTTGCCGACGGGTGTGAAGAAATGGAAGGTATTATAATAATAGATACTCTCAGAAGGGCAGGATGGGAGGTAGTTGTTGCCGGTTTAAAAGAAGGTCATGTTACAGCTTCACGAGGGGTTAAGATAATCCCTGATACGACACTTTCCGAGGTGGAATTCAATGATTTTGATATGATAGTCCTTCCGGGAGGAGCAGTAGGCACAGATAAGATAATTAATAATGAGAGGCTTCTTTCATCAATCAGGCTTTTTCATGAAAAAGGAAAAATTCTCGGAGCTATATGTGCGGCTCCTCTTGTACTTCAGGCTGCCGGTATATTGAAGGGTAAAAAAATAACCTGTCATCCTGCTGTTATAAACAGCTTGAAAGAAGGGGAAAGACTGGACGAAACAGTTGTAATAGACGGTAATATAATTACAAGCCAGGGACCCGGCACCAGCTTTCACTTCGCTCTTTCTATTATTGCACTTATAGAAGGCGGAGAAAAAGCTGATAATATTGCCTCTTCCATGATTGTACAGAGAAAAAATATATTTATAGTTTGATTGCATTAAGCTCAAATAGCAACCTGGGGAGGGGGCAGTAATCTTAAATAACTGTTTTATCAAATCAATTAATGTGACAATGTAAGGATAAATAATTCATTTTTCTGTGAATGTGCCGATAGAATCATTATAAGGTAAATTACTTATATAAAAAGGAGGGATTTGTTTGAAAAAATACCTGTTTCTGATTTTTTTTCTTTTGCTTTATTGTATATCTCTGGCAGGGGAGGTGAAATTTCAGGATTTAACAGGCAAATATCCTGATGAACAGACAGGGTTATATTATTTTCTTTATATTGACGATAAACCATATAAAGAACCTTATATTGCAGCATCGCCTGTTAACAGTAAAGAATTAATATATTATTTTCCTGCAAGAGATTTTCTGAATGCACTTAATGTTACGGGAACTTATGATAAAGCAAAAGATGTACTTTTAATTAACGACAGGGAATTTCCTAAGGAAAAAGCTGCAATTGGCAAAGATATTAAGACCGGTGAGAAAATATTATATTTACCTTTTATGGACGTTTTGAAATTTTTGAAGATAAACGTAAAAATTCAGGAAACCAGTCTCGGTATAACATATCATGTAAGAACAACCGTTTCTTCAGTATCTTCACAGACAGTATCCGATACCGGTTCGGCTAACAGTAATACTATTATATGGTATAGCTCTATAAGAGCAGGTCAGGAAGCAGCCAGCAAGAGCGGCAAAAGATTACTGGTTAAATTCGGAGCAGTCTGGTGAGGAGCATGTGTACAACTGGATCGTGTAATCCAGTCAGCAGATGCAGAGTTTATTGCAGTTGCCAATAAATTTGTATGTGTTAAAGTTGAACTTGCCGGGTGGAATGACCCTCTGGCAAAACAGTACGGTGTTAATTCAATACCTAAAATAGTTATAATGGATCAATCTAATGCCGGTGTAATAGGTGAAATACCATGGAAGAACTATCAGGGAGATCTGAGTAAACTGAAGCAACAACTTAAGAGTGCTGCTACATGGTAAGAGTTGAGATTTGAGACGTTGAGAGTTGAGAGTTGAGATTTACCCTCAACTTTAAACCCTCAACTTACTTCTTTAGCACATCTGAAACCATAAAACCAGTGTGAATCATAGGGAGGAAAAAAGTCTCTATGGGTACAGTTGCAGAAGAGAGGATTGTTGCTGTACCAGCTTCCTCCTCGCAGGACTTTTTCTCTTCCTGATTTTGGTCCCTGAGGATTTTCTTTGATATTATATTGATAATAATGGGGATCATACCAGTCAGAACACCATTCAATTACCTGGCCTGCCATATCCATTACACCATATGGACTTGCGCCGCCCGGAAAAGAACCGACAGGTAATGTTCCTCTCCTGTTTATTATATCTGACATTTTCTCAGCTAATTCGTTTGAATCCCTGTTGTTACATAAATTTTTATCCCATTTGTTTCCCCATGGATATTTTCTTCTGTCTGTCCCTCTTGCAGCTTTCTCCCATTCCGCCTCGGTAGGAAGTCTTTTACCTGTCCAGTCTGCATAGGCTTTTGCATCCTGCCAGCTTATATTTATTACAGGATGGTTTTCTGTCTGTTTTGAAAAGTATTTTCCCCATCTTCCCTGGGATTCATAGGAAGTATTTTTTATAAATATGTCATATTGAATATTTGTTACAGGATATATATCTATATAATAATCATCTAAAAATATTTTGTGTTCAGGATATTCATTTGACTCGGAATTATTATCACCCATAAAAAAATGACCTTTACGAATCAGGACCATATATGAATTATCTACAGGGTGTACCATTATTTTATCAGGGTTTTCATCATTATCGGCTCTGACTTTTTTTGTTAAAGAAAAATAAGAAAAAAAGCCTTTACGGGATGCTTCTGTTTTAACAGAAGAACTCTGGCCGTTATCCTGTTTATATGTGTCTGCTCTTTTTAATTCGTAAAGAGCATTTTTCATTTCCTGAGCGGTAAATCTTGCTTCAGGC
The DNA here is from genome assembly GCA_964431735.1 of uncultured Synergistia bacterium. Taxonomy (GTDB): domain Bacteria; phylum Vulcanimicrobiota; class SpSt-956; order SpSt-956; family JAKJGF01; genus CALARM01. Next base: position 33,567 of record CAYSLJ010000040.1, on the reverse strand, counting down.
TTCATTTGCAGTGATTTCATAATAATATTATTAAATCCTTCCGACAGGCAGGGCTTTAATTCCTTAACAGGCCCGAAATTGAACGGTATAAGAGGTTTCTGACCTGTAACAAGATGATGGAGGGTAGCACCAAGGGAATATATATCACTTGCCGGTTCAGGGTTCCCTGTATATTGTTCCGGCGATATATAGCCTTCTGTTCCTATACCGGTTTTCCGGGTAAGTGAACCGGGACGAACTGTTCTGGCTATACCAAAATCTATTAAAATTATTCTTCCGTCACAGGATTGGACCATAATATTTGAAGGTTTCAGATCACGGTAAACTACGGGCGGATTCTGTGAATGAAGATAAATAAGTACATCAAGCAGTTGTTTTGTATATTCTATTACCCTGTCCTCATCAAGTCCTCCTTTATTTGATTTATTTAACATTGTCTCCAGATCTTGACCGTCTATAAAATCCATAACAAGATAATATTTCCCGTTTTCAGTGAAATGATCTATAACTCTTGGAAGATTACTGTGTCTTAATGAGGCAAGTATTTTCGCTTCTTCATGAAATCTTTTTACCGCATATTCGTCATCGTCGATTGAGGCACTTAACAGTTCTTTAACTGCACATATCTGAGTAAGTCTGTTGTCTCTGGCTTTATAAACGGCACCCATCCCACCGGTTTTAATCAATTCCAGTATTTCATATCTTTTATCCAGAATTTTTCCTCCCGTGAGTGTTGTATCTATAAGTCTGGTACCGCATTTGTTACAATACAATGCTTCATCTTTATTCGAGATATTGCAGTTATTGCATATTATTGACATAATATCAGTAAGCTTTCAGTTTTAGCTATCAGCTAAATTTTATAAAAGCTGACTGCTGATAACCGACTGCTGATTTACTTTTTTTCTCCTGAATTTTTTTGCACTTTATCATAATATTGAGGAACCCACCAGATCGGTATACTGTGTTCATAGTCATCATTTGTCAATTCTCTGGGAATAATTTTTTTATCACCTGTATTTACTATATATATTTGCAATCCCCTGTCATTTTTTCCCAGATAGGCTATCTTTTTACCATCAGGTGACCATATTGGACATATTTCATTTTTTTCCGGTGTATCTGTTATATTCTTCAGTCCCTTGCCGTCTATACCAACTATATAAATATCACCATTTTCTTCACCATATTTTGTAGAGTCAAAGGCCAGAGTTCCATCAGGTGAAAAGTCAGGATTTAAATCGTTATATTCCGGTCTGGCTATGACTGATTTTATATCTTTTCCGTCAGTATTCATAATATAAATATCACCTGTATCTTTAGCTTCTTTTTCTGAACCCCTTGTGAAAACTATTAATTTATCATCACGGGACCATTTCGGAGATGATGCGTTAAAATTTTTATTACTGGTCAATTTGGAAGCAAAAGCTTCTTTATTTCTGCCCTGAGGTTCAATAACATATATTTCTTTATTCAGATCTTCCAGAAGTATTTTTTTACTATCTGATGACCATCTGGGGGATTTACCGATGATATGAATATTTTTCTCCTTAAGGTCTGATAAAGAGTAAGGTTCGGCATTATTGTATTCCACAATTATAATATCTCCATGTAATGCAATAGGTGACGCTGTTTTTACAAAAACAATTTTTAAACCATCGGGAGACCAGGCAGGATCACTGGCAATTTTCATAACATTACCTTTGGGAGTATAATCTGTTATTATATCAGGCGGCGTCTTTTGTTCATTTGCAATAGCAAGATTGACACATTTATCTTTACCATCTGGAGTACCTGAACCAGGGGGGGCTATACCAAGAGCAAATAAATAACCGTCAGGTGAACAGGCAGGAGTATAAGTTCTATTTTTTGAAGTAGGAGAAATAATTTTCAATTCCATCGTATCAAGTTTTATTTCACATAACTGTCCCTCTTTATCTTTTATGGCAGTAAAGACCAGTTTTTCAGGTTCACTGAAAGGATTCCATTTAATTTCAGTCATTACTTTACTGCCTGAAGGCCCCATTAATGCGCCCCATAGACCTGTTTTTTTTATTTCTTTTGGCGTGAGAATTTTTTTTATGACAGGATAACCTATCATCAAAATAACCAGAATAACCAGAGTTACGGCAGCTACAGGAATATAAGCTTTATAATCTTCCCAGGTTTTCTTTGGATTTAAATAAACAATTACTTTTATTTCTTCATCTCCTGCATTTGTTTCTAAACTGATAGCTCCTTCAAGGCTTATTCTGCCTCCTCTTTCAATCTTTGATAATTCTCTTTTATCTATTGAAACTTCTATTTCTGCTGTACTGTCTTTACCGAGAGAAAAAGAAGATTCATCTATTGTAAGCCATGAAGTTTTGGATTTTATCGAACCTATGAGAGTGCCGCATCCTACATTTACGACATTAAAAATGGCACTTTTTTCTTTTTTATTCATATTAATCTGCAGTTGATTTGTATCCAATCCCAGCTGGGGTGAATCTCCTGATATGCCTAACTGAACCGGGATTTTTGCTTCTCCGATTGTAGAGGTTATCTCTACAAATCCTTCATACATCTGTCCTACTTCTAATTGTTTTGCTTCTATTTGAACATTTATTACATTTCTTAAACCTTCAAAGGTTTCAGACTTTACTTTGAACCCCGGTATAGAAGGTGTTTTTATTGTACCGGAGAACTTATCACTTTCGAAATCTGTTCTTGTTAACAGTAAATAAGTTTCTTTGACCTCACTTCTTCTGAGTTCTGTCAGTTCTATAGATTTAGGACTTACAGACAGAATACCTGTAATTTCAGCTTTTGCCTTTTTCTTTTTAGATAATTCTTCAGAAGGAAGGGTAATGCCACAATTGGCACATACATCATGAGAATCGCTCATTTCATTACAATTTGGGCATTTTCTGGCCATAATCTTCCATTTATGAAATCGCAGACATTTTATGCTTAATAATTTCAAAGGATGCCTTTCTTCACCCTGAATTTTAATTAAAATTTAAAAATATTATAAGTCAGAAACAGAATAAAATCAACAGAGATTTTTTATATGGATAGTGTTTTTTACGACAGGTAAATTCACTATTAATGGAAATTGCACTTAATTTTGTAAGTCTATTAATTTATATGAAAATGATGAAGTTTTATGCTCCACTGTCTATTCATTTTCATATCTGGTTGTGACCGATACGGTCATGCCTGTTACTAAATAGTGAGTAGTGAAAAGTAAGTAGAATCCACTTTTTTTCACTACTCACTCTTCACTCTTAATTATTCTGTGATAAATTTCTTTTACCATTGTATATAAAATTACCTGTCATTTTTAAACGCAATCTTTTATATGTAATTATAATGTTACCACTGTCCCTTAAGATAAATAATAATTTCTTCTATTTTATTACTTGAATTCAAACGAAAAAATATATTACCCATTTTTTCTTCATATGTAATACCACTGCCATGACCGCTTATTATTTCTTTTTTATAGGATTGTCCATATTTTTCTATGACCATTGATTTATCTGACCCTGTATGTATTCCTTTATTATCCGGTATATTATGTGTATAAACACAGATAGCAACGATTCTTTCTTTTCTTATATAGAGGTCAAACCCTGACGGTTCGCTTATATCATTATAACTTAATATTTTATTCCCTTCAGTGCCTGTTCTGGTGTGAAGAGGCTCTCTGTTTAAAGCTTTTATGGCATCGGTTTCTGTCATGCCGTTATAAATTAATAAAGACGGTACTTTATTTATAGAAGGAACTATCCATAATCCCTGTGAATCTATATAGTAACCGTTATTCCATATTGCAGTTGCTGTAACCATTCCCGTAAGAATTACAGTGATTATTAATACGTAAGAAATTTTCATATTTCTCCCTCCTTACTCACCACTCACTATTAACTTAAATTCTAATAAGTTATGAAATACACTATAAAATTCAACAAATCAGATAAAACTCCTTTTTCTATTGACATATGATAGATACTTTTGATATACTAACTATCTGAAAGAACATTCAGGAGGAATGTCCGAACGGTAAGGGGCCGGTCTTGAAAATCGGTGTAGGCGAAAGCCGTGGGGGTTCGAATCCCTCTTCCTCCGCCAGAAGGGCCTTAGGGCCTTTTTTGTATTTATATGATAAATTATTAAAACAATTAAAGATAGAAAAAAAGGAAATCGAAACGTAGAAGAAGAATATTATAAAAAATTATAAGAGAATTGTTAAATAAATAATATTTTTGTCATATCAAAGAAAGGACAATATTTTACTAGATGGTAATTTCTTATGGAACAACAGTTTGAACCTCTTCTGAATGCATTGAAATCCGGTGTATGGTTTCATCGTCAGCAGGCAGTTCAGGCAGTAGAGAGACTTGGCGGAGAAACAGCAATAAAGATTTTGATTAATGTTCTGAATGATGAGAATGAGAATGTAAGATGTCAGGTTATTACTGCTCTGGTCAAGTTAAAATCCAGCCAATCTATAGATGCTATTATAAAATCCCTTTCTGATTCTTCTCCCAGGGTCAGGGAAGAAGCATCTTTTGCCCTTGGTATACTTGGTGCTGAAGAAGCTATACCCTATCTTATCAAAGCTCTGGAAGACAGTGTAATGAGGGTAAGTTATGCTGCTACGAGGTCGTTGCATAAAATCGGAGGGTCTAAAATAATAAAACCTATGTGTAAAGTTTTATTTGATTCTGCTGATACTGTAAAGATAAGAATAGTAGAAGCCCTTGGTGTGATAGAACCTGCCACAGATGAAGATAAAAAGGTTTTAATGAATACCCTCTATAAAGCCCTTGATGAACCGAATAAACTTGTAGTTATATGGTCAGCTTTTTCTCTTGTAAAGCAGGGAGCGGAAGAACAGGTTCATATAATAATAAAAGAAGTGGAAAATCCCGATAAGATGATAAGATTTAATGCAGTGACAGCCCTTGGTAAATTAAAAGATAAAAGATCTCTTGATGCGCTCAGAAGAGCTCTGGATAAGGAACTGGATATAAGAGTAGAAGAACTTCTTTTAAAGGTTATAAGGGATCTGGAAAGATAGTGAGTCGTGAACAGTGAGTAGTGAGTGAAAACTCATGCTTCTGATCTGATTCACGACTCAAGACTCACTTATGATATTTTTCCAGTAAATCGAAGAGCAACCTCGTTACAAGTCTTACTCCGAAGGCAGTACTTCCCCTGGAAACATAAGATCTATCTCCATATTTCGTATCTACTGCCGCTAAGTCTATGTGTAACCATTCTACTCCTTTATCTATAAAATCTTCCAGGAACAGGGCTATTGCTATAGTCTGAGGATCTTTATAGCTTCTGTTTTTTCTATCGGCAAAATGGCTCATAATTCTTTCCCTGAATTTTCTGTCAAGAGGCATCTGCCATACTTCTTCACCTGTGACTCTTGATGCTTCCTGAAGTTTCGGCACAAGCTCTTCCGAATTTGTAAAGAAAGGAACCCTGTTTAACCCCATGACAGAACCAAGATTAAGCAGTGTGGCAAGATCTATAATCAGTTTTGGAGAATAATATTTCTGTATGTAGGTAAAAGCGTCTGCCAGGATGAGCCGCCCTTCACAGTCTGTATCAAATATTTCCACTGTTTTCCCTGACATGGAATAAAAGATGTCTCCCGGTTTGCAGGATCTGTTGCCAATAGCGTTTTCTGCCAGCGGTATTACTGCCACACAGTTTAAAGGACAGTTAAATTCTTCCAGTGTTTTCATTATACCCATTACTACTGCTCCGCCTGTTAAATCCCTTTTCATTTCAAAAAGTGTGGATTTGCTCTGCTTTAATGTTATTCCTCCCGTATCAAAGGTAATTCCTTTCCCTACAAGCCCTATTACAGGAGCATTTTTATCTTTTATATATTCAAGTACAACAAGTCTTGGAGGAGTAATGCTGCCCTGCCCGACAGCAAGTAGCAAATTCATGTTATTTTCAGCAATCTCTTTTTCATTCAGAACAGTGCATCTGACAGGTGTTCCTTTAAATATTTTTTTTGCCTCTTCTGCAAATACTTCAGGAGTCATATAGTTTGAAGGTTCATTACATATATCTTTTACTATATTGACGTTTTTCGAAACTATAGTTCCGTATTTAATACCGGGGGTAATCATCGTAGCCGGTATTTTATAACCATGAGGTACAGCAAAGGTTATATGTTCAATTTTTTTCTCATCTTTTTCAAGGGTAAGATATTTTGTGAAATTGTAAAGGCCGAGTAATATGCCTTCTACTATTGAAGAAGATATTTCCTCTGTGTCGAATTTTTCTACACAAGGCGGTACTATAGCTACATGTTTGCATCCTGTGCCTTTAAGTTTTTTTACGGCCATAGAAAAGGTTTCTCTTAACTGGTTTGTATTCATATCTTCCAGTTTACCCATACCGGCAATAACTACTCTTTTGGGTTTAATATCCTGGAAAGTGTGAATTACTGTTAATTCAGTAGATTTACCTGTTATTTCTTTTTCATCGAAAATATATTTAATTTTTCCATTTAATTTTTTATCCAGATTAATAATTTCATCAGGTAAATCGGCCAGATCAGAGTGTAACCCTATAATCATTGCATCGCAAGCTATTTCATGCAGGTTACCTTCTTTTACATTGATATCCATTTAGAATCATCTCCATTATTAATTCGTCAGATAAGGGTGACAGGTAATATTTACCGGTCACCCTTTATTAGTCACGCTATAATAACACAGACACTATCATATGTCAATCAGTCTTCTGCTCCATGTCAGCATATTTCGTATGTTTTATGCCATAGATAAAATAAATAATCAGACCTATGGCAAGCCATGCTATAAATCTTATCCATGCTACAAGAACAAGATTTGCCATAAGGAATATACAACTTCCTATACCAAGGAGAGGAACAAGAGGAACAAAGGGAACTTTAAAAGGACGTTTGAGATGGGGCGATTTATATCTGAGTATTATAACTGCAATGCCGACAAGGGCAAAGGCGAACAGGGTGCCTATATTACAGAGTTCTGCTGCTTCATGAATATCTACTATGCCGGCAAAAAAACCGATGATACATCCTGTCAGAATAGTTGTAACATAAGGTGTTCTGTATTTCGGGTGAACCTTTGCAAAAACAGAAGGTAAAAATCCGTCTCTTGACATGGAGAAAAATATTCTCGGCTGTCCTACCATAAGAACTAGAAGCACTGCAAGAAGTGCAATTACTGCTCCTACAGAAACTACATAACGTGATAACGATGTAAGCCCTGCATAATTGAGGGCAGTAGCCATAGGCTCAGGTGTGCCGAGTATTTTGTAAGGTGCGATACCTGTCATAACAGCAGCTACGATAATATAGAGTACAGTGCATATAATAAGAGAACCTATAATTCCTATAGGGAGATCTCTTCCCGGATTTTTTGTTTCTTCTGCCGTAGTGGATACTGCGTCAAATCCAATATAGGCAATAAATACCAGAGATGCACCGGTAAAAATACCATGCCATCCGTTCGGTGCAAAAGGACTCCAGTTCTCAGGTTTTATGTAGAAAATACCTGCTCCTATGAATACAGCCAGGATTATGATCTTAAGAGCTACAATAATGTTATTCAATTTTGCACTTTCTTTAATACCCATTATGAGCAATACAGTAATAAATGCCACTACTATGACGGCCGGGAGGTTTATGCTCAGATGTATTCCTGCGATTTGAGGAACCTGTGCCATTACTTCAGGATTTGTTGCTGCAGTTCTCAGGTCATTTGAAAGATATGCAGGCAATACGATACCGAAACCTGCCAGTAAATGCTTGAAATACCCTGCCCATCCTATGGCAACAAAAACACCACCTACCATGTATTCCAGGATTAAGTCCCATCCTATAATCCAGGCAAATACTTCTCCCAGCGTTGCATAGGAATAAGTATAGGCACTTCCCGATATAGGCAAAAGGGAAGCAAATTCTGCATAACAGAGAGCTGAAAAACTGCATGCCACTGCAGCTATAATAAAACTTATGATTACCGCAGGCCCTGCCCCTATATGACTTGCACCTCCTGCAGCTATGGAGCCTGTTATTACAAATATACCTGCCCCTATGATTGCTCCTACTCCCATGGCCATTAAGTCTATGGCACCGAGAGATTTTTTCAGTTTAAAATCTTCTCTTTCTGCAGAGGCAATGATTTCTTCCACATTTTTTTTGCGAAATAAATTTTCCAGACCCATCATTTTTCATCCTTTCCAGATAAAATTTTCGTAAGCCTTTATATGTGAACTGTTTTATAAAAAAATTCGATGATTTTTATGAATTTCCTACTGATGATTTTTTAGAAAAAAATTTGCTGTTAGTCATAAATATGATATAATTATATGTATATTAAATATAACCTTCTGTCTCGCGCTATGCCATGCATATCACGGGTCACGAAATGAAAAGGTGGATAGAATGAATTTAATTAAGAGATTTTTCAACATTACTTTATTATGTACATTCTTTTTTATTGTTCATCAGAACGCTACTTATGGAACTCCACAGGTAGATAAACTTCTCAATGAAGGGGAAAAACTTGTTAATCAAAAGAAATATTCTGCAGCAGAGACTAAGGTAGCTCAGGCTATAAAGCTTGATCCTCTCTCTGCAAAAGGATATTATCTGTTAGGAAAAATATATCAGGATGGTTATAAAGATTATGGCAAAGCCATTAAATATTATAAAAAATCCATACAGCTTTCCCCTGAAAATGAAGATAATCATTATAATACAGGTAGCTGTTATTATGCTATTGGTAAGAAAGATAATGCCATAGCCTGGCTTGATTATACGAAGGAACTTGTCTGGGAAAAGAAGTTATATAAAAAATATGAAAAGGTTCTTGGAGTTTTAATAAAAATTGTAGAAGACAAACAGCTTAAAATTGCCTATCAAAAGGAACTTGATGCATATAAAAAAGGAAGAAGAAATGAAACAACTGTATCCATAAATGTTCCCCAAATAACAATAGAAGTTAAAAAGGAACACAGGATAGCTTTTTACTCCAACAGAGATGTTAACGGAGAGATTTATCTTATGAACAGTGATGGGAAAAATCAGGTATGTATTTCAAAAAATTCTGCAAATGACAGTATACCTTCCTGGTCTCCCGATGAAAAAAAGATTACTTTTACGTCATACAGGGATGGTAACGGAGAGATCTATGTGATGAACAGTGACGGAAATGGCCAGGTTAATCTTACAAATAATTTATCAGAAGACATGTTCTCATGCTGGTCCCCTGACGGCCATAAGATTGCTTTTACTTCCAGCAGGGATGGCAATTATGAAATATATGTTATGAATGCTGACGGGAGCAATCCTGTTAATCTTACATGCAATCCGGCACAGGATCAAAAACCGTCATGGTCTCCTGATGGACATAAAATAATCTTTACCTCCGACAGAGACGGAGATTATGAAATATTTATTATGAACTCAGATGGTTCACAGCAGGTTAATCTTACAGATAATCTCTGTTCCGATATAGATCCTTCCTGGTCTCATGATGGCCGTAAGATTGCTTTTACATCCAACAGAGACGGAAATAATGAAGTGTATATTATGAACTCAGATGGTTCACAGCAGGTTAATCTTACTGGCAATTCTTTTGATGATGAAAGCCCTTCCTGGGGATTTGACAGCCTTAAGATTTATTTTACTTCCAATCGTGATGGAAATCATGAAGTTTATGTTATAAATATTAACGGAACTGATGCAATAAACCTTACCAATAACCCGGCCGAAGATGGATGGCCTTCTCAGAGCCGGTAAAAAATGTCTTTTATATAAACAGGAGCATATTCTCTTATGGCAAAAGATTTTGAATTTCTGGTTGTAGAAGGAGATAATCCGGGGGAAAAATACCCTCTATCAGATAAGCCATTTACTATAGGGAGAAAACTTCCTTATGATAGAAGACAGAATTTTATACTTATTATTGATAAGACTTCTACTGTATCTACTGCTCAGGCTGATATAGAATGGTGCAATAACAGTCATGTAATAAAACCGAGAAAAACTACCAATCCAACTAAAGTGAATGGCATAGAAATATTAGCTCCCTCTTCTCTTTCATCGGGAGATAAGATACATATGGGCAAGGTAGTTCTACTGTATCAGGAAGTTTCGGAACCTACTTTTTCTTCCACTATAGATGAAACAGATATACCATTTTTGAGATCTCTTGCATTTAAAGAGACAGGGCCGAAAAAAATAGACTGTTCATATGAGGAACCGAAACCCGGTACGTCTTCATCCATGTCTGAGAGTGTTTCCATACAGGAAGGGAGTTTTCTTCCTGATTACTCTCATAAATATCTTTTTGACGATGATGAAGTTATTCTTCCTGAGAAAGAAATCATAGAAGATCCGCCTGATTATAAAAGTGCCATTGTATCACATAATGAAAAGACAATGGTTGATGATGTTCCCCGTACCTATGATTATGAACTGGAAATAATAAAAGGCGATAGGAAAGGAGAGATTTTCCCTCTCGATAAAAAAGATTTTTTCATAGGGCGAATGTCAAGAAAATCTCCTTCTGCAAGGGATCTTCTCTTTTCATCACAGGACAGAACTATTTCCCGGGAACATGCCAGATTTTCAATAGAAGGGGGAGACGTTTATCTTATAAATGAAAGCAAAAAGAGTATTACTCTTCTTAATGAAATACAGGTTGTTGATAAAGAAAAATTGAACCATAGTGACCGTATACAGATCGGAGAAAATATAGTTATCCTGTTCAGAAAAAAGGAAGATCTTTTTATGGAATTAGAGGAAGGAGATTCTACGGTTGTCCCTGCAGGGGCAGATTTATCTTGTTCTCCTGCTGTTTCTGTATTACCAGATCTGTCTTTTGATGTGGAGGAACCGTTCAAAGAAGAAGTCCCATCCATACAGGAAGTCTCTTCTGATATATATGTCACCGATGAATCTTCTGTACCTGCCGGTATGGCTCTCGTAGAAGGAGGGCCTTTCAATGCCGGCGTAGATAAACTTCATGAAGTCTGCATAAAATCTTATTATATGGATATTTATCCTGTTACAAATGATGACTATAGAAAATTTGTTGTAGCAACAGGTTATAGAAGTGAAGGTAGATGGGAACGTTCTTTCAGACCCGGTAAAGAAGAACATCCTGCAGTTAATGTTACGTTTAATGATGCAGTATCATATGCAGTATGGGCAGGAAAAAGATTGCCTCATGAATTTGAATGGGAAAAAGCAGCCAGAGGCAATGACGGAAGGCTATATCCCTGGGGAAATGACTGGGACAGGGAGAGATTAAACAGCAGAGAAAATAAGCTTAACGGAACTATGTCTGTTTATAACTTTAATGAAGGTAAAAGTCCTTATGGCATTATGAATATGGCAGGAAATGTATGGGAATGGACTGATAGTTCTTATATATCAGACTGTGATGGCATTTCATCAACACCTTCCGGTAAAACCTTACGAGGAGGTTCATGGCTGAATAAACTCAAAAATGCAGGCTGTACGCTGAGATGTGAAGCCTGGAGCGATGAATTCGGTCCAGATACAGGTTTTAGATGTACCAGAGATATATGATAAAAAAGGGGTTGGATGACTCATGGCAGGAGGATTTGCTCTACAAACAAACTTTATATTGAACGATAAATATAGAATCATAAGGGGAATTTACAGGGATGATTTTTCTTCTATATATGTCGTCAACGAGGTAAATTCTCAAAAAAATCTTACGATGAAAGAAATATTAAACCCTGTAACAGACATTATATCACAGAGTATATCAAAGGAATTAAAAAAAGTAACGGAAAAATATGTAAAAATAGATAAAAGCCCTGATTCGCCTCGAATGCTTGATTTCTTTTTTTATGATGGTAAAAGTTATCTTGTAATGGATTATAAAGATGACGAAACTGTTGAGAGGTTACTTCTCTATCCTTCTCTGGGAAAAACCCTGAAAGACAGATATATTGTTGTAAGAGGGATAGCAAGCGGAGGATTTGGTTCTGTATATCTTGTTCGCGATCTGAGTCTTCCCGGTAAATACTGGGCTGCAAAAGAAATGCATGAAGAAAGCGATCAGGAAGTAATTGAAAAAAGTTTCAAAATAGAAGCAGAAATGCTGGCAAAACTGGAACATAATTGTATTCCCAGAGTTATAGATTCCTTTGTGGAAAGTAAAAAACTTTACCTTATAATGGACTATATAAAAGGAGAGACCCTGTCTAAATATCTGAAAAAACTTCCCGAAGGAGGTTATTTTTCCGAAGAACAGATCGTTACCTGGGGAGTTCAGATATGTGATGTCCTTCATTATCTGCATAACCGTCCCACTCCTATAGTATTCAGGGATTTGAAACCTGATAATATTATGATAACAGACGAAGGGGTTCTGAAATTAATAGATTTCGGTATAGCCAGGGTTTTCCAGGATACAAAGACTGTTACTACTAAATATGCCCTCCTTACTGAAGGATATGCTCCTCCGGAACAGTGGATGGGAAAGGCTGAGCCGAGGTCTGACATATATGCTCTCGGAGCTACCCTTATGTGTCTTATAACAAAAATAAATCCTCAGGAACTGGCACCGGAGTTTCCTCCTCCAAAAACGTTAAATCCGAAAGTTTCAGATAAACTCAGTAATATAGTCCTCAAAGCTCTGCAGCCAAAGATTTCCGATAGATATGAGACTATTATGGAAATGAAACAGGAGTTACTTGAATTACTGAAATCAAAAGAAAGCAGTGAGAGTGAAGTCAAACACATGGAACAGGCAGACCGGTACAGAGAAGAAGGGGAATATTTAAAGGCGAGTTTTGAATATATGAAAGTCCTTGATTTTAACTGTGATAATGAAAGAGCTCTTATGGGAATAGGTGAGTGCTATGAACTTCTTGGACTTAAAGATAAAGCTCAGGAACACTATTTTAATATATTAAATAGAAATACCGTACCATCTCTCAGAACGAGCGTGCAGAATAAACTGGCTGCATATGGCATCAAAACCAGATCAGTAGCTATTGAAGATAATGGCTTTGAAGAGAATAATCTATCTTCACCTCACTATAATACAATTGTAACTTCTACGGGAAGAAATTATAACATACCTGTTGAGAAAACAAAGAAAACTGTTATAGGAACAATTTATTCCCCTGTGCCACCTGTGCCGGTAAAAGAAATAAAAGCACAGACCAATCCATTGATAAAAATCCTTGTGGCAGTTGCTCTGTTATTTGTCCTGGCATCGGCAGGTATTGTTTTCTTTGTTATGAAACCTGAAAGCCATGAGAAGCTTTATAAAAGAACGTTTGCTTCTGTTCATGAAAGGAAAGATTTGTCTTTAGCTTTCAGTAATATGGATAAACTTATTCAGAAACAGGTCAAATTATCTCCCGGTAATTCAAAGGACCTTACACTGGGATGGATTGACTGGGCCAGGGCATTATTGAAGGAAAAAAATCCTGATTTAAGTAATGTGAAGAAAATACTGGAAGAAGCAAAAAAGGTAAATGTGTCTGAAACAAAAGAAATTGCTGAAACATATATGTCTCTTATGGATAAAGTTCTTGCAAAAGAAGACTCTGATTTTAAAGAAGAAGAGGAAATTCTGGACATAATTGAGAAATTTGATGCTGATGATATTCCGGAAAAAAGAGGAGAAAAACTCGGAAAATACCACAGAATTCTTGGTAAAAAATACCTGAACTCGGTTCCCGGTGATCTTAAAAATGGATTGAAACATCTGAACAGGTCACTGGATTTTGACGGAGATAATACTGATACACTTCTGGCACTGACTTCATATTATATGGATCAGAAAGATTATGATAATGTTATAAAATATACGAAGACACTTGATAAAAAAGATCCTGATATATCTATAATGCTTGCAGATTCTTATCGTCTTAAGAAAAAGGATAAGAATATGAATGAATCTTTAAAATACTATGATCTTACACTTGAAAAGATCAAAAATAATAAAAACGATAAAATCGACGGATACAAAAAGAGACTGGTGAATGGTTACAATTCTATAGGCTCTTATTATCTGGACCGTAAAAACAATAAATATGCTATAAAGATTTTTGTAAAAGCCAGAAATATTGATAATAAAAATAAAGATTCAATAAAAGGACTGGTAAGAGCCCATGTAGCTACAGGACTGGAGCTTTACGGTAAAGGTTTTGATTCCTATGATAATGCAGCTTATCATTTTAAGGAAGCTAAAAAACTTGATAAAACAAATGAAATTGCAACAGATTATCTGAAAAAAATAGCACAGGCAAAAGAAGATGCCGGGAAACAATATATCTCTCCAGTAGGAAGTGAACCTGTATACTGGACTCCGTCTGCACCGGCTCAAAATAATAAAGGAGGTAATGATCTTGATAGCTGGTAAAAATTATATAAGGACTTTGTTGATATTTTTATTTTTTATACTCATAATGCAGCAAATGACTTTCGGGCAATCACAGGGACAGTGGATTATGGGGACGGTTACATCTATATCGGATAATGCTTTCCAGGTAACTGATAACAGCGGTAAATTGATTGATATAGGTGTTTCACAGCATACTAAATTTATACATTTCGGTAATGGAACCGGCAAAGAAGCAGATTTTTCTGCTCTCACTCAGAATGATATTGTTACTATTTTTTTTACTTCTCAGAGTGGTAATATTATAGCTTTACAGGTTGGCTTTTTACATCAGGGTGAATCACTTCAGATGCAACAGAATTCTCCTCAATTCAATCCTGATAACCGGTATAACCATAATAATCCCTATAATAATCAGTACAGCCAGAATAATCCACAGTTTAATCCCTATAATAATCAGTATAACGATCCCTGTAATAATCAGCACAGCCAGAATAATCCACAGTTTAATCCCTATAATCAGTATAATCCCAATAATCTACCTGACTATAATCAGGATTATGAGGTTGATTGTCCCGAATGTAACCAGAATTATCAGTATAATCAGAAGAGGCCGAATATGAAACCACCGTTAAATACTGATAACAGGTATAATCCCCAGTTTAATCCGGATAATAGCTTTAAACCGGGGCCGGATAACAATCTTCAGTTCAATCCTCATAATTCACCTGCCAGGTCACAACAATTCAATCTTCTTGCTGATTATATAAAAAACAACAGTACTATAAATGATCAGTCAGGAGTCTTTTTCTGTGAACTGCCTCCCGGGTGGAAAGCAGAGAGAGGCGGAATATATATAAAAGAAATTTCGAATGCAACCGCTATGTGTAATGTTACCGTTGTTTCTTTAAAAGAAAAAGACATGTTATCCTTTGCTAAAAGCAATGATAGTAAATATGAAAAACTGGGAAAAAAGTTGAAAAATGAATATAAAAATCTTGGTCTAAAATCCATCACGGTATCAAATAAAGAAGCGTCTTCTCTGTCCTTTTCTTACAGAGGCAATGACGGAAATTATTATTATGTTGAGCAATACTATATCAGTGCCGGTGACGCCGTTATAACGGTTCATTTAGAAACAGACAGACAGAAAGATTTTTCTGCAGATTTCAGGAAAATTATAGAAAATTTTCAGGTCAAATAGTATCGTGATGCGTGATGCGTAATGCGTGATGCGCAGGGATTAAACCCGTCATGCGTTACGCGTTACGCGTCACTATAACTTAAATTTTAATAATTTATGAAATACACTATAATTATGAAGCAAATAGAGGTGTACCATTGAAAGAAAATGAAATAAATGTAGACTTCAATGAAGTCGGTAAAAAAATTGAAGAAGCCATAAAATCTTTGAAGAATAAAAAACTCCGGGAAGGAGATCTGAATTTCGATCCTTCAAAAGTTGAAACAAGATTATCATTCAAGCAGGTTGATAAGGATAACTGGCAGATAACGGTAGAATTGATAGATACAAATACTAATGAACCATTTCAACTTCCTACGGATATTAATATATAAGTGAGTAGTGAGTGGTGAGTAGTGAAGAGTGAAGAGTGAAAATTGAGTAGGGGCGTTTTATTAAACGCCCCGGATACGCATTACGCATCACGCATCACGGGTCACGCATAAAATTTCTCTGAACGTTTCATCAAATATTCTTTCTTCTGCCCGGGAAGGTAACAGTTCTGTGACATATTCTGCAAAATGAGAAATTTCTTTTTCCAGATACTCATGTATAACAGGTATTCTGGATTTTAAATTAGTTTCTTCTCCGTATATTTTTTCATTCAACAACGTTTGAATTTCATTTTTTAAGACTCCTTCAGGCAATATGGTTAAGAGAGTATTGAATTCCATGGGAGGAACTGTTTTTCTTTCTTCAATCCAACGGCATGCAAGAGCAGGTCTCAGAGCATAAAAATATTTTTTTATTTTCACAGATTCCCCCTGGAGACTGTCTCTAAAGGTGCCTTTCACTATGCTTGAATAATGATGAAAAGTGCTTTTTTGAGAAAAAGCTACAGGTATAAGTTCTTTTATTTTTCCGCTTATTTCAGTTATGTCAAGATATATAACAGGTGATTGAAACCATTCCATAAGTGCTGCATTTGATTTTTGTAGAAGCCTCAGAGCTTTTCTGATATCCCATCCGTTTATGTCCAGCAGATCACATACAGGTCTTTCTATGACATCTTTCCTGTCGTAAACAGACAGATACCGGTCATGGTCATGAACATAGATAAACCTGACGTCATAGTCACTGTCTTTCGAAGGAAAGCCCCATGCACGGCTTCCTGACTCACAGGCATAGATTATTCTGACTTTTTCTTCCTCTTCTATTTTTTTTAATTCCTCGAGAATTTTTTCTTTCATAGTGTTATCTACAGACATAAAATATACTCCTTTATAGTGAATTACCTTGTTAACTTCAATTCTACTGTAGATCCGGCTTCTCTGAACTCAGACTGCATATACCCGGTAGACGGCACATCTATCTGTATGTAAATTTTATGTTCTTCTTTATCAAATCCAGAACCTTTCAGTATATATTTGAGTTCTTTATCATGGCATTGAACTTTTATAACTTCTACTTTTGAAATTTTATCCCAATCCGGTATATCACATATAATGAATGCACGGTCATTGAACATTTTTTGATCACCTGAGAGATCTGAGTAATATGTATCGGTGAAGGTACTTTTTAATTTATTGTTTTCAACAACAGCCTTTATTATAATAGTCTTCTCATCTATTTTCTTGACTGTAATATTAAAAGGTGGTTTTGTAAAGGCATTCATTACTATTAATGAAGGATCTCCGAAAAGTACCCTTGATGCCGTACCTTTAAGCATTACATCAGCCTCTGTCCAGGCAGGTGACGGCATATTATTTGAAAGATGTTCAAATTGAGGAATTTTACCTCCTGAAGCTACTATAACACCGTTATGGGTGTATCTTATAATCTCTCCTAGCGATGCGCCGGTAGTGGCAAGATATTCCATCTCCTGATAAACAGGTATGCCGTGATCCGGATTAAGTGCCGCAAGATAGCCTGCTGTATTGTTTGAAAGAATACCGAGACAGAATGATTTATCCTTCTCCACAGAATGTTCTTTTACCATGCCATTACCGGTAAACATTTCATACCATTTACCTGTGACTCCTGTGTAGCATGCTCCGTTAAAAACAACACATGGAGAAAGAGATACTTTTCTGACATATGGGCCATTGAGGCAGTCTACTATTCTATCGGGATATCCATGGCCTCCGAAGTGAACAAGACCTGCATTATCCAGGCTCTGCAGCCTTTCTTGACTGAAACCTTCTGTCCCGTGAGATATAGTGTTTACAGTTAATCTTTCTTCAAATACCGGTAAAAAGAAAGTGCCTCTGTTTTTTACGAAGTCCTTTTTCCCTATTGTCATATCAGGGCCAAGATTATCGGTCAGGGCCCCCGGCAATATAAGCTCTCCTTTTACTGCTTTTTTGATTCTTCCTATGAATTCTTTTACTTTACCCGGGTTTTCTCCTGTTATAAATCCGGTTCTCACATCTACAAGAGGATCATCATCTATTTTTGTCGTCATAGTCAGCCATTGCCAGGCAAAATTGACATCTAATTCCGATGGGTCAATAAATAAAAGAATATAACGTGGTTTTTCTTTTTGAATAATCCTGTAAGAAGAAGATATATTTTCATATGAAAAGACTTTTGCTTCAGGGTGCAGTGTTAATGCTTCCTCTATAGCTTCTTTGTAGTCGGTAGAAGCTTTTTTCGTTGCCATTATCATATATGGCCCCTGTGTGTCAAGGCTTACTTCAAGATGTTTACACTGTTTTATTTGCGTACATGACTGCAACAGCAAGCATATACCTGTAAAACATAATATAAAACCGACATTTAATAAACGTAACATTTTATTCATATATGTTCCTCCTCTGAAGATATGTATATTTTATTATATCATGATTCTATGTAAAAATAAAAAAATCAGGACAATCTCAAAAGGATTGTCCTGATTCAGAAAAAGTTATTTTACAGGTATATAAATATCAAATTCTGAATTTTCCTGACTTACAGGATTAAATCTTTCATCATAATATTCAAAATCATCTGCTTCTGCGATTTCATAGCCGGAGTTTTTAAGCCATGTACCGTAGATATAATCATAGGTACTGCGCAGATTTGTCAGAGGCCCCCTGTGGGTAAATACTGCATATTTCTGTGTCTGTAAAGTCCTTCCGACCATCCCTTCCGGTATATTGTCGAAATTACTTACTTCCACACAGACAAGTTCCGTAAACTCCGTATCTTCGTTAAAGTTCTTCGCATCAAATCCCGATATACATTCACAGATTCCATAGGCTACATTATTATTTATCCTGTTTTTTATTTCCCCTATGACACGCATGAATTTATGCCATAACGCAGGGATTTTATTGTTTCTCAGAGTTGTCTTTCCTTCCATTCCTACAACTTTAAAAGATTCTTTAGTGATTATTCTTGGTTCCATTGTAATTCCTCCGTTTAAATGTTTGAGACCTGTTTCTGTCAGTCTCTTTTTCTTAAATAACATGGAATGCTTCTGATTGGTTCGGTACTTTGCCGGCGTAAGACCGAACTGTTTCTTAAAAGCCCTCGTAAAGGATTCCTGGGATTCAAAGCCATATTCTACTGAAATCTCTATTATTCTCTTTTTAGATGAAACAAGGTCGTCAGATGCCAGAGAAAGCCGCCTTTCACGAATATATTCACTTACGGTATTTCCTGTTATGCCGTGGAATATACGGTGAAAATGATAGGGAGACAGGCCTGCTTTACCTGATATATCCTGAAGAGATATTTCATCTGTGAGATGTTCTTCTATGTAGTCTATGGCAGATTGAATTATTTCCAGATAATCCATAATGTTACCTCATTATACAAAAGAGTTTTACAACAGTTTTGATATTTTTTGCTATTAAATTATTTGGCGTAACGCGTAACGCGTGACGGGTTTAATCCCTGCGCATCAGGCATCACGCGTCACAGTAGGAATAGATTCTCACTTTATTTAAGAAATTCGATATTTTTTTATAGTTTTTTAAGATATAAATGTTTTTTCTATCCTTTTCTTTTTCAAGTTTTTCCAGCATCATCTCTCTATGGGTTCTGTTAAAATTCCAGATCCATATGATAAATTCCAGATCTATTTTTTCTCTGCATCCTTCTCCCATATCAGGCCTGCTGCGGCCTATATAGAAGATCCATCTTTTAATGACCTGCCAGAGACAGATGATGCGCGGAAAGTCAATATACACTGCAGTATCTGCTTCCTGAAGTCTTATATCAAGGGTAGATGCAAAATTTCCGTCTATAACCCACCGGTCTTTTTTTATAATATTTTTAACGATTTCCAGCCATTTATCGTCCGGTGTGCTGACCCATCCCGGATTCCAGTAGAGTCTGTCCAGATGAATTACTTTCAGATTGAGTATTTTTCCAAGTTCCAGAGCAAGTGTGGTTTTCCCGGAACCGGAACATCCGAGAGTCAGAATTTTTTTCATATCATTACCTTTTATTTAGAAATACACACAAGAACCGATCTCGGAGCAAGCTTGTACTGATTTTTTTTCAGTTTTATTTCCTTACCCTCTTCCAGAATATCCTTCGGAGATGTAAGGCCTGTATCTACCACCCTGTGCCATAAATTCCCGTTTACCGGCTGTGGCAGTTCGAATACCAGTGGCCCCCAGTAGGCATTTATTGCACAGTATATGCAGTTATCATTTTCTTTATAGCCTGTTTCCTCTTTATTTCCGTCTATCATAAAGGCAATGGAATGAGATTCATAGGACCAGTCCGGCTCATAGGGGTATACGCCATGCCAGGTAATATCGCTTATGCCGTCATCATTATGGTCATGTCCTGTAAAGAAATCCCTTCTTTTTAATGCAGCATGGGCTTTCCTGAAGGCTATGATTTTTTTAAAGAATCTGAATATTTCTTCATGTTTTTTCAGATCGGTCCAGTCAAGCCAGTTCAGTTCGCTGTCCTGACAGTAGGCGTTGTTATTGCCATTATGGGTTTTAAACATTTCGTCGCCGCTCAGTATCATGGGAGTTCCCTGGGACAGCATAAGAATGGTAATGAAATTTTTGACCTGTCTTATACGGAGCTGATTTATTCTTACATTATCCGTTTCTCCTTCCACTCCGCAGTTCCAGCTTACATTGTCATTTGTGCCGTCCATATTGTCTTCTGCATTTTCAAAATTATGTTTCCAGCTGTATGATACAAGATCCCTCATGGTAAAGCCGTCATGACAGGTAATGAAATTTATGCTGTGATGTGGCCTTTTACCGCCTCTCTGATACAGGTCCGAACTTCCGCTTATTCTTGTTGCCATAGAGCCGGCAAGAGCAGGTTCGCCCTTTATAAAAGCTCTTACATCATCCCGGTATTTACCGTTCCATTCTGCCCATCCTTCGGGGAATTCCCCTACCTTGTAAAGACCTCCTGCATCCCATCCTTCTGCAATCAATTTAACTCCCGAAAGGAGAGGATCTTTCTGTATGTCATTTAAAATACTGAACCGCCCTATCCATGCACCTGAGGGATCTCTGCCCAGGATGGTGGCAAGATCGAAACGGAAGCCGTCAACATGCATTTCTACTACCCAGTAGCGGAGGCTGTCCAGTATAAGCTGTTTTACTACAGGATGGTTACAGTTTACAGTATTCCCGCATCCCGAATAATTTTTATATTTATTCTCTTCATCCAGCATATAGTAAATACTGTTGTCAAGACCGCGAAAACTGCATATGGGCCCTTCCAGATTGCCTTCTCCCGTATGGTTGTAAACAACATCCAGTATAACCTCTATGCCTGCTCTGTGGCATGCCTTTACCATTTCTTTGAATTCCATAACCTGATTTGCAGGATCACAGCACGAAGCATACCAGTTATCAGGTGCAAAAAAGGACATAGTGCTGTAACCCCAGTAATTTTTAAGTTTTTTTCCTGTCCTGGGATTTACCTTTATATTTTCATTCTGGTTGAATTCCTGTATAGGCATCAGTTCCAGTGTGGTAACACCGAGTTCTTTCAGATATGGTATTTTTTCAATAATCCCCCTGTACGTTCCCCTGCTATCTACCAGTGAAGAAGGATCTATTGTAAAACCTCTTACATGCATCTCATAGATGATACACTCTTCAAGAGGATAACGGAGCAGTCTGTCATCTGTCCAGTCAAAGAGATAATCGTCTATGACAACACTTTTTACTGTACTTGAAATATTATCTGTCGTGCTGAAGGAAAATTCTTTATCAGGAGATTTCTTATCATAGGCAAAGGCTGCTTCATTATCCCATTTATATTCGCCTGCTATTGATTTTGCATAAGGGTCTACGAGTAATTTATTCTGATTGAATATATGGCCTCCTTCAGGGTTATATGTGCCATATGCTCTGTAACCGTAAAGCTGTCTGTGGCCGACGCCATGAATATAAATATGCCATATATCTCCTGTCCTGTTTTCCATGGGATCAAGCATAAATATCTGGGATGGACTGCTATCTTCCGGACTGTCGAAAAATAAAAGTTCCACCGCTTCTGCATGTTTTGAAAATACGGCAAAATTTACTCCTTCTCTGTTTATTATATGAGCGCCCAGAGGATAGGGTCTGCCTCTTTCCGGCATAAATTTATCTTTTACCATATGTAAATCTCCTTTTTGACCGGGATTTTCAGGATTTATATGAGAGTCGTAACGCGTAACGCGTAACGCGTTACGGGAGGAACAAATTCTCATACTTCGTCGTGACCGAACCGGTCATGGTTGTGAAAGAATTATATGTGATTTGTTATGAAATACACTATAATATATATGACATATTTTAAGAATATCTAAAGTTCTTTTTTGTTTATGTGTTTTACACATCTGAACCCTGTATCTGATTCATGGCTGTTAGGATGAAGTTTATTTCTTTTACCTGTCGTACATAATGTTATATCATTTTTCCAGGCTCCCCCTTTTATGACTTTATAATCACCTTTTTCCGGCCCCCCGGGGTTTTTTAATACAGTAGAGGAAGAATTGCTGTAATAATAAGCAGAATACCAGTCGGAACACCATTCTTTTACATTACCTGCCATATCCATGACACCATATACTGTTGAAGATTCAAGAAATGTATCAACCGGGGTTGTTCCTCTTCCGTCACTTATATTTATCATCTTTTTTATCCCCTCTGTTCTATCCATCTGCCTGTTATTACATTTATTTTTATCTGCTTCATTACCCCAGGGATAGGGAAGTCCCTCCTTACCTCTGGCTGCTTTTTCCCATTCCGCTTCAGTGGGAAGCATTTTCCCTTTCCATTCTGAGAAGTTTTTTGCATCAAACCATGTTACATCAATAACAGGGTGGTCCAGAGAATGTTCACTGAAATGATTTCTCCATGCGCCTTTTGCCCTGTACCCTGTACTTCTTACAAATTCATCGAAATCTCTGTTTGTCACAGGATATCTGTCAATATAATAAGAGTCCAGATAAACCCTGTGTTCGGGATATTCTCTTTCATCTTTCTGTCCCATAAGGGCTTCTCCTGCAGGTATAAATATCATACCTTCACTATATTTTGAAGGTATGGAACAATGTTCCGGGAAAATTACGGTAATACGGGAACCTTCATATAGTTTGAGAAAATTTTCCAGATCTTTTTTCATTTCCTCTGCAGAAGAATATCTTTCAGTAATATCAGGTCTCAGGGCTTTTTCGAGTATTCTCTCCAGTTCTTCAGGCACATCAGCTCTTACGCGTCTTACGGGAGGTATAAGGCATGGCACCGGTATGTGTCCTGTAATGAGATGGTGCATTGTTGCAGCAAGGGAATAAATATCACTTTCCGGTTCATTTTTACCGGTAAACTGTTCGGGAGCAGCATAATTGGGTGTTCCCACTCTTGTCTGAGTGGAAGGTGTTTCCTGTGTTATTGCTCTGGCAATGCCAAAATCTACGAGCATAACTTTATTATCCGATTTTCTTATCATAATATTGGAAGGTTTTAGATCTCTGTAGAGAATGGGAGGAGAGGAGTTATGAAGATAATTAATGACTTCAAGTACTTCTATGGCATAGGAAACAACTTCTTTTATATCCAGACCCGGTGTGCCTTTTTCCGAAAGTATTGTTTCCAGGTCTGAACCGTTGACAAAATCCATTACAAGATAATATCTTCCATGTTCTGAAAAATAATCTGTTACCCTTGGAAGGCTTCCGTGATGAAGTGTTCTTAAAATTCTTGCTTCCTGGCGGAATTTATCAGTGAAATACTTTCTTTCTTCGGGGAGTGAACAGTGAAGAGACATTTCTTTTACGGCACATCTGTCGCAGAAACGTTCGTCTTCTGCTTCATAAACTGCGCCCATACCGCCTGATTTGACGAGTCTGATGATTTTATATCTTCTGTCCAGGAAGACTCCCGGAGATAATGTACCGCTTTCTGTTATTGTAACAAGTTTCTGACCGCAATCAGAACAAAACTTTGCTTCTTCTTTATTTGGAGATCCGCAATTATTACAGAATAATAACAATTTTAAACCTGGTGAGTGAAATTATCAAACAGTGACCAGTTGCCAGTGACCAGTTATTATATTACCGGAGTAATATTCACTTTTCACTACTCATTTTTCACTACTCACTATTCATTACTCACTCTTCACCTCTTGTTCTATTTTACTTATATATTTAATCGGTCTTCTGTCAACAAGTATGTCGTCACCTGTTTTTGCTTCTTTTATCTTTATGTATCTCTGATTGAACCACTCCACACACCCTGAAACAGTCATATTATTGATGAAAACAAATTCTACTATATCATTTTCTCTGATTCTTTTATTGAAATAATTTTCCGAATGGGTTGTTTTATTGGTCTGAGGTAAAACCGGTTCTTTTCTTTTAAATTCTTTTGGTTTGGTTTTTACCGGTTTTTTTTCAGGTTTTTCCTGTTTGGTGACTTCCTGTTTGACGACTTCCGGCTTTTTATATGTATCTTTGAATGCAGGATTTATCCAGACTTTTGCCATAAAAATACCCCTTTATAGATTTTATATGATTTACACTAACGGCCATGACCGGAGCAGTCACAACCAGATATGAAAATTAACAGACAGTGAAGCATAAAACTTCATCATTATCATTTTCATATAAATTTCTACTTAAAATTTCTTTTCCCTTTTATAAATTTAAAATCTATTATAGGAACTGTCATATAATCATAGAATATTATATTTATGTATGTTATTAATTCAGGATATTTTGATTATAAACATTGCCATGAATTACAGAAAAAAATTGTAGCTTTAAAAGAGATTGATTTTCCCGATGTCTTTATTCTTACAGAACATCCTCCTGTAATAACCATCGGACATAGAGGTAAAAGAGAAAATATTTTTCTATCGGAAGAAGAACTGAAAAAAAGAAATATATCAACTTTCAGAATTGAACGAGGAGGTGATGTTACATATCACGGGCCCGGTCAACTGGTGGGTTATCCCATAATTAAACTGACAGACTATAAATTAAAAGTAAGGGAATTTATAGAAAGACTGGAAGAAATACTTATAGTTACTCTGAAAAATTATGATATTACAGGCACGAAAAATGAGATAAATCACGGTGTATGGATTGGAAATAATAAGATTGCTTCCATAGGACTAGGTATCAGAAGATGGATAACATTTCACGGATTCGCTCTGAATGTGAATACTCATATTGAAGAATTTAATATGATAAAAGCATGCGGCCTTGATAATACAGGAGTTGTTTCTATGGAAAAAATTGCAGGGAAGGAGTTTTCTCTATCTGAAGTTTCTGGTATAATATGTCATAATTTTTCAAAAATTTTTAATATTTCACTGGAAGAAATTTCTTATGAAGAATTTTTAATGAAATTTTTAACTGAAAAGCCTTCTAGCTCTCCGTCTATGTTGCGATATATATAGCAATCAGATGGAAATGAATAGAGAAAAATTACATCAACGGGAAAGATAACTATGAAAATAACAAAAAAACCTGTATGGTTGCGAACAAAACTTCCTTCAGGGAAGCAATACGGTAAACTGGTAAATATATTGAAAGACAGAAATCTTCATACTGTATGTCAGGAAGCAAAATGTCCCAATATTGGAGAATGCTTTTCCTGCGGGAAAGCGACTTTTTTGATAATGGGAAATATATGTACAAGAGATTGCAGGTTCTGTGCCGTCACCCATGGCATTCCTGGCTTAACTGACCCTTCCGAACCTGACCATATTGCCCTTACTATTTTAAATTTAAATTTAAGCTATTCTGTTATAACATCTGTTACAAGAGATGATCTCCCCCTTGGCGGGGCAGAGCATTTTTCAGAAACAGTAAGAGCAATAAAAAAACTTTCTCCGGGAACTAAGATTGAAGTGTTAACACCTGATTTTCAGGGCAGTAAAAAGGCTGTTAAAACAGTAATTTCCTCGGATCCGGATGTGTTCAATCATAATGTGGAAACAGTTCCGTCACTTTATCATGCAGTAAGGCCTCAGGCCATATATGAAAGGTCTATAGATGTGATAAGAATGGCGAGAGAGATTAATAAGGATATTATTATAAAATCAGGTCTTATGGTAGGACTGGGAGAAACAAAAGAAGAGATTCTATCGGTAATTAAAGATCTCGTAGATGCAGGATGCCAGATTCTTACAATAGGACAGTATCTGTCTCCTTCAAGGAATCATTTTCCCGTAGACCGTTATATTGCTCCTGAAGAATTTATATTCTTCAAAGAGGAAGGGGAAAAGATTGGTATGAAAAAAGTAATATCTGCCCCTTTAGTGAGAAGTTCTTATTATAGAAGCGATATTTTAGATTAGTTTTACCTCGCGTCACGCGTTACGCGTCACGCGTCACGGTTAAAAACATAGGAGGTATAATTTATGAAAATGGTAAAAGCAAATGAACCATGCCCCTGTGGCAGCGGAGTCAGATTTAGAGACTGCTGTCTTCCCAAAATGATGATGATGGGAATGGCACAGCAGCAGGAACATCCTTCTCAGAGAAGGCAGGGACAGAACAGAGAAATGAACGGGAAAAAGGAAGATACGTTTTCTGTAACCAGAGATGATATTATGGAAGCTTCTTCTCAGGAAAAACTTGTCATTGCAGAGAAACTCGTTTCCCGTAACAGGGAAGATGAGGCAATAGAGATATTTGAAATAGTGCTTTACAAAAAAGAAGAAGATATTGATAATATTGATCTGTTTTTCAGGGTAATAAATTATTATAAAAGAACAGGAAATTATGAGAGAGCACTTCTGTTCTGCAATGAATTGATAAAATATGACGGACAGAAGGGCGGGAAATTTGATCAGGAGGCTCTGGGGCTTAAAGGAGAATTACTTATTAATTCCGGACAGTTACAGGAAGGAAAGAGCATATTCCTGGATCTTATTGAGAAATATCCTGATAATCTCTGGAACTATTATAATTTATCCAATTCTCTCGTTGAAAGCGGATTTTCTTCAGAATCAGTGGAATATATAGAAAAAGGAATTGCCCTTAATACTGCCGATCCTGAAAAAGTTAAAGTTCTTTTGAGAAGAATTTTAAGTAAAATTAATTCAACCAGGGAAGAATAGGAGAGAGCGTTTATGGAACAGGTAAAACCGGGAACTATATTCAGAAAAGTAAAAGCAGGAATTTTAGGTGCAACAGGCACTGTGGGCCAGAGATTTATTCAGTTACTTGACGGGCACATGTATTTTGAACTGACAGAACTCTGTGCTTCTGAAAAAAGTGCCGGCAAATTATATGAAAAAGCTGTATCGGGAAGATGGAAAATAAGCGCTCATATTCCTGAAATGGCAAAAAAATTGACAGTAAAAGAATGTAAACCTCCTCTGGACTGTAAAATACTTTTTTCCGGCCTGGACAGTTCTGTTGCGGGAGAAATCGAAGAAGAGTTTGCCAGTAAAGGATATGTAGTTGTAAGCAATTCAAAAAATCACAGGTGGGATAAACATGTTCCTCTGATGAGTGCCGAAGTGAACCCGGAACATCTTGAATTGATAAAACATCAGGATTCATATAAGAAATCAGGGGGATTTATATTAACCAATTCCAACTGTACTATAATGGGAGTGACAATGGTCTTAAAAGCACTGCATGAGAAATTCGGAGTGGAACAGGTTCATCTCGTGTCCATGCAGGCTATAAGCGGAGCCGGTTATCCGGGAGTTCCTTCCATGGATATACTGGGAAATGTTGTTCCCCATATAGGAGGAGAAGAAGAAAAGGCTGAAACTGAACCTCTGAAGATACTCGGTACATATAAAGGTGATGAAATAATAAATGCTCCAATAAAAATAAGTGCTCACTGTAACAGGGTTCCCGTCCTTGACGGCCATATGTGCTGTATAAGTGTAAAACTCAATAAGAAAACATCTGTAGGGGAAATAACTGAAGTTTTACACTCATTCAGAGGAGAACCTCAGTCATTGAGACTTCCTATGGCACCGGAGAAACCTGTCATAGTAATGACTGAACCAGACAGACCGCAGCCGAGAATCGATTTGATGGAAGGCAATGGTATGACTGCAGTAGTCGGAAGAATAAGACCATGTAATCTGCTGGATTTTAAGATGGTAATTTTAAGTCACAATACCCTGAGAGGTGCTGCAGGAGCGGCTCTTTTGAATGCAGAGCTTATGTACAGAAAAGGGATTTTTCTGTGATTAACAGTAATACGTAACGCGTCACCTGTTACGCGTCACGCGTTACGTTTAAAATTCTATTTCTCCGAGCTGGTCAAAATCCAGATTAATATCTGTTTCTTTAATGTCTATTTCATCTTCCATTTCATCTATAGATCCTGCCTTTATGCCTCTCTCACACAGAGAACGATAGGAACAGTAAAGACAGTGTTTTACTTCTTCTGTCAATCTGAATTCTTTCGAACTGCTGATCTCCTGAATGAGACATGATAAAAATTCTTTGTCTTTTTTATATTCAGAAAAACTATAGCTGAAAAATTCGGGACTTTCAGGAAAAGAAGGAAACCAGTACATCATCTCTACTCTGTCAGGGGCAAAGGGGAGGCCATTGTTAAAATATTTTCCTCCTTCAATGAGAAGATATAAGTATAATCGTGTCTGTATGCGATTTTGAAGAAAGGTTTTGGAAGGTTTTTTTCTGGAGCTTTTCCAGTCAATAATAATGGCTCTGTCTCCGAAAAGAGCTATGAGATCATATTTCCCTGTAATAGAAAATCCTCCACCATGGCATGACAGAGCTGTTTCAGGATACAGTTTGCCTGATATATCATAAGGTCTGTATTGAATATAATTATGCCACCATAATTTTAAATCTCTGTCATCAATCATTTTTTGAAGATCTTCTTCCGGTACTCCCATTATATGTTGATAAACCATACGATGAAAGGCTGTTCCCAGATATAAATTTCTCTCATGTTCCGTTACCGGTTCCGCTTCTACCGACGGCCACGGGAGTTTTAATAAATAAGTCAGCTGGAACCTTCTGGGACAGTCTTTATAATCCTGAAGATTTGCCTGACTGAATTGAAAATCGGCTGGTATTATAATATGTTTCTCTGCTATATTATTCATAACTTTCCAGTTCTCTGTTTATATCAATCCGTTCATCTATAGATGAATCCTCATAAGATGAAATATTTAATACGCTTTTACTCTTTACGAGTCCCACATCAGGGGCATACCATGATGTTATTGCACAGGAAACACTTACACTGCCTGTATTTACAAATGTTTTTGTACCGCTTGCCGTAAAATCAGTCCTTACACAGTGGTTGAAGGTTCCGGCAGGAGTATATGCTATGTCTGATATGGTAGATATTTTATTCTCACCGTCTTCCATTGTTAAGTAGTAATCATGACCCTGAAAAGGAAGGTCTGCTTTCCAGGTAAAACCTAACTGTACCGGTAGATATAGCAACATGCCGTTAAAGCCCTGTGTGTCAGTTTCATACTCATATTTTAAATTATTGAGTATAAGTGTGGATGACGTCTTTTTATATACTGCTCTGGTTGTGGCAAAATAACTGTCTCCTGATTGTCTTATTGCCACATAGGGAGCATCTGCTGGAAGTACTTCCCTGGTTTCATTACTGTTAAATTCATATATTATCATGTCATAATAATTTGAGTATTTTACTTCTCTGAATCTATAGATCCATTTTGATACGGATTGGCTGGGGAAAAGCCTGTCCATTTGTAATTCTTCTTCAGTTGCAGCATCTCCGGTGTTGAAAGCAGGCAGTGACGGTGCTGTTGCACCGCAGGAATTTAATATAGACAGAGAAAGCGAAATTAACAATATGTAAAAAATACGTTCTGCCATTTATCATTTCTCCTTTTATTAATATAAGGCGGCTATCTGTTATAGGAATGAAAATTAAATAAATGTTTCAATTATATTAGATCGTGACGCGTCACGCGTGACGCGTCATGCGAGGATATTTGCCAGAGTTATTTTTCTTGCAGTCCATAGTTACTTTCATAACTATAAAATCTCGTAAAGCGTAAAGCGTAATGCGTATGGATATAAACCCGTCACGCGTCAATCGTTACGCATCACGACCGGTTGAATAAACTATCAATGCAATTATCCTGTCTGATTATGCAATTTTATGGTATAATTATACCAGGAAATAAATGTAAGGAGGTTAATTTATGAAAAAAATATTATTTTTATTACTTGTTTTTATCATGATTTTACCTGCACTCGGACAGGATGCTATGAAAGTGACGGTAAACGGGAGAGATATGAATTATATTCTCCTGAATAATGAGCCATATATTCCTTACAGTGAAATTTCTGTCTTCGGATTTAAGGAAGATTATTTTAAAACCGTACCATATGAGACTGTAAAAGGGGAAAAATATTATCAGTTGAGAGGTTGCTGTAATCTTATGGGACTCGTTTCGGCAGAAAACTATGGCGGAGAACTTAAGATAACTTTAAAACTTTGTGAGTGTAATTTCAGTATAAAATCAAATGATATAGATATTTATAAGCCGGTGAAAATTTCTATTTACAATCAGGACGGGACCTGTATTAAAGAACTTGGTATGTACGGCGACAGGGTATATAAAGTATTCCTGCCTCCCGGCCAGTATATGGTGAAGAGCCAGAGATACGAACTTTTTACAGGGGGAGACAATAACAAAATTACAACTAACTGGGGTTATGAAAATACTTATACAAAGAGTCCCGGCCTCTATGTAGGCCAGACCTATCCTTATCCTTATCAGTATAATAATTATCCCTGTCAGAATTATCCGTCTCCCGGATGTCCGAATCCTGTCTATCCGAATCAGACCTATATATTGCTTAACCCGACTGAGACATCTGTAAAATCAAGCGGAAACGGTTATATTATGCAGGTTGATGAGTCCAAAAAACAGATATTTTATTACTGGGAAAGACAGGTAGAGATTAAAGGTGAAAAAATGAATGTAGAAATAAATGATTCATCTTTACACTATCTGTAAAAATATCTTTTTAAATGAATTACTCTTTTATTTTTGTATAATCTCCCGTGTGTATTGATTGACTTATTTTTTCTTTTTTATTTTAATCATAAAGATACCTCTCTATAAGAATCTGTGATAAATATTACAGGACAGAAGGTTGATTTACTGTTATAATAACAATTTATGGTGTATTTCATCACTTATTGGAATTTAAGTGAGTAGTGAGTCATAAAGACAATCTTCCACTCACGACTCACGACTCACGATAATATCATAAAGGAAAAAAAATGTCCAGCCAGAACATAACAGGTCTGCCTTACAGTACAGCCATTAAAAAACTTGCCATACCTGCCATACTTACTTATACCTGTCAGATTATCTTTGAATTCATCGACGCTTTCTGGCTCGGACTGCTCCGTAACAGTGAGGTCTTTGCCGCAGTCGGCGCTGCTTCCTTTATAACATGGGCTCTCTATGCACTTATCAATATTGTTTCAGGAGGAGTAAATTCCTTTGTTGCTCAATATGCAGGTGCAAGAGACAGAAAAGGATACCAGAAAATTGCCATGGAAGGCCTCATTCTGTCAGTTTTTGTCGGAATCATCATAACGGTTATTATGAATTATTTATATCATCCCATATTCATGAGTATGGGGCTTACAGATTCCATACTTGAAGCAACTGAAGAATATTTTTACTTTATGAATATTTATTTTGTCATATCCTTTCTTTTTATTACGACAGGAACAATTTTTAACGCCCATGGCGATACCAAAACAACCTTCTGGACAAATGGAATAACCATTTTGTTTAACATAGTCCTTGCGCCTCTCCTGATCCTTGGCTATAGTTTCATACCAAGAATGGAGGTGGGAGGTGCCGCACTTTCAACCATCATAGCACAGGCTCTGGGGATAGTAATAAGGATAATTCTGCTTGTAAAAAAAGATTTTCTCTCCTCTACTTTTTCCATGAAAGACTTTTCTCTGAAGGATTCCATTGAAATTATGAAGGTAGGAGTGCCTGTTGCAACGGGTAATTTTATTTTTTGTATGGTTTTTCCTTTCCTTACTAAATTTATTACCATGCTCGGTAATATTCCTGCCCTCTGTGCCCTGAATATATGTCACAGGGTAGAAGGAGTGGCATATTTCATATGTACCGGTTTTGCCGTATCTGCCGCTACCATGACAGGCCAGTATACAGGCATAAAAGATATGAAAAAAGCGATAGAAGCCGCATGGGTAAATATCTTCTACGTAACATGCGTTCTATTGCCTGTATCACTCATATTTATCATATATCCCCATCCTTTTATTGCTATTATGACAGATGATAAAACAGTGCTTTTTGAAGGGGTGAAATATATGAGGATTATAGGCTTCTGTGAAATATTTCTGGGTTTTGAAATAGTATTTCAGGGTGTTTTTACGGGGCTCGGAAATACTCTGCCGTCGACATTGATTTATATTCCTCTTACTGTCGGAAGAATTCCTCTTGCCTATTTTCTTGCCTTTAAATGTAATATGGGAGTTGAAGGTATCTGGTGGGCTATAAGTATAAGTGCTTTTTTAAAGGGAACTTTCGTAACATATTTCTTTTCCAGAGGATGGTGGAAAAGAAGAAGTAAAGAGGATTATTTGTTTTCGGAAGGCTCTGGCCACTGAAATTCCTTACCTGTGGAATACAGGGAATTGACGCCTGTGGAGAGTGCGCCTCTACCTGAAGGTTTTCAGCCGAAGGCAAGCATGGTCAGAGAAGCAGGAATCCTGCGAATTTATTCGCAGGTAATTCAGTCTTCTTCATCATCTTCTTCTATGATTTCAGGATTTTCTATTCCGTCTGCCAGAAAGAGGAACCTTTCAAGAAGGAAATCCATTTTATCTATTGTAAACAGTTCGTTTCTTTCCATTTTTCTTGTTATTTCAAGGTATGAATGGCACAGATGTAATGATTTTATCGGTTCAAAACATCTTATAGCTCCTCTTACCCTGTCATATGACAGAAAATCTATAACGTTTTCTTCAGGGCCTCCTTTTATGAGATAGCGGCTGTCAAAGTCTTCTGTTCCTACCTGAATATCCTGCTGAAATCCTTTCAGCAGAATAGTAAAGATACTTTCGTTCGTAAGGCCGAGTTCAAAATCCGATTTCAGGGATATATGGAAGGTAAGTTCTCCTGACGAAGGAAAAATAGTAAATTCTCTGTTTTTATGTTTCCCGGCGAACCGGGGCCATCCTCCTGAACCTGTCGTTATTTCGGCAGAAAAATTATATTTAATTTCTTCGAAAATTTTATTCCAGTCAGTTCTTATTGCCACTTTTACCATCTCCTCTGGCAGGTAATTTTATTGATATTGTATTTTATTAAGCTGACTATAAGCATATAATAAACATTTTTTCCCCGTCATGGGGCACGATAGCATGTATATATTATAATTAGTTTCATAAAAATTAATAATTACTGACCTGAGCATAAGCATGTAATAACAGTCTTCCTCCCGTCACGCGTCACGCGTTACGCGTTACGCGTCACGAGATCAGATATTTATTATTTATGCTCACCTCAGTAATA
>CAYSLJ010000039.1:11397-46323 GCA_964431735.1 uncultured Synergistia bacterium | reverse complement strand
GTCACGATACAAATCGTAATTAAGATGTAGTTATTTCCTGACAACTCCTTAGTATCACACCAGGTAAAAGAGTATCAAAAAAATTACGTATCATGTGCTTGTATAAAGTTTTTGCTCCTGTAACGCGTCACGTGTCACGATATATAAGATTTTGGTTACTAATTTATCTGTTACGGTACTCAGAAAATTATAATCTGTATATCTTCAATAATATTATGCTTCCTTCATATAAAAATATAATCGGAACTGCTACAAGTATCTGTGTAAACATATCAACTGAAGGTGTTATAACACCTGCTATAACAAAGGATACAAGAATTGCATATTTACGATATTTTGAAAGCTTCTCTGAATTTACAAGACCTATTTTACCGAGTAAAAGTGCTACAAGAGGCAGTTCGAATACAACACCGCACGAAACGATAATTGACAGGGCAAAAGAAAAATAGTTACTTACAGAGAGCATGGGCTGCAGGTCTACTGTGGAAAAATTGATAAGGAATTTTATGCCTGCAGGCAGTATAAAAAATGTTCCTCCTGCCACACCGGAAGAGAAGAGAAAAATTACCAGTGGCATAAAGGTAAAAAAATATCTTCTTTCCTCAGGCTTGAGAGCAGGATTTATAAAAGCCCATATCTGATACAATACCATGGGAGAAGCCAGTATGACTCCGCATACCAGAGATACCTGAATATGTGTAACAAAACCTTCTGACGGGGTAAGATAAACAAGTTTATTCTGCCCGATAGGCGCAGCAAGTATATGCATTATTCTGGCTGCTACAAAATATCCTCCAATACTGCAGAAGATTACCGATAAGGCAGATATTATTATCCTCCTTCTCAGCTCTTCTAAATGTTCTATAACAGTCATTTTCCCGTCTTCCATTGGAGGACCTCCCGAAGATTAAATGTACTTTGCCAGAGCTTCAGATAGATCTGCTGCTACAGTTATAAATTCCCTTGCTTTTTCTTTTACTTTTTCATCGAATTTCAGATTGTCAAGAATTTTATATACTGTTTCTTTTTCTCTTTTGTCTACATATTTATCCGAAAGAGGTATGAGAGACATTTGAAGTACGAGAGTAGCTTTGGCTGTATCACTTTCTATCCCGGGTAGCAGTTCCAGCACATCTTTCGGATTATTTATATCATCTTCCAGAACTGTTTCCTGTTCCTTTGTCATATTGCCATTTTTTGAAATATTTGCCAGTATTAACTTTATTTCCTCTCCGCTCAGGTAATTATCACATTGAGCTATAGAAAGTAATACCCTGCTCATTTGAAAAAATTCTTCCGAAAGGTCTTTTTTTTCTTTACTCATATAAATCCTCCTGGTGAATTTATAGTGTATTTCATAAATTATGATTAAGTGAGTAGTGAGTGGTGAGTAGTGAGTAAAAGTGTAATTTTCACTCACTATTCACTCATTAATTATGAATTGTTATGAAACTAACTATAATTTTTTATATATTATAACACATATCTTTATTGTATAAAATAAGGTTGCGTTTTTTAGATCAGTGAAAAGTGAATAGCAGGTAAAATCAATTTTTTTCACTTTTCACTCTAACAGGCATGACCGTATCGGTCACAACCAAATATGAAAATGAATAGACAGTGGAGCATAAAACTTCATCATTTTCATATAAATATTATGTGACAAATTTCTTTTGCCATTTATAATTGCTCACCGGTCACTGAAAAATGATTCCCTGCCCTCTGCGCCCGTCTAGCTGCACTTCCATAGGTTTTTCAAGCCTTATGTGCCTTAAATGATTGCTTTCCTTTGCTACAGGTTGACTGTCAAGCCATGACCAGTCAAGTTTACAGTCACGATGGTTCAGAGGTACTGTGAAATAGCCAATCCTGAGAGATGTCATATTCTGGAAGAAATGTGAGCCCTGGGAAGGATCTACATTCATATTATCAAGGCTTGCCTCTACAATAACCTTTACACCGCTTATATGACTCCATTTTACCGGTATGCCCAGCCACGGGTCTGTAGAACCCCAGCGCCCCGGCCCTATTAAGAGATAAGGTCTTTTTTCTGATCTGAGCATGGTGTTCATCCTGTCAACTTCTTTTGCTATGAGGGAACTTTTTGATGGGTCGAAGGTTTCCCTTTTTACGTAAACTATATCGTGTATGTTTTTTATTATACCGTTACCAAGGGCAAATTTACTGTAACACAGAAAAGGCTTTTCTTTTATATCGGATAATTCTACCTGAACCAGTTCATCACTTACTACAAGAGGTCTTACCTGAAGGAAACCGAAATGTGCAGGAAGACCTTTTTCTGAGTCCAGTGTTACAGCAAATTCAATCTCTACAGGACATCCCATAGAATCTTCACTCAATTTAAGGAGATATTCCAGAATTTTTGACAGAGGAAATATTTCATTTTTTAGTATATGGGCAAACGTAATAAGTCTTGGCCCATGTCCGAAGAGTCCGTCGTAAACCCTGTCATTATCCCCTGAATAGGTAGATGCCATATATTTCAATGTTCCGTCCTGTTCTGCCCTGTCTATACCGAGTTTTATAAGATATTGATCCTCTTCAGCAAAAGCAGTTGAAATTCTGTGTTCAAGATTTATTCCGTAAAATTCTTTCTGAGAATAATCAAATATATCCCTTATATTACCGAATTGAGGCAGAATCCCGGGATAGGCAGGTGTATATCTCAGTGATACACCTCCGTCTACTATCGTTTTACCCAGTCCGAGAGCCAGATTGGCCACGCCATCTTCAGGTTTTGAATTTCCTACGGGGTAATAGTTATAAGATCTCGCTACCCCTGAAAAATGCGGGTAAAAAGCATTGCCATGAGCTTTACCGACTACCTCCTGAATTATAACTGCCATTTTTTCATCTTCTACCATGTTGGGAGTAGTTTCTATATAGGCTTTTGCATTTTTGAAAAATGTTGAAGCATAGACAAGCTTTATGGCACTGGCAAGACTTCTGAAACGGTCATCAATATTTAATTGATTGTTAGGGAGCATTTTTGTAATATAAACACCTGCAAATGGTTGATAGAGTGCATCTTCAAGAAGGCTCGACGACCTGACTGCGAGAGGAACTTTTACATGACGTATAAATTCTCTTATATCTCCTACTGCCGTAGCAGGCAATTCTGCATTCAAAAATTCATTTGCTATCATCATATCAGATGTTTCTTCAAGAGCAAAATCCAGAAGATTATTTTTCTTTATAAAAGAGTCAAACATATCTGTTCCGAGAACCAGTGTTGAAGGTATGGATATGGAAACATGGGGAAATTGTTCTTCTTTTAAATATCTGGCAAGTACTTTATCAATAAAAGCAAGACCTCTGGCTTTTCCTCCTATAGAGCCACTGCCTATGCGGCTGAAATTATAATAATCATGATGAAAATGCCTTGAATAACTGACAATAGAGCCTCTATAACTTTTTTTCCTGTATTCTATAAAAATATTTTTAATCACTTCCCTGAGTGTTTCCGATGTTTTGTTTTTTAAATCTGTTAAAGAAGAAATAGACCTGGCAAGCTCAAATTCTGTCCTTGCAAGAAGCCATCTTGTAAGATGTCCATTCCTTACATATTCAGTCAGAATGTCTCCCGGCAATGTATCTATAAGTGAATATAAAGAAGTGATATTTTTTATTCTCCCCATTTCCTTCCCTTCATGGTCACGGAAAATAAGATCTCCGAAACCGGTAGAATGTTCAAAGAAATTCCTGAAATCACTTACCAGTGTGTGAGATTTTTTAAAAAGAAAATTTGTATTCAGTTTTTTACTTATTTCTTCATCTTCCTGATTGTTGGATTGAAGTAATACAGGCAGATAGGGAAATTCTTTTCTTATCATGGTGATAAAATCGAGTCCTCCTTTATTGTCCATAATACCATCTCTTGTGAAGGAACATTCGCTTATTACCGCCATTAAATTACCTTTGAATTTTTCATAAATCCTGAGAGCTTCTTCAAAGGAAAGAGCCAGATGAACCCTTGGTCTGGCTCTCTGTCTCAGGGATTTTTCAGTCCATGTGAGACTGTCCTGTAAAAGCAGAACAGTCTGATCCCACAGTTCTTCAAATAAAATATGAATATATCTGGAATAGGAGCTTATTGAATCTTCAATGACCAGGATATTCTGAACACCGATAAGGGAGGTATCTTTTTCGGCATTTTTCATGTCTTCTATATATTGAATAATACCTGTAAGGATTTCCCCGTCGCCTTGCCAGATGAAAATTCTGTCTATTGCTGTTTCATCATATATTTCAAGAAGTCTGGCAAGTTCTGGAGTATTATAGGCCAGTATGACTACAGGCATACCGGGAGATACTTCCTTGACTTTACGCCCGAAAGTAAAAGGATCCATATCGCCTATTCTCATTATGGTCACTACCATATCAAACTGCTCTTCTGCAAGTTTTTTCAGAGCTTCCTGCCCGCCTTTTATTCTGTGTAATGTCGGTACGTAGCCCAGATCTCTCTGCTTATAGGCAGCTCCGAGAAGATCGGTGAGTCTTCCGTCTTCTTCCAGAAGAAAATAGTCATAAAGACTGGCAACAAGAAGGACTTTTCTTACTTTATAGGACATAAGGGAATGGAGACAACAGGAATCTTCTATATTATTTTTATTCATAAAAATAACCTCCCTTTAAAAATCGTAATGCGTGACGCGTAACGCGTGATGCGTTACGAACTCACGCATTACCCGTTACACATCACGCATTACTGCATTAAAATAAGTAACGCGTAACATGTAACGAATAACGGATATAACCGTTACGCATTACGCGTTACGCGTTACTCGTAACGTTTTCTAGACCCAGCCTCTCATCTTACATGCTTCTGCTACTCTCTGTATGGCAATCATATAGGCAGCATCACGCATATAGATTTTCTTCTTTCTTGCAAGTGCCGACACCTTCAGATAGGCATCAGTCATTTTTGCATCCAGTTTACCGAGAACTTCATCTTTGGGCCAGAAGTAATTCATATTACACTGAACCTGTTCAAAATAACTGCACATAACACCGCCGGCATTGGCAAGGAAATCAGGTACTATGAATATACCTCTTTCTTTCAATACTTTATCTGCTTCAATAGTAGTAGGTCCATTGGCACCTTCAACCATAATTTTTACATTTTTATGTATCTTCGGAGCAGTTTCCCCTGTTACCTGATTTTCAAGGGCGGCAGGTATTAATATATCTACGTCCTGTTCTATCCAGGCATCTCCGGGAAGTATTTCATAACCCAGGGTTTTTGCCTGCTTTTTATCTATTCCGCCAAAT
The DNA here is from genome assembly GCA_964431735.1 of uncultured Synergistia bacterium. GTDB lineage: Bacteria > Vulcanimicrobiota > SpSt-956 > SpSt-956 > JAKJGF01 > CALARM01. Next base: position 41,031 of record CAYSLJ010000039.1, on the reverse strand, counting down.
CTGTCTGTAATATTAAGCAGTGCATCTATATCTATGCCATCTTTTTTCTTAAATGTATAGGATTTCTGCTCTTCCTGATCCCAGCATGATACACATATGGGAGTTCCGCCATATTCTTTATATAGTTTTACAGCATACTGAGATACATTGCCGAAACCCTGAAAAGCTGCTTTTGTAGATTTAATATCTATACCCATTTCCCTTAAAGCTTCTCTCATTACATATATTACTCCATAACCTGTGGCTTCTGTTCTTCCAAGAGAGCCTCCTATACCTACAGGTTTCCCTGTAATAAATCCCGGGAATTTTCCTCCATGTATCTTTTCAAATTCGTCCATCATCCATACCATATGCTGGCCGCTTGTCATTACATCAGGTGCAGGGATATCCTGAACAGGGCCTACATTTTTTGCTACCTGGCGAACCCATCCGCGGCATACCCCTTCCTGTTCTCTCATGGAAAGGTTGTGAGGATCACATATGACTCCACCTTTACCACCTCCGAGAGGTATGTCTACAACGGAGCATTTCCATGTCATCCACATGGCAAGAGCACGAACTGTATCAACAGTTTCCTGAGGATGGAACCTTATTCCGCCTTTACATGGTCCTCTGCCATCATTGTGCTGAACTCTGAAACCTCTGAATACTTTTACTGTTCCGTCATCCATTCTTACAGGAATATTAAAATGATATTCTCTGTCAGGATTTCTGAGCAAATCTTTTGTAGCCTGATCCAGACCTAACTGTTCTGCTACAGAGTCAAACTGGTCCTGTGCTAATTTGAAAGCATTAAACGGTTTGTTGGCCATAAAATCAAACTCCTCTTAATTTAATTTATATGAGAATCGTAACTGGTAACGTATAACCCGTGACTGGAGAAACAATTCTCATAATTTGTTGTGACCGAACCGGTCATGTTTGTTAGTCTAAAGTGAAACGTGAATGATCTTAACATAAAAGTTTGGAACTTGTCAAATTCAATAGTTACCCGTTACCGCTCCTGACTCCCGGTTTAGAAATCTTAAAAACACTGAAAACATAACCTGAATATTGATTTATTTATTACAGCTCTCTCCGATTATATCGGAAATTAATAAATTATAACTGTGAACCTTAATGTGTAATATTTTTCCCTCATTGTTCATTGGAAATATATATAACACTATACTTTTGCAGATTTTAAAAACTGTAAAAAAACAATCTATAGTTAGTTTCATAACTTATTAGAAATTAAGTGCTTCGTGACGCGTAACGCGTGACGCGTGACGCGAGGATTATCTGTAATTTGTTGTGAACTACACTATAATTCAATTTTTAGGTGTTAGGTGTTAGGTGTTGGGTTAGGAAGATTAAAACCCAAAACCCGGAACCTATTCAATTATAAAGTCAGTAAAAACAAGGAAATAGAGTCTCACCCACCGGAAGGTATTTGATGACTTTTCGGATAGGCTCTAAGTATCTATTTACCTATTGCGAGTATGTAGAGAAACTTTAGGGCAACTACTCTAAACTGTCCTCCCGTCACGCGTTACGCGTTACGCGTCACGATTCTTATATAAACTATAATTATGTTCACTTCAATAACTTGTAAAATAAACTGAAAGAGTCAAACTTGACTTGAAATGTTATAATCAAATTACTGACCTGAGCATAAGCATGCAATGAAAGTTTTCCTCCCGTCACGCGTTACACGTTACGCGTCACGAGAGCAAATATGTATTATTTATGCTCATTACAGTATATTGTTCATATGTATAGCTAAATGTTAAAATATAAGGAGGTTGTTTATGAATTGCCCTAACTGTAATACTCAGGTAAAACCTGATATGACTTTTTGCGGTAGATGCGGTAAATCCCTGACAGATGTACCTAAAGAAACTGTTCCTATCAGACCGTCGGGGACGGTAAAAGACCCGGAAGAACTGGAAAAAATTTTTACTGATCTTGTTGCATACAGCTGGAAAAGGTATGATGAAATACTCATAAATAAACGCCTTGATGAGGTGCTTATAGGACTGGTTATAGCTTCAAATGTAAAAAGCGGTTATTCTTTGATTGATATTTCTTCTGACGGGGTGAACCATTATTTGAGATTTGAAAATCTTTCTGACGGAACGCGCCTTATTTTCAGACTGACAAATCTTTCGGAAGATCTTACCAGAGCCAAAGTACTGGGCCATGTGGCAAATGTTTCCATAGGTTACGGAGAAAAAGTAAGGGACCTCGGAAAAATCTGGCAGGCCTTCAAGGCAGAAGTTAAAAGTACTTTTCTTATTACCGATGAGCCTGGTATTATTACCTGTGACGCAGATCTTACAGGCGGTTATATTTATGCTCAGATTCCTCTTATATTTAACCTTGATAACTATCTGGATAAAGATCAAACATACAGAGCAGATGTCGATCTTTTACAACTTCATATTAACTCTACAGTTCATTCACTGAGGAAATATCTAAAAGGTCGGTTAAGTATGTAGGAAAGGAGTTTGAATATGTTATCTTTTTTACAGAGTTTCAGTCATAAACAGGAAATGAAAGAAAGCAGAGATGAAATGCTTGTAGGGGAAATAGTCACTGTTATGGTAGATAGCGGCTATCCTGCAATAGGGTTCTGGGCAGAAGGAGATTTTCAGAGAATAAGGTTTAAAGTTCTCGATGATCCTGTACTCTATTCAATTACAATAACACTGGATAGAAAAACAGGGGGAGATTTTATCTCAGGAGCAATCTTCGGTGATAAAGCAACACTGAAGATTATATGTGAAATAAAGAATTTTCTTGCAGATCCCGATGATCTTCTTAATATGTACAAAACTGATCTTCAGAATATGTTTAAAATTCCTATTTTAGGAGGTATAAAGCTTGATCATCAGCTCAATTCCGTCCTTGCTACCACTACAAAGATTATAGAAATAAAGGATCTGATCTTAAAAGGTGAAGAAGGAAGAGAGAAACTTAAAGGAATTCTTTTCGGTACTATAAGGGAATTGAAAGAGAAACTGGTGCCATATAAGAAGAAATAATATAAAAAAATAAGAAGAAATAATATAAAAAAGGCGAACCCGCCGGTTCGCCTTTTTTGTTCTGTGGAATTTTTAGGGACTGTAAGAAAATAACTCTGGCAAATTATGGCTTTTGTCCTCGCGTCACGCGTAACGCGTTACGCGTGACGATTGTAAATATGATAAGGTTATTTTTTTACAACCCCTTAGTCTTTATCCTGGTCACTTCTTACTACAAATAAGACAGGTTTATGGTCAGATACACTTCCCAGGTAGTTGGGATAGGATTTTTCGTCAATTGTATGGATACTTCCGGGAATTACTTCTTCCATTGCTCCTGTATCTACATTTGTGACAGTACAGTGGTCTATAAGTCCTTTATAGGGGATATTGGAATAAAAACTTTTGGGAAGTCCTTCTGTGAGGAAATGAACATTTCCGCCTTTCCCAAGCGGTTTTAGAGAATCACTTCCTACAAAATCATTGAAATCTCCTACCATGATTAAATCTTTATCTTTACTCTCTTCTAAATGCTGTGTTATCCATTTATTTATTTTCTTTGCCTGTTCTGTTCTTGTAGCTATTGCCTTATCGTCAAACATGGCTTTAAGATGTGTTACAACAAAAGTAAAATCAAAAGCTCCGTCAATTTTCATATCTACAAGGAGGGGGGCACGAAGTCTTGAGCCTACCTGTGCTTCATCTATCTGATCTATGGAACTTATATCATATTCAACTCTTTTTTTATCAAATATAACTCCTACTTTCTGCCCGCCTGATTTACCGAGTATATAACCATAATCAGGAAGATTTTTCATTACAGTTTTCAGAGCTTTTTCATCACTTACTTCCTGTATACCAAGAATCTGGGCGCCTGTATCCTTTATAACCTGTGCTATTTTCTTATAATCTTCTTCTTTTCTTTTCTTTGTGCCGAGCCATTCTATATTGAAGGTGCCTATTGTGGCGGTTTTACCCTTTGCATCAATTATCTGTTGTTTAAGCTTCATAGCTTCTTTTATATCGCCTGTTTCTACGGGAGTAATTTCTTCTCCCAGTTGTTCCAGAGCCTTCATTCCTTTACTATTGCCTGAGGCTCCTTTCATTACAGAAATACTTTCCTGAGTAAAATTCGGATCAATCCCTCTTTCAACGACCTGTCCGTTTACATCGTAGATAAGAGGTCTTATACCTTCTGCTGTGACCTTTGCATGAAGTTCTTTCATTGCTGCTTCATATTTTGTGAATTCACCCTGTAAGAATTCTTTTCTTCCTGCTTCATTTTTATAAAAAGCATCTCCTGCTTCTTCTTTTACTACCACGTTATCAGATGTCCACCGGTGGGCCTGCCTCTGTTTTTGTATATCTGAAAGTCTGACTTTTAAAGAATTCATTTTATCCACAGTCATCACTCCTAAATATTTAATAGCTCTATTTACAGTATAACCGGTGAAAGATAAAAATACCACTAAAAAAACAGGGTTTTTGTTAACTTTTTGTAAACATATGGAGCTTTTTTACCTAATCTTTGCAAAAATCTTCGGGAGTTTGAAGTCTGAACTGGCCTGTATATACAGCTTTCCCTCTGGTTTTCTGAAATATAAACTGACATACGCTTGTGCCGGGATACATATCAATAGGTATGGGACCGAAATTACTCATTTCAAGTACCTGATGGTTTGATATGCCTGATTGCATAAAACTGGCTGAAATATGAACCAGAAGACCGACTCTTGCAAATTTACTTCTTCCTTCAAGCCATCCGCATATATCTTCGGGAAGAGTGATTTTTTCCCTGGTCATACCCAGGAGTGTGTCTCCAGGATGTATGGTAATACACCCGTCGTCGGGAATCCATATACCTTTTGTAGCACATTTGTAGTTAATATCATCAATTGCTCTTATGTGCATCGGAAGTCTTACAAAGAGTCTGAAGGCATTGCTTAAAGTGAGATCTATTGAGGCAGGACCTACCATTTCTTTAGAAAAAGGCTCGATTTTTATCCTTCCTTTTTCTATTTCTTCAATAATTTCCGTCGTTGTTAAAATACTCATAAATAACTCCTTTTTTATCAGTGTTCAGTGAAATATTCTTTATACATATTTACTGTCAATTCAGGAGAACCCTGACATATATAAATACCCAGGTGTTCGTATCCGCCTGTTTCCTGGGTATAGGGAAGAACTTCCACATAAAGACCTGTTGACGGGCCGTTATGGAATATAACATTATAAGCAGGTTCTCTTCCTGTTTTTTTCATTAATTCCGGAACTGCTGTGAGATTTGTTCCGAGTACCAGAGCAAGTTCTTTTATTTCCATATCATTTAAATCATGAAGATAGTTTTTAGATAAATCTTTAAATATGATCATAGTATCAAGAGGTCGTTTCATAAAATAAGGGACAATAATTTTTATTGTTTTCAGTTCTTTAAGTGTAAGGGTTTCAGGATTATTTTTTAACATGAAATCAGAAAAAGTAATATTAAATCTCTCTTTGAAAATTAAATCGTCTTTTATTTTCCCCGGCATTATATTCGTATGAATAATCTGCTGATGATCATGGGAGAGAGATCCTCCGACAAGGGAGCCGTAATTTTTGATTATACCGGCATAACCGAAGTGTTCATGCAGTTCATATTCTCCTGTCGATGGCATTTGGGAATCTGCTGCATGGAGAAGAATACCTTCAAATGTTGCAAGCCTTTTAAGCACTATCTCAACATCTTCATAAGGCATATTGCTCATATCTCTGTCATGATAATTACTTGTCCACTGTATAAAGTGCATACCTGCAGCAATTTCTCCATGAACGGATATGTTATTTTTCCCTGGTTCCATATATGTTTTTTCCTGTGAATAGTGTTCGGGATAAACTATAGGAAAGAGATTTTTGTTTATAAAAGTAAACCCCTCAGAGAGAGGGGTTTTATCTATAATACCTGTTGTGTTACCGTTACATATAACACATGGTATATGCTGTTTTTCCATTGTTTTCCCTGTGTTATCATGGTGGCGTTTTGCCCTGACTTCCGAATAAACAATTCTTTGATTTGTTCTCGGATCTATCTTACAGATATTATTCGGTTTAAATGTTGCTATATTTTTTCTGTCATTATTTATTGAATTTACTATATCTTTATATGATATTTTTGTTATATCTTCAAAGTCTATATATGTATTGTCATTCAGTCTGTCTGACATTTCAAACTCCTTGAATCAATTATTGTTTATGAGAATCGTGACGGAACCAATATTCTCATATTTCTATTATATATCTTGATAAAATCATGTAAAGTCCTTATCACTCACCACTCACTACTCACTACTCACTACTCACTACTCACTGTATCACAGATTTCCGGCACAATTTCGCCACTTTTACATGATAAATAATATCCCCTGTCATATTGTTCTATCATTGATGTAACTTCATTTTTAAAGGGATCTATAACTATTACCGGTTTGTTTTTTCTCATAACAGATGTAATAATTCTGGAAGGCAGTGTTGTATTTCCCGTAGTTCCAATTACTATTAACAGATCAGTCTTTTCTGTTAAGGACATACTTGTTTCGAATTTATAATAAATTTCATCGTAACATTCATCAAACCACAATATATGAGGTCTTGCTAAAGTTAAACATTCAGGACATATTAGAAGTGACTTTTCCTGTGGAGATAGTTCCCTGTCTTTATGTTCAAACTCCAGTCCGGCAGGTATGAGAAAGGTCTTATCTGTACATTCCCGGGAACATCTCATGAGGTTTATATTGCCGTGGATTTCACAGGTTTTCTCTGCTGTATTTCCTGCCCTTATATGGAGGCCGTCTACATTCTGTGTAATAAGAGCAAATCTGTCTTGAAGATTTTGTTCCAATTTTACTATTGCAAGATGCCCTTTATTTGCTATTGCCTGATTGCAGATATATCTCCTGTAAAGGTACCATTTCCATACTTCACAGGGAGAAAGGGAAAACATTCTGTAAGTAGCCATTTCCTGTGGATGATAATTTTTGCTGCCTATTTTCCAGTAGCCTTCGGGGCCGCGAAAGGTGGGTATATTACTTTCTGCAGATATGCCTGCTCCTGTAAGGATAGTTACAAAACCCTTATCTTTAAAACTATGTAATAATTCTTTTAACTTCTCATTCATCTTTTGAGTTTGTAACGACTATACTTTTGCAGAATTTTGAAAAACTGCTATTCCGCGTGGCATAAGGCTTTATGCAAAAAATACGAAAGTATAGTAACCAGTAATTTTTAAAATATATGGGTTATCAGAAAAAGTGTAACTGTGACATTTAAAACCTTAAATTTTTGACCGTGCACCTGTCCTCGATCTTATTCCCCAAGCGTTACTATGGTAGTTAGCTCCAACCAGGTAAAACCTGCGGCACACGAAATAACTTCCTTACTGCTGCTACTTCCCAGTCCTGACAGGGTTCGAAAGGTTTCGTTGCGAAGGGCCCGATTCTCATCACCACTTGCCAGAGGCAGACCTTGAAAAACAAAACCTCAAACAGGGATTCAATCCTGCTATAGCGGATTGCAGGTACAGGGCACCGCTAGTTCCCCATCTAGCACGGCCAAAAATTTTCTAACGGAGAGAGTGGGATTCGAACCCACGAGGCGGGGGTAAACCCGCCTACTCGATTTCCAATCGAGCGCCTTCAACCGGACTCAGCCATCTCTCCTTTTTAGCTGTCAGCGGTTAACTGACAGCTAAAGGGCTCTTTATTCTATTAATCAGTTAATAGCAAAAATACTCACTATTCACTACTCACCATTCACTATTTTACGGAGAGAGTGGGATTCGAACCCACGAAAGAGATTTAACTCTCCTTACTCGATTTCGAGTCGAGCGCTTTCAACCGGACTCAGCCATCTCTCCTTATAAGGATTCACTCATTCAGTTCTCTTATTAATTCTTAATTTCCTGAAAAATTCCTTTAATATAAAACTGCATTCTTCTTCCAGGATACCTCCGAGAGTTTCTATTCTATGATTCAGTCTCTTATCTCCCGGTATATTCATCAGAGATGTAATTGCTCCTGCCTTTGGATCTTTCGCACCGAAAACAAGTCTTTTTATCCTTGCCTGCACTGCTGCGCCGGCACACATAGGACATGGTTCCAGTGTCACATAGAGAGATATATCGTCCAATCTCCATCTGTCCATCAGTTTACAGGCTTTTTCAATTCCTATTAATTCTGCATGGGCAAGAGGATTTTTCTTTGTTTCCCTCTGATTGAAGGCTGTTGCTATTACCATAGCTTCTCTGTATACCAGAACAGCCCCTACAGGAACTTCTCCCAGACTGAAAGCTTTCTCTGCCTGAAAGAGAGCTTTTTTCATAAAATACTCATCTTTTTTTAAAAGATCCATTTTCTCATGGTCACGCGCCCGAGAGGATTTGAACCTCCGACCTACGGATTCGTAGTCCGTTGCTCTATCCGCTGAGCTACAGGCGCCTGCGTGAATATAACGGAGAGAGTGGGATTTGAACCCACGATACATGCTCAACACACGTATAATCGCTTAGCAGGCGACCGCCTTCAGCCGCTCGGCCATCTCTCCTAACGCATAGTCAGGAGTATTTTAGCATATTGAAAATTAAAATACAAGACCTTTTTGAAAATAAGTAATGGCGTTTAATTAAACGCCCCTACTTGAGTCTTACCGGCATAATAACATAAATATAATCTTCATCTTTATCTTTTTCCCTTACAGGTTTTATTATACCTGGATTTACGGGGTTACTTAATTCAAATGTAATTTCATCACATTCCATACAGCCCAGAGCGTCAATGAGATATTTTGCATTGAAAGATATATCCAGAGTCTGTGCTGGTTCGGGAAGATCGATTTCTTCATAGGCCTGGCCTACATCCTGAGTATTTGCAGTTATAATTATCTGACTGTCATGTATTTTGAATTTAACCAGATCAGGACTTTCAAGATCTTTCTGGGTTATATATGAAGCTCTTCTCAATGCTTTATAAAAAGCCTCTTTATCTATTGTGAGAGATTGATCACAGTGAGCCGGTATTACCTGCCTGTAATTGGGGAATTTCCCCTGTATAAGAGAGGAAAGAACTCTTGTATCATTCATCTGAAAGTCTATCTGACTGTCTGTTATGTAAATTTTGACTTCATCTTCCTGATTATCAGTAAGGATTTTCAGGAGTTCGTTAAGAGTTTTTTTAGGCACTACAACTTCAAAATTTTTCCCCGGAGAGTTTAATAATTTCGCTGTTTTCTTGGCCATCCTTCTTCCGTCTGCAGAGACTACTGTCAGGCTCTCTCCCTGTATTTCAAAAAGGCTCCCTTTTAATATGGCTCTTACTTCATCAGGCGGTGCTATGGCAAACCCTGTCTCTTTAATCATACTTTTTAATGTCTTCTGACTTATGGAAACAGTGTCTTCACCGATTATTTTTGGTATAGACGGAAACTGATCGGAAGAAAGACCGTTTAATTGATAATTACTTCCTTTTGTTTCAATATTAATTATTTTTATATCGTCTGATTCTATTTTTACGTGACCGGGATTCAGACTTCCTACAAGATTGCCGAGTTCTCTTGACGGGACAGTTATACTCCCTTCCTGTTCTATAGATTCAACTTTTATAATAATCTCTATGGAAATTTCACCGCTTGTGCCTACAAGTTTCATATTGTTATTGGACGCTTCCAGCATAATATTACCGTAAACAGGTTCTATTATCTTTGAGCTGATAGCTTTACTGGCTATTTGAATTCCTTTATTTAATTCTTCCTGTAAACAAATTACTTTCATTTCTATGGTCTCCTTTTTCACTGCTCACTCTTTACACTGCTTTCAACTCATTTTTTATATTGTTTATATGAGCTTTTATCGCAGGGTCACTGTCTTCTTTTATTTTATTATAGGCATGAAGTACTGTTGTATGGTCTTTGCCTCCGAAATGTTTACCTATCTCCGGAAAAGATGTCTTTGTTAATTCTCTGGCAAGAAACATTGCAATCTGTCTTGCTCTTGCTAATTTCGCATCCCTTTTCCCTGAAGATAAGTCTTCCAGAGGTACGGCAAAATAATCAGCAGTCTTTTGCAATATAATAGGTACTGTTATTGTGTCACTGTCTGTACTTGTAATGAGAGAACCTATTGCTTCTTTTGCCAGAGGAAGATCTATTTTAGCTTTTTTCAGAGAAGCATAGGCCATTATTCTTACCAGTACTCCTTCCAGTTCTCTTATATTTGAGCTTATTATTTCTGCTATGTATTCAATTACATTGTTTGGTATATGTATATTCTCCAGTTCTGCTTTCCTTCTTAAAATAGCCTGCCTCGTTTCTAAATTAGGTGCCTGAATATCTGCAATAAGTCCCCATTCGAATCTGGATTTCAATCTGTCCTGAAGGGTAGGTATTTCCTTTGGAGGTCTGTCGCTTGTAATAATTATCTGCTTGTCTGCACTGTGAAGATCATTGAATGTATGGAAAAACTCTTCCTGAATACCTTCTTTACTTATGAGGAACTGTATATCGTCTATAAGTAATATATCTACTGTTCTGTATCTGTTTCTGAAATTCTTCGTCTTACCGCTCTGTATGGCTTCAATCATTTCATTTGTAAATGTCTCTGTTGATATGTAAGTAACATTTAAGTCCGGTCTTAACGTAATTGCCTGATGTCCCACTGCATGCATGAGATGGGTTTTTCCCAGTCCCACTCCTCCGTATATAAAAAGAGGATTGTAAACCTTTGCAGGAGCTTCCGATACGGCAAGACATGCAGCATGGGCAAGAGAATTATTATTGCCTACGACAAAAGTTGCAAAGGTATATTTAGGATTTAAGTTATTGTTATGGATTAACGTTTTTTTTGCCTGACCTGCTACAGGATAATTCTTTTCTATAATGAGTTTCTGCTGAGGTTTTTGAGGAACGGCATCAGAGTCAATTGTAAAGGATATGCTTATTTTCTGCCCGCTCAGTGATGCCAGTGTTGTCTCAATTAATTTTTTAGTTTCCCTCTGTTCCAGCCAGTTCCTGGCAAATGTATTTGCCACACTGATTTTAAGATTGTTCTTATCAAAAAATTCCGGTTTAGAACTCTTCAGACATGCTTCAAATGTTGCCGTGCCAAGTTCTTTTTCCAGTAGAGGAAGCGCTTCCTGCCAGATTTCATTGAAATTGGAATTGTCAATAATATTTACCATAAAATTATCACCGCCAGATTTATTCTGGTGCTATAGAATTAATTTATAAAAATAATAGTTAGCCCCCGTTACATCATGCTATTCGTTAAAAAATTTCTAATTCCTCTTTCTAAAGTTATCCACATATCCACAGGTAATTGTCTTTAACCTGTGGATAACTTTTATTATACCCCCCTGTTTTTTAGAACTTAATTTCAGGATAAATCTATGTATTATAAAGCTTTTGTGTGTATTTTTTTATTTGAGAAGTTAATTTTTTTTTATACATACTGTATTCTTACCTGTGCAAGATTTAATCGTTGAAAGAAGTTATCCACAAGTTATCCACAACTGTGGATAACTTGTGGATAACTTTATAGAAAAATCGAACAAAAATTCTATTTTTTTTATTTTAGTTTTTTTGTATAACAAAAAAGGTTTAATTTGTCAAAAAAGTTAATATGATTAAGATAGTGTTTTTTATGGCAGGTGATTTTACTTTTTGAATAGGTTCTAATTACCTCTCCCTGTAAAAGAGTATCCCGAAAAAATCTGTATTATATGTAGACATGAGTTTTTTGCTCCCGTTACGCGTTACAGGTCACGATAGGTGAAGAGGGTGGGATGGATTAAGAATAGCCAGAACACAGAACCTGAAACCTGAAATCTGAGACATTTAATTAATTTTATATACACTGGAAAAAGAAATTTATCGTAGAATATTCAGAGTGAAAAGTGAAAAGTGAAAAGTGAAAAAAAATGGATTTTACCTGGTTTTCACTATTCAATACTCACTATTTACTGAGTAATAGATTTACAAAATTAAGTGGGATTTCCAGTAAAAATAAAACTAGCTGTCATAAAAAAACACTATCTTTAAACGTAATCACCGGTCTCATGATTGACAAGTATTTTTATCTTTGTTAAAATGAGGGAATTAATATTGCTGAACTCGGGCAGCAGAAATTGAGAAATTTCTGAAGAGGTGAGTAGATTGAAAAGAACTTATCAACCCAAAAATGTACCAAGGAAAAGAACCCACGGATTTCTTTCAAGAATGAAATCCAATGGCGGCCGTAGAGTGTTACAGGCCAGGAGACGTAAAGGCAGAAAAAGCTTAACCGTTTAAATGACCTGTGACAGAGACTCCACCGGGTATGGTCGTGATGCATAACAGGTAACGCGTCACGGGAGGAGATAAACTCACAGATAATCCGGTGTTGTATTTAAAACTACTGAGTATTATAACTTATTAAACATTGATTGTCCTGTAAATGTTGACGATGAGATGATTTATAAGTTATTTTAAAAAAGCGTTAATTTTATTCAGAGAAAGAATTTGACTGATAGATTTTTGATATTGATTTTTATAAAAACTATCCGGCATGTTTTGTGGTTTCTCATGAAAGGAGGTATTCGTTAGGAAAAAAAGTGTTTCTTTAACTTCTAATAAGAATTTTAAAAGAGCTTATACGGATGGCACTTCTTTTTCAAGTAATTTAGCAGTTATATATATATACCCCAATAATCTGGATTATAATAGAACAGGTTTTTCTGTGACCAGAAAACTGGGTAAAGCTGTTGTAAGAAATAAAATAAAAAGACTTTTTAGAGAAGCCTATCGTTATTATATTGAACATTTGACTGATGGATATGATATAATTTTTGTTGCCAGAAAAGCAGTATTGAAATCCAGCTTGAACGACATTCTAAAATGTTTTGCAGAACTTTTTAAGAAGAGTGGACTGTACAAATGCTAAAGTTAATTCTGATAAAACTTATACGTTTTTATCAGAAGTATATTTCTTGTTATATGCCGCCTGTCTGTAGATTTTATCCCAGCTGTTCCGAGTATGCTGTTCAATCATTGGAAAAGTATGGTATAATTAGAGGAGGGCTGAAAGCTACATGGCGGATATTGAGATGTAATCCTTTCTGCAGAGGAGGACATGATCCTGTTGAATAGAGTTTATTGCAGACTCTGAAAGAAATTTTTTAAAAAGGGGGATACTGGTTTTCATATTTTGATTAACCAGAAAAGCTATTGTTAGATAGTATCAGTATTTTTTTAGGAGATATTCTCAAATTTTTCTATCAGATTACAGGAAATTATGCCTATTCCATAATACTTTTTACGTTTGCTATAAAATTGTCTTTGCTTTATTTTACCAACCAGCAGTACAAATCGATGAAGGATATGCAGAAGATTCAGCCGGAAATGACCAGGCTGCGGGAGAAGTATAAAAATGAACCGGAAAAATTGAACCAGAAGATGATGGAACTCTGGAAAACTCATAAAGTCAATCCTTTAGGAGGTTGTCTCCCTTTACTCATTCAGATGCCGATTATCTATGCTTTATATAAGACTATTGACCATTTTAAAGCTGAATTTGCAGACGCGAAATTTTTATGGATTGGTTGTATGCCACCGGACCAGGTACCAAAATTTACCTTTATGGGTGAGGTTATCCCCTTATTTGGAGATAGTCTTGCCACACCGGATCTCCCTTTGGTAATAATTTACGGTCTTAGTATGTATCTGTCACAGATGATAACTATGAGTTCCACACCACAGACAGGCTTTGGAGCTCAAAAATCTACAGCTATATTTATGTCAGTATTTATTACTTTTATTATGTATAAATTTCAGTCTGCACTTATACTTTACTGGCTTGTATTCAACCTTTTAAGTATTGTGCAGCAATATATAATAATGAATTTAGTTGCAAAAGAAGATGAAGTTACCGATATCAGTGTTGGAGATGTTGCAGAAGAAGATAAAGAAGAAATTACAGAAGAAAGTAAGGAAGAAAGTAAGAAAACAGCGATTTTAGGACATACAGCTAAAAAGAAGAAGCGGAAAAAATAGTCAGTTTTCAAGTTTATGATTAATTCATAGATAATCTTCCCAATGTGTTAATACAATTTTCACCTGAAACAGAGATTATTTGTAAAGGAGGGTTACCCGGTTTTAGTAAATATTTATATATTTCAGACATATGTTAAAGTTATAGAAAATGTTATTTTTAATGGCTTAAAATAAAGCTTTAGATAAAAACTATATAGATACAGTTTATCTGAATAATTTAAGGGTACAGGCATTTTCATTTTTTACGTCGTAAAATAAGGCTTTAGATGAAAATCATGTAGAAGTAGTTTATCTAAATAATTTATCTGCCGGAAAATAACTGATACTATGTCAATCCGGGTCAATAGGAATGAGAGAAGTAGAACAAACAGGAAAAACTGTTGAAGAAGCAACTGAAAAAGCTATTTTGGAATTAGGTGTAACTGAAGATGAAGTAGATATACAGATTATTGATGAAGGAAGCAGGGGAATTTTCGGACTTGGTGCAAAGCAGGCCAGAGTTAAAGTAGTTGTTAAAAGTAATCCCTCTTCAGTTGCTGAAAAGGTTTTATCAGATATTCTTATTTGTATGAATTTAGATGTTAAAATAATCGATAAAAAAGAAGAAAATAATATAGTTAGATTCTGCCTCAGTGGAGACAGTCTCGGAATTTTAATAGGCCGTCATGGGAGAACTCTTGATTCTCTTCAGCTTTTACTCAATATTATAGCAAATAAAGGAAATAAAGAGAAAAAAGAGAGAATAAGAATAGTAGTAGATGGTGAAGGATACAGGGAAAGAAGAGAGAAAACCCTTCAGGGACTGGCTGAAAAAATGGCTAAAAAAGCCTATGAAGCAAGAAAAAATATAGTTCTGGAGCCAATGTTGCCATATGAGCGCAGAATTATTCATACAGTCCTTCAGGACAATCCCTATGTAAATACTTACAGCCAGGGAGATGAGCCCGTAAGAAGGGTCGTTGTATCGCCACGGAAATAAAGAGGTGAATGGTGATGGGTGAAGGGATATAATTATTACCCACCACGTGTCATCAATCTATAATAAGGGTTATGGGTGCTGGGTGCCGGGTCAGAAAGATTGAAAACCCAAAACCCAACACCTGAAACCCGAAATTTGATTTTAACTTGATAAGAGCGGTGGGCTCTTTTTTAATTTTAAGGAGGTAATATGGTACATTCAGTTGTAGATGATACAATAGCTGCCATTTCTACTCCTCCCGGAGAGGGTGGTATCGGTATCATCAGGTTAAGCGGTCCTCTGTCTGTTAAAATAATTTCTGCCATATTTTCTTCGGCTAAAGACAGTATCTCTGTGAATTCATTTGAAAGCCACAGATTATATTACGGCTATATCCTTGAACCGTCCACAGGGGAGAGAGTGGATGAAGTTCTTTTATCCGTTATGAAGTCTCCCAGAACTTATACGAGAGAAGATATAGTGGAAATAAACTCACACAGCGGTATCATAGTATTGAAAAAGATTTTAAATATAGTTTTAACCTGCGGAGCAAGACTGGCAGAACCGGGAGAGTTTACAAAGAGAGCTTTCCTTAACGGACGAATTGATCTGACACAGGCGGAAGCAGTTATGGATCTTATCAGAGCCAGAACAGATGCATCTCTGAAGGTAGCCATGAATCAGGTTGAAGGAAAACTCTCAGGAGAGATAAAGAATATTTATAAAAATCTTGCCGACTTACTGGCTCATATAGAAGCAGATATTGACTATCCTGAAGATGATATTTCACCTGTTGATTTTTCGTATCTTCATAAAAAAATCAGCAATATAATAGCAGATATTGAAGAGCTTATAAATACTGCTGATTACGGTAAAATATTGAGAGAAGGTATTAAGGTGGCTATAGTAGGAAGGCCCAATGCCGGTAAATCAAGCCTTCTGAACGGATTGCTGGGAGAAAATCGTGCTATCGTTACAGATATACCGGGTACAACAAGAGATACAATAGAAGAATATTTAAATCTTGAAGGATTTCCGGTAGAAATAATAGATACTGCAGGTATAAGAAAAACTATTGATATAGTCGAGACTATTGGTGTAAATAAAACATATGAGATTATGGATAAAGCAGATCTTATCCTTTACCTGATTGATACTTCACAGGATTTTCATAAAGAAGATCTGGAAATTATTAATAATATACCGAAAAATCGCTTGATTCTTGTCTTTAATAAAATTGATTTACCTGGAAAACTTGACATGTCTGAAGTATTTTTATCTTTTACTTCTCTAGAAACTTCACTGCTGTCTGAAGAAGGAGTAAATAAGATAAAAAAAGCTATCCTTTCTTTTATTTCCAGAGGATATGTTTCTCATAAAGAAAGTATATTTATTTCAAATTTAAGGCACAGAAAAGCTCTGGTTAACTGTAAAATGTCTCTTCTGGAATTCAATGAGTCCTTTGAAAATGGATTTTCTTCCGATATTATTGCAATAGATTTGAAAAAATCTCTTGATTTTCTTGGAGAGATTACAGGAGATAATGTTACAGATGATGTACTAAACAGAATATTTGAAAATTTTTGTGTCGGTAAGTAGTGAAAAGACTATAATTTAAGTAAAAGTGGTATAATGTTAAGTAAGGAAAAAAATGCAAAAAAATCCTGAAAAAAAGGATTTTTGAAAAGTTTTCTGGAATATTCCACATATAATGGATCAATAAATAACTCTTTCGTTACACATTGTGTGTTGCGATTTCAGAGGTGTCTAAATGGCAGTTCAATGTCACAGGTGTAAATTTAAAAATATAAATGAAGCTCTCTTTTGCGGTAAATGTGGTGAACCTTTAATAGAATGGTCTGACGAAGGTTTTATGTATGAAGGTTATATAATACAGAGGCGTTATGAAATAATAGACGTTATAAAAGAGGGTGGTATGGGTTGTGTTTATAAGGCCAAAGATATTCGTCTTGACAGAGAATGTGCTGTAAAAGAGATGTTAAGCAATGACGCTCCCGAAGACCAGGAATATGCTGTGAAGAGATTTGAAGAAGAAGCCCTTATGTTAAGCAAATTGCGCCATATAGGTCTTCCTGTAGTTATGGATTATTTTGTGGAACATGGCAGATATTATCTGGTTATGGATTTTATAAAAGGTGAAGATCTTGAGAATATACTTGAAGAGCTTGACGGAAAACCTGTAGAAGAAGATAAGGTGATTAACTGTGCCATTCAGATACTGGAAGTCCTGGATTATCTTCATAATCAGGATCCCCCTATTGTCTACAGAGATTTGAAGCCTGGAAATATTATGATAAGGGATCATGATAAAAGAGCTGTACTTATAGATTTTGGCATAGCCAGAACCATTGCATCTGACAGTACCACTACAAAGACTATTATAGGTACCTTTGGTTACTGTGCTATGGAACAGGTCAAGGGAAAGCCGGAACCAAGGAGCGATGTATATTCGATGGGTGCAACCATGCACCATATGCTGACAGGTGTTCAACCCCAGTTACTTACTATAGAACCTCTGGAACAGGTCAATCCGAATGTATCAAAAAAACTTGCCAGAATTGTAATGAAAGCTCTTCAGGAAGATCCTGAAAAAAGATTTTCCTCTGCAAAAGAAATGATCGAAGCTCTGGTTTCATCTGAAATGCCTGCAAAACTGCTTGCAGATGACTATCCTGACATGGTATTTGTTCCTGCAGGAGAGTTCTGGATGGGATCTGATCAGGCTGATCCCAATGAATATCCGAAGCATAAAGTTCTCGTAAAAAGTTTTTTAATAGATAAATTTCCCGTTACAAATGCCCAGTTTGACAGGTTTGTAAAAGAAACAGGCGCTAAAATCGGTCACTGGAGAAGAAATTTTAAACCGGGTACGGAAAACTGTCCCGTAGTTAATGTAAGCTATTATGAAGCAGAGCAGTATGCTGCATGGGCCGGTAAACGGCTCCCTCTGGAAGCTGAATGGGAAAAATCTGCGAGAGGAACAGATGGAAGAAAATATCCATGGGGCAACGAGTGGAGCAGTTATTCTATAGATCCTAACACCCTTCCAACCGTAGGAAGTTTTCCTGACAGGGCGAGCCATTATGGTCTTATGGATATGGTTGGTTCTATATATGAGTGGACCTCTGACTGGTATTATCCCTACCCCTATAAAGGGCCTTATGAAAAAGGTAAGACAAAAGTAGTCAGAGGCGGCAAGAGTCAGTTTGCTACATGCAGTTACAGAGGTTTTGATGTTCCAGAGTATCGTAATCCTGCAAGGGGATTTCGGTGTGCTCTTGATTGTTAAAAGGAAAGGGGCTGTGTTTTATGCTTCCCTGTTGTTTGAATTGCGGCAATGAAAAAATAGAAGATTATCATTTCTGTATCAGGTGCGGAAGTGAACTCTCAGATATTGCCCCTTTACAAATTCTTGCCACCGGAATTTTACTCGATAAAAGGTATAATATTGATTCGTTACTCAGGGAATCTGACGGAGGCATAGTTTATAAAGCTGAAGATACAAGATTTAAAGCCATGTGTGTGGTAAAAGAACTGTTCCTTAATTACGGTGAAATGAATGAGTTCAAGAATTATGTTAAAAAAATTAGAGAAGAAATAAAACTGTTCTGTAATTCCCGCCATCCCTGTATCCCTGTGATTACAAATTATTTTGTGGAAAAAGGAAGACATTATCTTGTTATGGACTATTTTGAAGGTAAAAGCCTTAAGTCCATTCTTGAAGACAGAGGGAAGCCCGGTATTGGCCAGGAAGATGTTAAATCGTGGACCATGCAGATACTGGATATGCTTGATTATGCCCATCATCAGGAACCGCCTATTATTTATCGTGATATTAATCCGGATAATATAATGATTAAAGATAATGATCAGAGGGTTGTATTCCTTGATTTTTATCTTTCAAGTTCTGATCCTGAAGCCAAAGATAAAGGTATTTTGCCTGCAGGAGATTACAGTGCTCCTGAAGAAAAAAAAGGTGAGTTTGGTTTCAGAAGTGATATATTTGCTCTCGGCGCTACAGTATATTATCTTCTGACCGGAAAATCCGAAAATTTTTCAGAAGGTAAATTCCCACCTCTTAAAGATTGTGTATCTGAAGTTAATGGAGATTTTGTTTCTATAATAGAAAAATCTTTATCATTAAATCCGGAAGAAAGATATAGTTCTGCGCAGGAAATGAAAGAAGAATTATTGAAAATATTAAAAGTAGAAAAGAATAATCATGAAATTAATTCTCTTTCTAAAGTGACATCCATTATTCAAACTCCAAAGCCTTCTGTTATAGAACTGCCGGAAACTGCATCGAATTCAGAACATCAGATTCCTGCAGATAATTCTTCCGATAAAAGTTCGGTAAAGAACGGGATTATTCAACCTGCCAGGACGAAACAATTTCCATCATTTTTTTCTGAGCCCCCTGTAACGGAAAAACGTGACGAAGAAAAAGATGAACTTATAGAACATGCGGAAAAGAGTGCAAAATTAGTAAAGAATATAATTGTCTGTGCTGCCATAATTCTGGGTCTTGCTATTATCTATGGGATTTACTGGATATACAACACTACTGTTTCTCAGACTTTGTTTAATAATAGCCTCTTAATTTATAGTAAAGCCTGTGACAGTAAATCAGATTATATTAATTCACAGGGTAAAGGCAGTTATACAGACCCTGTAACAAAATATAAAGAAGCTATTATAAAATTTGATGATTACAGTAAGAGATATAATAAAGATCCAAAGGGCTATTATATGATGGGTCATTGTTATTATAGTATTTACGAACTGGATTTAATGAAACATAAATTTGAAAATTCTCCTCTGTCAGAGGAAGAACTGATAAAAGCTATAGAAGCATTTAAAAGATCTGTCAATTCTTCTCCTGCATATGTGGAAGGACATTATTATCTTGCCAGATGTTATTATATGCAGGGAAATTGGATTAAATCCAGAGAAGAGTTAAATATTGCCGGGAAAATTCTTTCCAAAATGGTTAACAGTAATAAAAAAACAACATGGAAAAAGAATATTGATAGAGCTGCTGATAGTTTCTGGAAACCGGTTTATGTCCCTTCAAATAAAGGAACATCAGTAGAATTTGTTAATAATACAAGAGGTCATGTAAATATTGAAACTAATGGTAAAACACTGGATTCTATCTCCTTATTGAAAGGGAAAACAGCCGTTAAATCGCTGGAACCCGGGGAATACAATATTACTGTTACCTGTCAGGAATATTCTTTTACTGATAAAATAAATCTGGAAGCAAATAAAGGTTATATTATGAAATTAGCAGGGCCTTTAGATAAGTTTGTCCCTTTTGATTTGCATAGCTTTAGAAAAGAGAAATAATTGAGTGTCAGGTAGTGAGTAAATTTTGAAACGGTCTACTATTTACCTGGAGCCTATTGGAAAAGTAATATTTTTTCAAATCCTTTCCACTGGCAGGTTCTGGAGAAAAATATATACCGTATTAACAGCCAGTTGTAAATTAAGGGACTGTAAGAAAATAACTCTGGAAAATTATGGTTTTTGTCCTCGCGTTACGCGTTACGATTTTAAATATGATAAGGTTATTTTTTTACAACTCCTGAATAGAGGCAAAATAGTAGATGTCTGTAAAAACAGGTTTTTTTCACGAGGATTATATATTTGTAAGCGTTCAGCATTTAGCTGTCAGCTATCATCTAAAACTTACAAAGCCTGACTGTGTAAATCAGTCTGAAAAAATATAACGACATTTATTATGTAATTCCTGTAAAATCTGTCTGCTGATAGCTGAACGCTTACAATTTATTATGCTATTTAATGCTGGTTACTATTACTTCCTACCATTACGCGTCATGACTTATAATCAGTGGATTTCTTACCGCTGTCACAGGGGACATATATGAACTGCAGGAAATGTAATTTTGAGAATTTATCCAGAGCCAGATTTTGTTCCGATTGCGGCCATCCTATCATAGATTTATCTTCTGACAGAATAATTGATGAAGGATATATACTGGAAAGAAGATATGAAATAATAGATATTATAAAAAAAGGTGGCATGGGATATGTTTACCTGGCCGTGGATATCAGGCTTGGCAGAGAATGTGCCGTGAAAGAAATGCTGCACAGTTCTTCTACAGGTGATAAATACGCAATAAGAAGATTTGAAGAAGAAGCTCTTCTTCTCAGCAGGCTTCGCCATAAAGGACTTGCAGTAGTTCTGGATTATTTCCAGGAACATGGACGATATTATCTTGTCATGGATTATATAAAAGGAAAAGATGTGGAAACAATTCTTCAGGAATATGCCGGTAAATTTCTTGATGAAGGCATGGTAGTTGACTGGTCTCTCCAGATACTTGATATACTGGATTATCTGCATAATCAGAATCCTCCTGTTGTTTATAGAGATTTAAAGCCGTCTAATATTATGATAAGAGATAGTGACGGGAAAGCTGTGCTTATAGATTTCGGTATAGCAAGAACTGTAGGGACAGGCAGTAATACTACAAAAACTACTATAGGTACCATGGGCTACTGTGCTTTAGAACAGCTTAAGGGAAGACCTGAACCGAGAAGCGATATATATTCACTCGGCATTACAATGCACCACATGCTTACAGGTGTCAAACCTGAAGGCGTAAATATGGAACCGGTGGAAAAATTAAATCCCTCTATTTCATCAAACCTGGCAAAAGTTATAAACAAAGCTATTCAGTTGAAAATTTCCAGCCGTTTTTCCTCTGCCAGGGATATGGCCGGTGCCATTTTATCTTCTGAGAGGCTTGAAAAACTTATAGCAGATGATTATCCTGATATGGTATTTGTTCCCGGAGGAGATACTGTCATAGGTTCCGATAAAGGAGACAAAAACGAAGTTCCTGAACACACAGTAAATGTGAAAGCTTTTTTAATAGATAAATATCCTGTTACAAATATACAATTTGATAAATTTGTAAGAGAAACAGGGGCACCTGTTACTCACTGGAGGCAGCATTTCAGACAGGGTATGGAACATTTTCCTGTAGTCAGTGTAAACTGGCATGAAGCTTCCATATATGCCGAATGGGCAGGAAAGAGACTGCCGTCTGAAGCTGAATGGGAGAAGGCTGCCAGGGGAACTGACGGAAGAAAATATCCCTGGGGAAACGAATGGGATAACTATTCTACAGGTAACCTTTCCACGGGAAACCTCTCTCTTTCAGGTATAGGAGCCTTCCCCGGTAGAGCAAGTACCTATGGTGTTATGGATATGGTCGGTACAATATATGAATGGACTTCTGACTGGTATTACCCATATCCGTACAGAGGTCCTTATGAAAAAGGTAAAACAAAAGTATATAGAGGCGGAAAGAATCAACTGGCAACATGCAGTTTCAGAGGTTTTGAAAACCCTGACTATCGAAGTCCTGCAAGGGGATTTCGCTGTGCCATAGATTGTTAGCAGAGTGAAAAATGTTAAATTTTTGCCTGAACTGTGGAAATGACGAAATAGGAAAATCCAGATTTTGTTTTCTCTGTGGCAGTGAAATTACTGATATTGAGGCACCTGATATATTTATACCGGGTACATTGCTGGATGGGAGATATAAAATAATATCTTTATTAAGAGAACTCCCTCCTCTCGTAAGAGATTCTACATCCAATACATATAAGATACAGTATTTACTTAAAGAGTCTCCTGAAGGCATAGTATATATAGCTGAAGACCTGAGATTTAAAAATATGTGTCTTGTAAAAGAACTTATTTTTAACCACAGAAAAATAAATGTGAAGGAATATACAGACGATTTAAGGAATAAAATAAAAGTTTTCTCTAATATCCGTCACCCCTCTATTCCTGCAATTACCAATTATTTTGTAAGGAAAGGCAGACATTATCTTGTAAGAGATTATTTTAAGGGAAAATCTCTTCAGGAAATACTCAAAGAAGATGGGAAGTCCGGAATCTCTCAGAAAAATGTCATATCCTGGGCCATTCAGATACTGGATTTCCTTGATTATATCCATAATCAGCATATAGTATATCGCAGTATTTATCCTGATGTAATAATGGTTAAAGATAATGATAAAAGGATTGTTTTACTGGATTTTTATCTAATGTCTTCCGGTTCCCTTCATACCGGTCTGTTGCCTGCCGGAAAATACAGTGCTCCTGAAGAACTGAGGGGAAGTTTCAGTGAGAGCAGTGATCTGTTTTCCCTTGGCGCTATAATGTATTATCTTCTCACAGGTAGGGAAGAGAATTTTACGGAAGGTAAAATTAAACCTTTAAAAGAGTTACTGCCGGCTGTACATCCTTCTCTGGCCAGGATAATACATACATGTCTCGTTTCAGACCCTGAGAAAAGATATCCTTCTGCAGCCTACATGAAGAAAGAACTTTTTAAAACCTCCAGAATAGAAGTTAAGAAAACTGAAGAAATGGAGAACAGTGAGGAAGTAAAAGAGGGTGAAGAAGAGAAAAAAAATGAGGCAGAGAGAAAAGAAAATTTTCCCTGTCAGGAGATGGTGAAGGAGAAAGTTGTTCATATATGTCCTGACTCTATTTTAGAAAAAATTCCTGATAAGAAGACAGGAAATATAGTAAAGGTTTTTCTTGCTTTTTTTATATTTATTTTACTTATTTTTTTTTATGTGAGTATTAACAGATATATAACACAGAATATATTTAATGAAGGTGTAAGTAATGTAGTAAAAGCCATGGAAAGTAAAAAAACTTACTCCGATTCTTCCGGTAAACTGGGTTATAAAGCATCAACAGCCGATTATAAAGAAGCTACTCAAGACTTTCAGGATTGTATAAAAAGAAAAAAAAATTATTATCAGGCTTATTATATGTCAGGCCATATCTTTTACGGTCTTTACGAACTGGAGAAGTTGAAGTCAGAATTTGAACATATTCCTGCCGGGCCGTCTTCAGAATTTATGGATAAATCTATTGAAAATTTCAAAAAATCTCTCTTTTATAATTCTGAATACCCTGAAGCCAGTTATTATCTTGCCAGATGTTATTATCATCTCGGAGATCTGGAAAAATCCAGAGAAGAATTAAATAATACCGGAAAAATTTGTGACACACTGGCCGGTGAACAAAAAAGTCTCTGGCGAGAAAGAATTGATTCTGCAAAGAACGGTTTTTTAAATTTTGATGTCAATACTGTTACCGGGGCTGAGATAAAATCTTATATCATTGTTGAATTTATCAACAAAACAGACAGTAATATCTCTGTAGAGTTTAAAGGTAAGGATATACGGAATATATCAATTCTGGCTCAAAAGTCTCTGCCTCAACATTTTAAACCTGGAGAATATATTTATACCGTTAATTTTAAAGATATTTCTTTTCAGGATAAAGTGAATTTCGAAGCAGGAAAAGCTTACAGGCTTAATCTGAAAGAAATACATGATGCTTTCGTAGAGCCGGATTTATAGAAATATTATTCCTCTTCTTCCTCCGGGATTATATTCTCCTGACCTTCTTCCTTTTCTTCCTCTTCTTCAGGAAGTATATTCCCCAGCTGATCTTCATAAATCATAGCTTCTTCCTGAACCTGTCTCATACTTTCACAGGATTTCTCATAACATTCATTCAGTATTTCATTTGCTTTTTTCGCTTTTTCCATAGCTTTTAAAACCTTTTTCTTACTATCTCCGTCCAGTTCAAAAGGTTCATCATCCGGTTCATCTTTCGGCGGAGGAGCAGTGGATTGAATGGTTTTCATAGCTTCGACAAATAAACTCATTCCTTCGATACCAAGATCAATCTGTTCTTTGAATTCTTCCTGCAGCGGTTTCGGCAGATTCATCTTGCGAAATCTCATAAGAACCTGTCTGAAAGATATATTCTGCTGTTCTAATTCTTCCACCATTGTTTCCGGAGATATTTCTCCATCCATATAGTTATTGCTTATTTCCAGAATTTTTGATAGACGGGCAGATTTGGGAATATTTGTCTGAGGTGATATATTTTCGTCTAACTTCGGTAATTTGAAATTACATTTAACACAGAGATATACATCATCGGTATTTTCTGTACCACATTTGAAACAACGCCTCATAATATTACTCCTTTTTAA
The DNA here is from genome assembly GCA_964431735.1 of uncultured Synergistia bacterium. Lineage (GTDB taxonomy): Bacteria > Vulcanimicrobiota > SpSt-956 > SpSt-956 > JAKJGF01 > CALARM01. The sequence continues at coordinate 15,928 of CAYSLJ010000039.1, read as the reverse complement.
TTATCGCCACGTGTCACGTGACGATTATCTGTAATTTTTGTGAACTAAACTATAAATGTTTATATTCAGATCATCAAAATTACTTATATAAAATTCTATTTCTATATAAAAAAACCTTTATTTTGTTGAAATATTTAGATATAATACATGACAGAATATGGAAACAATCTGTGATAGAATAAAAAAAGAAGCTTATAATCTTGGTATAAGAGCAGGTATAACCACTGCAGACGATCTTTCTGAAGAAAAAGAGAAAATTAAACGTTGTTTAAAGGAAGGATATATACCGGAAAATGATAGATGGAGCAAAGAAAAGATAGATTCTTTCTGTTCCCCTGCCTCTTTTATGCGCGAAGGCAAATCAATCATAATGGCATTACTCTGTTATTATGAAGAAGACAGTATGTTTTCTGATGAACCATATGGCGAAATAGCTCTTTATACTGTCAGGAATAATTATAAATTTTTAAGAAAAAAACTTCAGAAACTTGTAAAATTTATAAATGAATATATACCGGGGAATTTTAAAATATTTGTTAATGGCCCTCTTGCTGAAAAACCTCTTGCCGTAAGAGCAGGTCTTGGTTTTTACGGTAAAAACTCCCTTCTTTATACGGAAGAATATGGCTCAAGAATAATTCTCGGAGGTATTATTACCGATCTGGAATTACCTGCTGATAAACCTTCAGAGCAAAATAAATGCTCATCCTGTAATATTTGCGTGGAAAATTGTCCTGCAGGAGCGATAATAAAACCTTATATTATTGACAGGAAAAGATGTTTTCAATATATAAGCGGAAGAAAGAATGCTATTATACCGGAAGAGTATAAAAAAATCTGGGGAAGAAGATTGTACGGATGTTCTACCTGTCAGGATATATGTCCGCAGAATAAAAATATAATACCTGTGAAAGAGGTTTCTCCTTACGGGTTTATCGGTTTTAAGATTCCTCTCGTCCCGTTTTTAAAGCTTTCTGAAGAAGAATTCAGACTCATGTATAAAGGTAATCAGATTTCTGCAGGATTTGTAGATTTTGACGCACTCAGAAGAAATGCTTTTCTCATAATGGATAATGCAGTGAGCAGTGGCTTGAACGTTCCGTAATTACCACTCCAGATAAGTTTATATGAGAATCGTAACGCCTTACGTGTTACGCATGACAGGAGTAACGGGTTCTCATTCTGTTGTGACCGAACCGGTCATAGCTTTTAATAACCATATTATCAGCTTCTGCAGGCAGAAGCTTTTGGGATAATTTTTTCTGCTGCATTACCATGACATATCTTTCCCTCATGAGCCCGGATCGGGACAGGTGTGTCTGCCATGTTTCGGGGATACCAATTTACCTGTTTCGGTAGTAAGTATTTTCATTACTTCAGAAATTTCTTTATCAGCATTGATTTCAATATCGTTCTTTTTATATAATTCCTGTCTGTCATTATATATTTTTTTTATATCTTTTCCTCTATGGATAAGAGGTCTTGTTTCAATATTTTTTCCCGTTCTTTCCATTGCTTTTTCATAAGATATATGGAGGTAAATTATTTTTCCCTTTTTCCTTAGATTATCCATATTCTGTGAAGACATTACTGTCCCGCCTCCTGTGGCAATAACGCAACCGTCCATGTTGCTTACTTCTTCAATAATATTACTTTCAATTTCTCTGAACCGTTTTTCTCCGTACTGTGCAAATATGTCACTTACTGTAGAGCCTGTTTTTTCTTCTATTAATGTATCTGTATCAATAAAATTCATTCCTGTTATATCTGCCAGCATTTTACCGCACGTACTTTTGCCGCTGCCCATAAATCCCGTAAGAATGATATTCATATTTATAATTCTCCATGTAATAGCCATGATCCGGTGAATGTAACGAAATATGAAAATTTATTCTTCCCGTCAAGCGTCAGGAATAAAAAATTATTAATAGTCTCTTTCTTCGCGTCACGATTTACTGACCTGGGCATAAGCATGTAATAACAGTCTTCCTCCCGTCACGCGTCACGAGAGCAGATATTTATTATTTATGCTCACCTCAGTAATATATTTGAGCAGGTTATTTAGAGCCTATCCGAAAAGTCGCCCCATAACTTTCCACTTCCAGGCTCTTCCGAAAAATATATAATCCTCCTGAAAGAAACCCTGTTTTTACAGACATATACTATTTTGTCTCTATTTAATTTACAACTGACTGTTAATAAGTTATATGTTTTTCTCCAGAACCTGGCAGTGGAAAAGATTTGAAAAAATATTACTTTCCCGACAGGCTTTTAATTGTCATTTTTTTATCCGTTACAATTCTCATATAAATATATCTGATGATAACTTTAATTTTATAGTATTTCTCTCCCTCATCCCTTCTCCCCTCTCACTATTTTCATATTTCCCTATTAATATTTATAATTTTTTCTGTTATAATATTTAATATACTAAATATATATTTTATTTTGCCGATATAATTTTATAAGCACATAACCCGGTGGTTTCCTGTATGTTATATAGGTCATTTATACAATCTTCCCGTCACGTTTGACACGTCACGAAAGAAATACATAAGGAACAGGGAAAATACTATGATAACAGAGAATTTAGAGAAAAATTACAAAATCTGGATGGACCTTCTCGGTCAATGCGCTTCTACTATTGATACCGTGAACAGATCTACGGAAAATGAATTCCTTTCTATAGGCTCACAATTGATGGAATTAAGTTCTATGGCTGATAAGATGTCGGGAGAATGTTCTTCTGCTGTTAATTTGATAGCAGGTCAGGAAATGATAAATTCTATAGAAGGTCTTGGAAATCTGAGTGATAGTATGGAGAGATATCTGAAGGACTCAGATATTGATTTGCAGAAGAGTTCAAATAATCTCGGCCATATCAAACATATGCTTGATAGTATCTGTAAGCCTATGGAAGGGTTTAAAAAAATTGTTAAAGTATTGAAGATGATGGCTATTTCTACAAGAATTGAAAGTGCCAGACTTGGAAGAAGTGATGCAGGATTTAATACACTGGCAGATGATATTAAAAAGCTTGCTGCCCGTATCGCAAATAAATCAAGCGATATTATGGAACAATCAAAGGTTATGAGCGATATGATAGGAAATACTATGTCAGGAGTTGTACTGTTAGAAACAGAACAGCATAAACAGATAATTACTATTCTTAACAATGTCAGAGCCAGCCTTTCATCACTTCAGGATATGAATATTAATTCCTCCTCCGCTGCAAATAATATTTTGTTACAGTCACAAAATATTTGCACCAATATAGGAGAAGTTGTTATGTCTATACAGTTTCATGATATTACAAGACAGCAGATAGAGCATGTAGTTTCTGCTTTCAATGATGCCTGTAAATGGCTTAAAGACGAAATTCAGAACAGAGGTAAAGGCGGAGAAGAGTTTACAGGCAGGGTAAGATATATATGTGAACTTCAAAGAGCACAGCTTGCATATTCGCTCAGGGAATTTGTGGAAGCAGTAAACAGAATTAAGGATAACCTTCAGGCTATTGATAAGCATATTACCTCCATGTCTGAAGAGATAAAAAACACTGTCGGTGATATTGATAGAACAGGTTCTTCTTTTCTGGGTGACATAGAAAAAGGTCTCACTTCTGTTATTTCTTCTCTTTTAAAGAGTGAAGATACACACCGTAATGTTTCAAATTCTATGAGCTCAGGTGCTGCCAAAGTAAAACAGATGTGCAGTTTTGCAGGCGATATAGAACAGACCGGTAAAGAGATTGAACTGATTGCTCTTAATGCCAGAATTAAGGCAACTCATATAGGTGCAAGCGGAGCAGCTATGGGAGCTATTGCAGAGGCTATTCAACAGTTATCTCTGGATTCCAGAAGTCAGACTCTTTCTGTACTTGATTTTTTAAATAATATATCTGAAGCAAGTGAAAATTTATCTAAAAGTGCTTCTGATGGTATTAAAGGACATAATGAGACTGATAATATGGTTCGAAACCTTAAAACACTTGTAAATTCACTCAGGAAAATGAATGAGAATATTATCGTTCTTATGACTCATTTGAATGGTTCCAGTAAAAATCTTTCTTTTCATATAGAGAAAACTGTTAAAGAAATAAATGTTCACACCAGGGTTTCATCTGTAATAAATAATACTCTGAAAGAAATTGACGAAATAGTAGCTCAGGCGAAAAAACTTGAATCGCCGTTAACTTCAGGCAGAAAGGATTTTCTTAAGGATCTGGAAGTCAGATACACTATGGACAGTGAAAGAAAAATCCATCTGTCAAAAGTTAGCCATGTTAAACCGGAGATTTCAAAAGCCAGTCATAAAGCCATTGGTTTACCGGTTAGATCCAGACCTCTTCAGAAAAATACTGTTAAACCTGGTCCTGTTAAAACAGATAGACCTGTCCCTGATAGAAAGCGTGAACTTCCACGGCAGGCAGATAAGGCAGTGGGCTACGGAAAAAGTAACAGCATTGATAATGTAGAACTGTTCGGAGACAGTGACAGTTCTATGGGAGATAATGTGGAACTGTTCGGAG
>CAYSLJ010000039.1:0-11297 GCA_964431735.1 uncultured Synergistia bacterium | reverse complement strand
AGTTCTATGGGAGATAATGTGGAACTGTTCGGAGACAGTGACAGTTCTATGGGAGATAATGTGGAACTGTTCGGAGACAGTGATAGTTCTATGGGAGATAATGTAGAACTGTTCGGAGAAAATAAAAATAATAAAGAAGAGGATCTGGGAGATAATGTAGAACTTTTTTAAAGGAAGGAAGTGGTTATGTTGGAATTTAAACTTGAAGAAGGAGGAACAGGAAAGCTGATTTTAGACGGCGATATGACAGTACAGAGGGCCGGCGAACTGAAGGCTGCTTTAATAGAAGCTTTAGATAAGGCTAACAGTGTGGTTATTGATCTGGAAAATATTACAGATGCAGATCTCTCCTGTCTTCAGTTATTATGTTCAGCCCATCGTACTGCTTTAAAAACAAATAAAAGTGTTTCTCTGTCTGAAAAAGCTCCTCAATTCTTTTGGGATACAGTGAAAAAAGCAGGCTATTCCTGTAAAGATCCTGGCTGTGATAATGAGAATTGTTTATGGATTGGAGGAAATAGTAGATGAGTAAGGTCATTATGACTGCAGATGATTCTGCCAGTATTCGTCAGATGGTAAGTTTTACACTCAAGAAAGAAGGTTATGATGTTATAGAAGCAGTAGATGGTAAAGATGCTCTGGCAAAATTAAATCCTTCTGTAAAAATGTTGATTACAGATTTGAATATGCCCAATATAGATGGTATTGAACTTATAAAACAGGTCCGGTCAAATCCGACCTTCAAATTTATTCCTATTATTATGTTAACTACCGAGTCACAGGATTCAAAAAAACAGGAAGGTAAAACAGCAGGCGCTACGGGGTGGATTGTAAAGCCGTTTAAACCGGAACAACTGGTAGCAGTTGTAAAAAAAGTTTTGAAATAATTTTATAAGGGAAGGGTATCCTTATGTCACAGATGGATGAATATAGCAGGGTATTTAAAGAAGAAGCTTATGAACTCCTTACTGAACTTGAAGCAGCTTTGCTTGAGTTAGAGGATTCTCCTGAAGATATGGAGTTAATAGGTCGTGTATTCAGAGCAATGCATACCCTTAAAGGTTGTGGAGCTATGTTCGGCTTTGAAAATATAGCTGAATTTACCCATGATATTGAAACAGTGTTTGATCTTGTACGTAATGAAGAAATGAAGGTTACTATTGAACTTATAGATCTAACTCTGGGAGCGAGGGATCAGATCAGGCTTATGCTTGAAGAATCTTCCGGAGGTGAGCCTGTAGATAAAGAAAAATGTAAAAGTATTATTTCGTCTTTAAGAAAATTAATGCCGGGACAAAAAATAGAGGAACATCTCTCCAAACCGGAAGTTGAACCTCCATCTGTTCCGTCTCAAACATCTTCTGTAAATACCTATCTTATTCACTTTACCCCTGATAGTAATATTTTTATGATGGGAACAAATCCTGTTTATCTGATTGATGAACTCACAGGACTCGGTGAATGTAAGATTTTTGCACTCAGGGAACATATACCGGAATTATCTATGATTGATTCTGAATTATGCTATACCGGGTGGAATATTATTCTGATGTCAGAAAAATCAGTGAATGATATTAAAGATATATTTATTTTTGTTGAAGATAACTGTCAATTAAAGATCGATATAATAGATAAAGAAGAAGCATTGAAGCTTGAGAAAAAATATACATCAGAGAAATTGCAGGAATTACGTCATTCTGTACAACAGAAGATAGAGAAAATTCCTGAACAAAAAGTGAGAGAGCAGGAAAAACATATTTTAGAACCTGCCGATGTCCGTGAAAAGAAAAAGGCTGACGAACAGGCTTCAAGTATAAGAGTATCATCGGATAAACTGGATAAACTTGTAGATCTCGTAGGTGAACTTGTAATTGTCCAGGCCAGACTTACTCAGACTGCAAATGAAGCCAAAAAAGCACAATTAACGGCCATTGCCGAGGATCTCGAAAGACTTACTGTAGAACTCAGAGATCATACATTGAATATTCGTATGCTTCCTATTGGTACTACTTTTGGCAAGTTTAAACGTCTTGTAAGGGATCTGTCGAAGGAACTCGGTAAAGATGTCGAGATGACTACAGACGGTGCTGAAACAGAACTGGATAAAACTGTTATTGAACGATTGAATGACCCTCTTGTCCATCTTATCAGAAATAGTATAGATCACGGTATTGAAGCACCTGAAGTAAGGGAATCTATGGGAAAGCCTTCCCGGGGTATGATTCATCTGTCTGCTATTCATGCAGGTGCCAGTGTACTTATAAAGATAGAAGATGATGGAGCCGGTCTCGATAAAGAAGCTATTTATAATAAAGCTTTAGAAAGAGGCATTATTTCCCCTGATACTGAAATGCCAGAAGAAGAAATCTTCGGATTGATTTTTGCTCCTGGATTTTCTACGGCAAAGAAGATTACAAATGTTTCAGGCAGAGGTGTCGGTATGGATGTAGTAAAACGCTGTATAGACACTCTCGGTGGTTCAATAGAAGTAACCAGTAATAAAGGACTCGGTACGACTATAACGCTTAAACTGCCCCTTACCCTTGCTATAATTGAAGGGCTCCTTGTAAAGATTGGGAATGATTTTTACGTATTACCTCTTTCATCTGTGGAAGAATGTGTGGAATTGACCCGCAGTGATATAGAACTGGCCCATGGCAGGCATATTATAAATGTGAGAGGTGAAATTGTACCATATATCAGTTTAAAAGAAATCTTCACCATAGAAGCTAAAGAGAGGGAGATTGAACAGGTTGTAGTTACCAGAATGAACGGTCAGAGAGTAGGTTTTGTTGTAGATCAGGTTATAGGGGAACATCAGACTGTAATAAAAAATCTCGGTAAGGTTTACCAGAATGCAAAAGGCCTTTCGGGAGCCACTATACTTGGAGACGGTACAGTCGCTCTCATACTGGATGTAAATCAGCTTGTAAAAGATGCTGAATTTTTAGAAGTAGAACTGACGGGGCAGTAGTGATGTGTGATACGTTATAGTCGTGACGCGTGACGGTTGGTTTGTAATGCGTAATGCGTGTGTTCACCGGTATCGGGCGAACACGGTTCCCCACACGACTCACGACTTACTTTTTACCACGTCACTCATCCCATATACTCATTTCTCCTGCAATGGATTCCGCAAGTTTTATCCTTATCCATTCCATATTTTCTGAGCTTCCAAGCAGATAGGAGAGTTTTGCATAGGCTGCTTCCGTAGTTATATCCCTTAAAAAAATTACCCTGAGCTGTTCAAATCTTCTTGCTGTTTCGTATTCTGCCTGGACTGCTCCTTTAAGACACTGGGAACATATGCCTATAACCATCCCTTTATTCACTATTTCTTTTACTGTGTCTTCAAGTGAATATTCTCCTTCATTCGGAAGGTTCCCCAGTCCGAAAGCCTCTATGATCAATCCCCTGTATCCCATCTGAGGGAGGATTTTTAAAAGTTCGGGATTGAAGCCGGGATAAAGTTTTATTACTGCTACATGGGGACTCCAGGCATAATTAAAATTTTCTTTTTTCTGTGGTCTGAGATAATGCTCGAGGCCTGTATGGATACGAAGATTGAAGGCATCTACATGACCTGCCGGGGGGTGTTTGGGGCTATCAAATGCATCAAAACCGCGGGAATCCACTTTGGTAACACGATTACCCATGTAAAGTTGCTGCCAGAAAAATACTGAAACACCGGGAATATTTTCTCTTGCAAAGAGTATGGAATAATAGATATTTCCCGGAGCATCTGAACCGAGTTCATTCAATGGTTTTTGCGAACCTGTAATGATTACGGGGGAATGAATCTCCAGAAGCCAGAAGGATAAAAATGAAGCCAGATATGCCAGTGTATCTGTTCCTGTAAGAATTACAAAGCCATGATATACGGAATAATTTTTTACTATGGCATCATATACCAGTTTCATGACAGGAGGAGACAGATTTGTGCTATCAATGGAATTGACTTTAAGATAATCTATCTCTACAGGACTTTTTATCTGATAAATTAATTTTAATATATCTTCTTTACCGTCTACCGGAGCGAGAGAACCGCTTATCCTTTTCATTGATACAGTTCCGCCGTTGTCTATTATCAGTATTTTTTTAGGGGGCTGATTCATAATCTTTACTGAAGAGTGATTGGTTAACCAATCACTCTTTTTTCCAATCAATCAAAATGTGTTAGCTTTTTAAAAGCTTCATAACGCCATTCTACTTCAACCGGTTTCAGCTTTTTCATTCTGTCGAGGCTGAAATCTTCAACATTATATGAAGCCATAACACTTGCATATACAATGGCATTCTTTAAAATGTCCGGCGTTACTTTACCTTTACTGGCAATATATCCCATGAGGCCTCCTGCAAAAGTGTCCCCTGCACCTGTAGGATCTTTAACTTCATCCAGAGGAAATCCCGGTAAGGAAAAGATCATTTCTTTTGTGCAGAGCATTGCACCATGTTCCCCCTTTTTTATGATGACTGCAAGGGTTCCGAGATCCAGTAGCCTCTGTGCTGCCAGAGTAAGGCTGTAGGTCTCGCAGAGCTGTCTTACTTCTGCATCATTTATTAAAACCAGATTTGTATTTTTTATTACTTCAAGAACTTTATCCTTTTTATGAGTTATCCATAAATTCATTGTATCACAGGCTGTAAATAATGGATTTTTTACCTGTTTTAAGACATCAAGCTGCAGATCCGGATCTATATTGGCAAGAAACACAAATTCTGCTTCTGCATAGATGTCAGGTATTTTTGGTTGAAAATTCTGGAAAACATTTAACTGTGTGTCCAGAGTATGTGCCTGATTAAGATTATACTCATAAGTACCTTTCCAGTAAAATGTACTGCCGTCTTCTATAATTTCCAGACCCTGTAAATCGATATTCCTGCTTTTGAAAAAATCAATATGTTCTTTCGGGAAATCCCCTCCTACAACACCTACAAGATATACATCTTTATGGAAAAAACTTGCCGATACAGAGGCATAACTTGCTGCTCCGCCAAGTACTTTTTCCCTTGTCCCGAAAGGAGTCTTTACATCGTCAAAAGCAACAGAACCTACTATTGTTAACCCCACATTAGTTCCTCCTTAAACGTTGTAATAAAAGCCGTTCATTTTTTACTCGTAAAGGTAAAAATTTTTGAACGGCTTTTTATTTCTAATATTTTATATAATTACTCACCGGGAGAAATTGCATTAACCGGGCATACATCAACACATGCGCCGCAGTCTATACAGGCATCTGTAATCATATATGGAGTTCCTTCTTCAATTGCCTCTACCGGGCACTGTTCCGCACAACTACCGCAGGCTATGCAGGCTTCACTGATTTTATGCATATTTAAACCTCCTAAAAATTATTTCCAGATTAATCTAAATATAAAAATATACATTATATTAATATATAATTAAATTTTAGTCAAGGTATAATGGTTTGAATAATTTCCCGGAAGCACTAAATTCTATTTAAAGGCACATGTTAAAATCGATAAGATATGTTATAATATGTTATTATAATATACGGTTGCAGATTTTAGAAACTATAAAAAATAATCCAGGAATGAAGTCAACATAACTATCGCAAATGAGGGGTATGGGGGTCGGGTGTTGGATTAAGAAGTTTTAAAACCCATAACCCATAATCTCTTTAACTATAACGCCAGTAAAAATAAGGAAATTATGAAAAGTGCAAGAGTATGGTTGTTGTACAGACTGTCATGTTGTAAATACTGACGTGACTATGTACTGTAAGAAAAATAACTCCGGCAAATTGTTAGAACGATTAGTATCCTCGCGTCACGCGTTACGCGTTACGCGTCACGATATAAATTATAACTATGATGTAATTATTTTCAGACAGTTCCTATAAAAAATGTAATAAAGATTTTTCTCCCGTCTATGTATTATTTATGGTCACCACAGTAATATAAATGTGGCTTTAATTAACGGTAAAAGGAGGCTGATTATTATGAAAAAAATATTATTTACAGTCTTTATGTTATGTTTACTGAGTAACTGGCTTATGGCGGAAGACTACACCGGAACTATAAAGATATATAAATTTGATGAACGAACTTACCCCGGTATGGCTAAAATAAGCTTTGACCACGCCATATCTATAGCAATGAAAGAATGTCCCGGTAAATTACTGGAACTTGAGCTTGAAGCACTGGAAGATTATCTTGTATACCAGGTAGAAATCGTTACAGGTGATTATAATATAATGGAAATATTTGTAGATGCCGGTAATGGAGCAGTACTGAAAGTGGCCAGAGAAGAAGACTTTGATAAAGATGATTATGAAGATAAATACGGTGAAAAACCTGTGAAACCCGGGAGTATAATATTAGAAAAACAGGATGAATCTAAATATCCTGATATGGTAAAAATATCTTTTAAAGACGCTATAAATATGGCCATCCAGAAAGACTCGGATAAACTGGTCAGTATAGAACTGGACGAACTGGACGAATATCTTGTCTACGAAATTAAAATACTTACTTCCGAGAAACAGTTAAAACAAATTATTCTGGATCCGGGTACAGGCGAAATATTAAGGAGTTCTATAGAGAAAACAGAAAAAGATTTTAATGAACATACGGTGTTTTAAAGAGTGAAGAGTGAAGAGTAATCAGGCATACCTTACGGGTCACGTAAATCACGCTTATCAAAATTTTACCGTCAGTCGCGTCATCAATTTATTTGCATTATAATTATTGTTAATATCAGGAACTTTATCATATATATCACCGGGATAGTCAGAGGAATAGCTGTAAAACTTATAATCTAAAAGAAATTCCATGTTTTCACTGAAGCTGTACCTTATACCAAATCCCGGTATAATCTGATCCCATTTTACTTCATTGCCTGTTTCATTCAAACCTGAAACCTTTATATAATTTACATAACCCTGAAGGCTTAATTTCCCTGTCGGATACCAGGTAATACCGCCATTGGCAAAATAATAATTCACATCCATTTTATAATCTGACCACTCATAATCTCTCGTAAAATTATGATATTCCACATAACCCCATGTGTGAAGTGTTCGTTTGATTTTATATTTTCCCCCTCCTTCAAAGGCATATTCCTTACCTTTTGCAGGATCACTTACTGTAAACATATGATCGAGATTACCGTAAATATTAATCCCTGTAAGGTCAGGAACAGTGTATCCTGTAAGAAAATCATATTTCTGAAAGGAATCCTCTCCTCCTGTAATAAGGGTAGGTTTGACCTGTTCCAGATAGGTAAAATTAGTATAAAGGGTATTGCTGGAATCTTTGCCGAATTTCCAGTTTATACCAAGATTTATACCTGTTCGGTTTGGTCTTGTAGTTGAAAATCTTCTTCCATTGGATGAAAAAGAACCATAAGTCCATCCCCATCCGTCATGGTGTCCTCCACTTCCCTGGTATAATCTTCCCCAGTGCTGATGATATCCTGGCGGATCATAATTGGGTTCAATTCTGAAATATTCACTGTAAAAAGAAAAAGGCCTGAAGGTGAATTTTACACCTGTATTTAAGAAATTTCCTCCATAGCCGTTATGGTTATCAAGAAGGTTATAATCAAAAATTGTTCTGTTAAATTCCCCGTAAAGCCTGATCTTTTCCCCTGCCCAGGTATAAGAGGCTTTTATGCCGTAATAAATACTGTCTTTCGGCGGAGATGTGAGATTTTTATCTGTTCCGAGAGAAGGGTTTGAAGCATAATCTTCATATAATCTTATTATTGCTCCTTCTATATGAGCTCTGCCTTTATTGAAATCATTGCCAAGCCATAAACCGTAAGCGGAATTATCATATTGGCCTGGATCTATTATGCCATATTTATTAACTCTGTAACAACCGGCACCGTCATTATATGGTGTTGCCATGATATATCTGAACTGGGATGGTATGCCTGTCGTATCCCCCGGTTTGAATGTGTTGAGATTACGGGCCATAAAAATTTCCATATTCAGTGTTTTATATAAAGTGCCGGAAATATCTATACCGTTCATAGGTAAAACATCTCTGCCTCCGTAAGAAAAACTGTTTCTTATGCCAAAGAAGAGATTTCTGGATATATTCTTCACATTGAATTCACCTATCTGTCCTGTTAAATCAACATCTCCGTCACTGTCAAACCAGAATGTACCTGCCTGAGTGTCAAAATGTAACGCCGTTGAAATCTGCCCCATAGTATTATAGGGAGGCATAATACCACATTCATCAATAATACCTTTTTCTCCGAAGGAACTGTAAGAGATAAGATCAATTCCTGCTTTTATATGTTCTGTAATATTGCTGCTTATATTAAGATCCAGCCTGGACATGATGGCAGAACCTGAAAAGAGGAGACTCCCTCCGTTAGCTCCATTATAACGATCCCTGTCCTGCATAATAACAGGCCCGGGTGTGGGAGATACAGGATTGGGATTTCCGAAACTCTTTGTATTCATTTCATCGGGAGCATATCCGATAGAAACTGCAGTAACATTCAAAGCTCCCTTTACTTTTATTTTTTCCAGCTTTTCTATCCTTCCGTTTAAATGTTCCAGGGTATTTTCTATATTTATTATGCTTATTCCAAGAGATGTTAATTCACTTCTGAATTCTTTTATTAAGTTATTCAGAAGTTTCCTGTCATCTTCTGTCATATACAGAGACATATCAGGCTTTTGCGGAGTGGAAGCTTCCATTAACTGCAATTTCGCCACTATTCTTGCTACTGCCATGGCTGCTTCATATCTTGTAAGGGGCCTGTCTCCTTTAAAAAAGCCATCAGGGTAGCCTTCTATGAAATTTCCTTCTTCCAGCAGGCGAAGGGCATCATATACCTCGTTGTCTTTCTCTATTTCTTCCAGAGGACCGGCAGAGGCAGGGAAAGAAATGAGAATTAAGATTAAAATTAATATATAATCAGATGTTATACTTTTGCACTTTTTCATAATTTCCTTGTTTTTACCGGCTTTATAGTTAAACAGGTTTTGGTGTTCCAGGTTTTAATCTTCCTGACACAGCACCTGACACCTGAAAATTGAATATTTTTACAACAAACATATAGCCCTGTCCATGAGAGTATGTGAGAAACTGCACAGTAACAGTGATGAAAACAATCTTGCTGTTACATCGGTAATATCTTTCCTCAGCCATTCTTTCAATGCTATCATGACAGACGTATTCCTCAATATATAAAGTATATGGGCTTTTTTAATGGTTATTTCAATCTTTTTATTTTCACCGTTAATATAATTATTTACTATATTATTCAGATTTTGTGACAGAATATGTATCACAGGTTTTAAACTGATGTCTTTGTAAAACCATAATTTACTTAAAGCCATACTGGCAGGATTTTTTTCTTTTTTATAGCCATATCTGTCGAGCAAAGCTCTGGCTATATTTTCTGTATCTTTTTCAGTTAATTCTATGATTAAATCTTTTTTTTTATAAAAATTTGAGAAAGGATTTTCCGTTTTCAATTCATCTCTGTTATATTTCAGGACATCTATCATATGTTCTCTTATCTCCGGCTCAAAGGGAGTAAATTTTAGACCTTCATCTATAATACTAATTATATCTTCATCTGATAAAGAAGTAATTTTATTAATAGTGTCTTCAATAATTTCTTTTTTACCATAGAGATACATGAAAAGAATATTTGCTTTAGGTAAACCAAAGGCTTTAAGGCCTTTACGAAAAGAACATCCGTAATCTCCGAAAATAACCTTCCCTTCATTGTTTACCCATATATTGCTGTTTGTCAGGATTCTGTCAAAATTACCGAGCCAGCCGTCAAATATCATACCTCTTACTGCTTCATTGACATTTTTAATTCCATATATTAATGAAGGATCTTCTTCCAGATTTTTAGCCTGAATAAAATCACATATGACTCCTCTCCGTTTATGGCCGGAATCATCTATATCCACTTCTCTGTAGGTAATGGTTGGAATATTGAAATATTTCATAATATGAGAAGCGCATATTTCATAGATAATATCTTCTCTTTTCCCCTTTTCCTGATTTAACGGTTTAAAGACGAGGGTTTCCCCTGCATGGTTTTTACAGAAAACAGGGTTGTTTATTCCCTGAAATGCCACTCTTTGAGTCTCTCCGTTCTTATTAAAATGGAGGTGTAATCTCTGGAAAATTTCAGGATTTTCTCTGTTTTCTATTGTTATATTATTGTTCATAAATTGATTTCATATGTTCCTGTGCTCATATTATGCTGTATTTCTTAATTTGTCAGAATTTAATTTATGGGAAAATGGTAATGCGTAATGCTTTACAGGAGGAATAAATTTTCATATTTTCTGTGATCAAAACTGTCATGTTTGTTGTTCTGAAATTGTCTATAATCTTTATATAATATAAAGACGATATATTCTCCCCTAATAATATTCTCCCCTAATACATAAATTTCCTGCAAGTTTAATGCCATAGTTATAAATCAATTTTTATGCTGTAAATTGTAAAAAAAGCAACCACCGGATATATACTTACGGGATTGCTTTTTTCTCTTTTTTCCCTTCAGAGCCCGGTCGGGGATAGAAGGTGTGTGACATTTATTACGTGGCAGATCCTGACAGGCATGACCGGAACGGTCACAACCAGATATGAAAATTATTGACCTGAGCATAAGCATTTAATAAACGTTTTGAACGTGTTCCTCCCGTTACGCTTTATGTGTCACGAGAGTATATATGTGTCATTTATGTTTACCACAGTAAAAGACAGTTAAATATAAGACTTTATCATGTTCATATAAAGTATAAATATATAGCTACAATAAAGATTTTTATATAAATTTATTAATTTTTTCTACTATTTCTTCTTTAGGAACTGCTCCTAAAATACTATCAACAGCATTTCCATTTTTGAATATTTTTACCAAGGGAATACTGCGAATAGCATATTTTCTGGCAATAGAAGGATTTTCATCTACATTTACCTTGAAAACCTTTAATTTTCCACTGAAATCTGTTGCCAATTCTTCAATTACAGGACCGATTATACTACATGGGCCGCACCAGGGAGCCCAGAAATCTACCAGAACAGGTAAGGAAGATTCCAGAACCTCTTTATTAAAATCACTTTCATTTAAATGTATATTTTCCATAAAAACAACTCCTTTTTCTTTTTAATCTCTTTTATATGTTTAGATATAAAAATATGAAAAAGGATTCTTTGTAAATAATAAAAAAATAAAAAAGTACAGAAGTAATTATGAAGAGTTACTAACTTATCTGGAGTGGTTCTTAGAACCTATCCGAAAAGTAATATTTATTCTACACCCTTCCGGTGGGTGAGGC
>CAYSLJ010000038.1:0-46683 GCA_964431735.1 uncultured Synergistia bacterium | reverse complement strand
GCGTCACGATACAAATCGTAATTAAGATGTAGTTATTTCCTGACAACTCCTAAGTGACAGTGCTTTTATATTTACGTACTATCTCACTTACTTCGGGATCTGAATTTACACCTCTGGTGCTGAAGAGTTTATAGTTAATACTCAATATTTTCTTTGAAGACCGGTCAATTTTAATAGCCATGTCTCCAACATAATTGGTATTGCCGCCTGCTTCAACAATAACAGTATTTTTCCCCTCTGGATTTTTAACTTCTTCTGCTGTTTTCTTATGATCATGGCCGGCTATAATGACGTCTATACCCGGAATAGACTGAGCCACACATCTGGCCGTATTTATACCTTCATGCATGAGTATTACTGTTATTTCAGCACCTTCATTTTTTACCTGAGGAATAAGTTTCCGTAGAGATTCCTCTATCGGAGTGACTGTAAAATCTTCTTCTTTGTTATCTTCTCCATGACTTTTCGGGGTGGTAACACCGATAAAACCTACCTTCACTCCATTTATTTCTTCTATTTTGTAAGCTTTTATATGTTCCAGTGTTCCTCCTGATTTATGAGCTACATTACCAAGGAGACTGGTAGCTTCAAGTCCGGATAAAACATTTTCTTTGAGAAAATCACTTCCATGTTCCAGATCATGATTGCCAGGCACAAAAAGTTCAACACCCATAGAGTTAAGAATAGATGTTACAGGGCCGAAAAATTTTGAATTTTTTTCTTTACTGTTACCATTATAAGTAATATCACCCAGATTTATTATATATGAATTTTCATCTCCGTAAATTGTTTCCCTCTGTTTTACAATGGTAGCTTCCCTTCCGAATTTTTTAAAGGTATTATCATGCTCATCATTTGTATGAACTATTCCTATGGTTGTGGATGAAGGCTGGCATGAGTTTTTACTATCAGGAGAATAAAGTTGAAACGTATATTCAGCTTCAGGTTTTATAAAATCTCCGCTCTGGAACGTTCCTGACGTATTACATGGTTCAGGAAGAATTGCAGATGGCAATGTGCTTTTACGTTCAGAGGAATAAGGTATGGCAGAAGCATTATATCCGCTATTTGTAGAGCCGATTGCGTAAAAATCATTGCTGTTATTATACGTACTGGAAATATTGACTGTATCCTCCGGAATATTATTCTTTTTTTCTATAAGTTTTGTTCCCGCAGGCTTAAAAGAAAAATTATTTTTGATTGTACTATTATTTATAATCATAAATAGTATTATAAAGTATATTTAGATTAAGAGCAATATATTAATGTTAACAAAATGTTAATTAATTTAAGAGTGTAGGAATTTTCATTTTTAATGGCATAAAATCAATTTTTTAGGATTAATTTATTTAAAGAGATTTAATCTAAATAATTTAAAGGTATAGGAATTTTCATTTTAAATGGTGTAAATCACGGGTTACGTAAATCACGCATCATACATCAAATAGCACCCTTTAACAAATTAACGAGACCTCCTTCACCCTGGCATTTCTGTATATATTTAAATAAATCCCTTCCAAAAGGAGAAATGATTATGGTCTGTTCGGGATCAACTGTTACATTGTTGAGATACTGGAGTCTGAGTATATCACCGTCGTGAAGTTCCGGAATTAAACCGGCAAAGAAGAAACCTAAATATTCCAGGGTGGTGCAGAAAGTGCATGTAAGAGGGTGAGTCAGGGGAAGATCTATATAGATACATTCGATTTTATTCAGACATAGTTCTTTAAGGTGTACCCTGACAAGATCCTTAAGGTCAGGGCCGTATCGGGAAATATTCATAAAAGCAATCTTTCTGTCCGGTATTACTTTTATATCTACCATGGCATGGTCAGGCAGATCGAAGGTGGCTTTCCTTGTAGGTTTTTCAAATTTTCTGCGCAATTTTATATGTTCATATATGTTCTTTATTATTGTAGTATGCTGAAGAGGTATGTAGACAGTACGTTCCGGCTCTTCATTGATTTTAAAATAATATATGATAGAAGACTGACGGTAAGGGTCTTCTTCCATATTTCTTTCTGAAATGCTGGCAAAAAGGAAACCTGTTTCATGTCCTCCGTAGGTAAGATTTACTTTTTGAGCAAAAGGATGTACTGTTACTGCTTCACTGTAGAGTCCGTATAAATTATCCTCTTTTGCACAGTCCAGGGATTTTTCCATCATCCGGCTGAAGAGGCCTTTTTTTCTGTAAGAAGGGTGTACCACACACTGTATAAGTTCTGCTACAGTTGCATCAGACTTCTGCCTTGCTATTCCTATATGTCCTGCGATTTCTCCATCTTCTGTTATCGATACTATTGATTTCTGGAGGCCTTTTTCCAGAAATTCTTTCATTTTTTCCGGATAATATATATAATCTCTGTAAGTATAACCGTATGTATGATAAAAGCACTTTGCAAGTGCTACCCCTTCTTCTCCTTCCATGAATCTTACGGTAACAGGTTTTGTGGTAATTTCTCCGGTCTGAGAAGTTTCGCATTCTTCTTTAATTGAGGGATGTTCTTCATAGGAGAAATTTTTTATTAATTCCAGACGTTTCCCGTCTTTACCTAAATTTACAAACTTTATTTCATCGCTGAAGGCTTTCATAAGCATGAGACCTATACCTTGACCTTTGCCGCTGTCTACTGTTTTCCAGTCAAATGGCAGTCCTTTGTCTTCAATTGCTATTACAAACTGTGCCGGCCTTCTTTCCAGAGTAATATCAAAATATGCTCCGTCCTGCCCATCGAAGGCATGATCTATCACGTTAAGACAGGCCTCATCTGCAACGAGTTCAAGTTTTCTGGCATCTTCTATGTTTAATCCTTCATTGATTGCCACATCCCGGACAAAAGCTACAATTGAAGATATAAGCTTTTTATCTGTTTTTACGGTTATTTTTGTAATCACGCTGTCAAACATATAAGTTCTCCTTATCTTTGAGACGGGGTAAAGCAGGTTTCCCGTCACGCGTTACGCGTCACAATGTTATCGTGGCGCAAATGTGGGTTGGAATTGCTTTATATTGAGTGAATTCCCGCCGCTGATACCGGCACGTCCTGTATCGAGACAGTAAAATTTTCTGTCATTACTTCCGAAATATATAAGGCCATTTACAATACATGGACTTGACCATATGTCTCCCCCTGTCTCGAATTCCCAGGATTTTACCCCTGTTCTGGCATTAAGGCAGTAAAGTTTCCTGTCACTGCTTCCGAAATAAATAAAACCTTCTGCTATACATGGACTTGAACTGATTTTATCACCTGCATAGAAATCCCATATTTTATTTCCGGTTTTTGCTTCAAGGCAATAAAATTTCTTATCATCACTTCCGAAATAAATATACTCATCTCCGGCAGAAGGACTGGATAAAATCCATGAACCTGTCTGGAAATCCCATATTTTTTCTCCTGATTTTATATCCAGACAGTAAAGATTTTTATCATTACTCCCGAAATAAGCATTTCCTCCAGAAATACAGGGACTGGATTTTATCATGCCTCCTGTTTTAAAATCCCAATTTTTTTTACCTTCTTTTGTATCAACACAGTAGAAATTATAATCATCACTGCCGAAGTAGACAGAGCCTTTATAGACACAGGGACTGGAATCAACAAAATTATCTGTTATAAATTCCCATAATTTAGTTCCGTCTCTTGCTCTGAGACAATAGAGTTTTTTATCATTACTCCCGAAATAAACATAACCGTGACTGATACAGGGATTTGATTGGAAACCGAGATTTGTGTCAAAGCTCCATATCTTTTCTCCTGTTCTTGCTTCTATACAGTAGATGGTTTTACCGCTGCCATAATAGACAAGACCCTGGGCAATACATGGACTGGAAGAGAATGTATAGGCACCTGTATCAAAATCCCATATCTTGCTTCCGTTTCTTGCATCAAGACAGTAGAGTTTTTTATCATAACTGCCGAAGTAAACACAGTTTTCCCATACACATGGACTTGATGTAACAGGGCCGTCAACTGTAAATTCCCATATCTTTTTTGCCTGTTTTCTGAGTTCTGTCGTAACAGGTCTTGTAAGCTTTGATGTTATTCTTACCGGTTGTGATGTCGATAATACACGGTACATTTCTTTTGCGCTCATATATCTTTCCCGCGGGTCTTCTCTTAAGGCTTTCATAATAACTCTTTCTACTTCAACAGATATGGTAGGCATTATTTTTCGCGGCGGAGCAAATTTAAAAGGTATCGGTTCTACTCCTGTAAGTAGATGATGCATTGTAGCACCAAGGGCATAGATATCCGAACGTGGTTCCGCGTCACCTCTGCACTGTTCTGCAGGAGCATAACCTGCCGTTCCTATGGCGGTTTTCTGGCTCCCGCTGTATTTACTGGAAACCCTTGCTATGCCGAAATCTATTAAGACAGCTTTACCTGTATTATTTATCATAATATTACCGGGTTTTATATCTCTGTAAATGATAGGAGGCGACTGGGTATGGAGATAATCCAGAACATCCAGAACCTGTTTTGCCCATTCGACTATTTTTTTCTCTGGTAATCCGGGAGTCCCTTCCTTTTTCAATTTTCTTTCTAGATCTTCTCCTTCGATAAAATTCATAACAAGATAATACCTGCCATAACAGATAAAACTATCAACATATTCCGGTAAACTGGGATGATCCAGTTTCGCAAGTAACTGGGTCTCTCTTTTAAACCATTCTGTAGCCTTTTCATGTTCTTCTTTTTTACCATAAGGAGGAAGAAGTTCTTTTACTGCACATATTTTATGAAGACTATCATATGAAGCTTTATAGACTGCACCCATACCGCCGGATTTTATGAGATCTATAATAGTATAACGATTATCCAGTTTTGTCCCTGCAGGTAAGGGGCCATTGAAGGAAACAACAGGCTGTGATAGCCTGTTCCCGCATATTGTACAGAATTTTGCTACATCTCTATTTTCTTTTCCGCAATTATCACAAAATACAGACATTATTTACCACCTTGAAGAGCGCAATACATGACGTATAATTATTATCGGTCATTTGCTGTTTTTTCTTTATAGTATATTTCATAACTTATTGGAATTTAGTGAGTAGTGAATGGTGAGTAGTGAGCAAAAACATATTCCCCTGCTCACTATTCACTCATTAATTATTATAAAAAATTGCAAATTTTATCTCTTCATAATAGTACCATAATATTTATTCAATTATTGTAATTTTACATACATATAAAAGACTTTATTGGATTATTGTCACTTTAAGGCACTGTAAGAAAATAACTCTGGAAAATTATGGTTTTTGTCCTCGCGTCACGCGTTACGCGTTACGCGTCACGATTTTAAATATGATAAGGTTATTTTTTTACAACTCCTAAGTACCGCTCCAAATAAGTTCGTAACCATTTTATCAGCTTCTGCCTGACAGGCTCTTACAAAGAAAAATAATTTGCCTTATATCATTTGTTTTACAGACAATAAATTAACCCTTATTTAATTTTTAATACTATGGAAAAAACGAATTTTTCTTCTCCAGAGCCTGCCAGGCAGAAGCTTTTTATGGGTACCCTTTTACCTGTTACGGTACTAAGTATAAAGATTATATTCCTGCCCGGTGAGAGAATTTCCTGCTGTAAGACCGGATTTCCCTGTATCAAGACAGTATAATTTTTTATCATTACTTCCGAAATATATGAATCCATTTACAATACATGGGCTTGACCATATTTCTCCTCCTGTCTCGAATTCCCAGGCTTTTATACCGGTTCTGTTATTAATGCAGTAGAATTTTTTATCGCTGCTGCCGAAATAAACAGAGCCATTTGTTGCGCATGGACTGGAACCGACTCTGCTTCCTGTCTGAAAATCCCAGATTTTTTTGCCATATCTTGTATCAATACAATAAAATTTTTTATCATCACTTCCGAAATAAACATAATCTTCTGTAACACATGGGCTGGACCATACCCAGAATCCTGTTTTGTATTCCCAGAATTTTTTCCCTCTTTTTACGTCAAGACAGTAAAGATTTTTATCATTACTTCCGAAATAAACAAGACTCAGACAGACACATGGACTGGATTTTACCATGCCAGCCGTCTTAAATTCCCAGAATTTTCTTCCGTCTTTTGCTTCCAGACAGTAAAGGTTGTAATCATCACTGCCGAAATAAATAAAATTTTTTGAAACACATGGACTGGAAACAATGATGTTACCTGTTTCAAATTCCCATATTTTCTTTCCTGTCTGTGCAGAAATACAGTAGAGCTTTTTATCATTGCTTCCGAAATAAACAGAATCATGTATAACGCATGGATTGGATTGAAATCCCAGATTTGTTTCAAAAACCCATAGTTTTTTCCCTGTTTTACCTTCTATACAGTAAAGGTTTTTACCGCTGCCGAAATAAACAAAACCATTTGATACACATGGACTTGATGAAAAGGTATAAGAACCTGTAGTAAATTCCCAGTTTTTTCGGCCATATTTTGCATCAACACAGTAAAGTTTTTTATCACTGCTTCCAAAATAAACACATCCGTCTGATATACATGGGCTTGACGTTATAGAGCCTTCCGTTTTAAATTCCCATACTTTCCTTCCCGGTTTTCTCAATTCTACAGTAACAGGTTTTATCACATTAACTGTTACTCCCTTCTTCGGTCTTCCGTAAGGAAGAGCATCAGACATAGCTTTTGCAGATGCATATCTCTGGTCAGGTAAATCTTTTAATGCTTTCATTACAACTCTTTCCACTTCAACCGATATGGAAGAGTTAATTTTTCTGACCGGTTCAAATCTGAATGGAAGAGGAGCTATACCTGTCAGGAGATGGTGCATTGTGGCTCCCAGTGCATAAAGATCGGATCTCGGTTCTGCATCGCCTTTGCACTGTTCTATGGGAGCATAGCCGTTTGTTCCTATAGCAGTTTTCTGTGTCTGACTGTATTTGCTTGCTACCCGGGCTATACCGAAATCTATTAATGTAGCCTTCTCATATTTGTTTATCATAATATTACCCGGTTTTATATCTCTATAAATGACAGGCGGTTTCCTGGTATGAAGATAATCAAGGACATCCAGAATTTGCCTTGTCCATTCCACCACTTTTCTTTCCTGTAATCCCGGTTTCCCTTCTCTTTCCAGTTTTCTTTCCAGATCTTCTCCTTCTATAAAATTCATAACCAGATAATATCTTCCGTAACAGATAAAACAGTCAACATATCCCGGTAAATGGGGGTGATCAAGTTTTGCAAGAAGTTTTGTTTCTCTCTTGAACCACTCTGTAGCCTTATCATGTTCTTCTACGTCACCATAAGGAGGAAGGAGTTCTTTTATAGCACATATTTTATTCAGATTATCATAGGAAGCTTTATAAACTGCCCCCATACCTCCTGCCTTTATAAGCTTCAAAATAGTATAACGCTTATCCAGTATTGTTCCCGGAGGTAAAGGGCCTGTGGAGGGTATAGTACCTTCCTGTAAATGATTTCCACATACAGGACAAAATTTTGCTACATCTCTATTTTCTTTTCCACAGTTATCACAGAATTTTGCCATAAAGTACCGCCATTTTTATAAACGTTTTATATGAGAACCGTAACGGGTAAGCGTAACGCTTAACAGGAGAAATAAATTCTCATACTTCATTGTGATCACCTGCTTATTACATTGGTGAGAGAACATTGTTTCATTCAAGTTCTTTTGCAGTACTCACACAGTAGAGTTTATGGTCTTCATTGCCAAAGTAGATAAGTCCTTTGTAATAACAGGGGCTTGAATATATACCGAGTCCTATGCTGGTATCCCATACTTTCTTACCTTTTTTTAATTCCAGACAGAACAGATTTTTATCCCATGTGCCAAAATAAATAAGCCCTTCTGCAATGGAAGGAGTGGAATAAATCATACTTTCTGCATGGAAATCCCATACTTTTTTCCCGTCTTTTATATTGAGGCAGTAAAATTTTTTATCCAGTCCGCCGAAATAAATAAGATCGTCTGAAATAACAGGACTTGAATAAATGCCAAGACCTGTTTTAAATTCCCATACAGGTTTCCCCGTATCAAGGTCCAGGCAGTAAAATCTTTTATCAAGACCTCCGAAATAAATAAAATTATCTGATACACACGGACTTGAACCTATTTCATTAAATGTTTTAAATGTCCAGATCTTTCTGCCTTCTTTTATATCCAGACAGTAAATGTTCCGATCTCCGCTTCCGAAATAAACCCTGTCTTTTACTACAAGAGGATTGGAATATACTATGCCTTCCGTATCGAAATCCCATATTTTTTGACCGTTTTTTGCGCTTACGCAGTAAAGCTTTCTATCACTGCTGCCGAAATATACATAACTGCCTCTCACAGATGGACTTGAATAAATGTAACCTCCTGTTTCAAAATCCCATACTTTTTTCCCGTCTTTCCCATTTACACAGTAAAATTTTTTATCACAGCTTCCGAAATAAACAGAACCATCCCATATAACCGGACTGGAGTATATATGCCATCCTGTTTTAAAATCCCACTGTTTCTCTCCGTCTCTTCCATTTAAACAGTATAGTTTATTATCCCAGCTGCCGAAATAAACCAGATCATCTGATACACAGGGACTCGATCTTACTGTTCCGTCTGTCTGAAATTCCCACATTATTCTTGTTGACTGTTTTTCGTGAGAAGGTTTCTTTTCAGTTATTTTCAGAAGGGAAAATTCCGGTTTGAAAGGTAAAGTTTCAAGCATTTCTCTGGCACAGGAAAATCTCTCAGAAGGGTCATCTTTAAGAGCTTTCATAACAATACGTTCCATAGAAATAGATATTTTAGATATAATTTTTCTCGGTGGTTCAAATCTGAAAGGTACCGGTTCCACTCCTGTAAGTAGATGGTGCATTGTTGCCCCCAGAGCATATATGTCAGATGATGGTTCTGCCATGTTTCTCATCTGTTCTTCCGGTATATAACCGCTTATTCTCTGTGTTTCTCTGCTACCCTGATAGATTATTTTTTCCAGTCCCATATGCATTAAAATAGCATTTTCATATTTATTTATTATAATTTTACCCGGTTTCAGATCACAGTAAATTAAAGGAGGTTTCTGGTTGTGGAGATAATTCAGAACCTCGAGTATCTGTCCTGACCATACAATGATTTTCTCTTCAGGAAGTCCTGGTTTCCCCTCTGTTTCAAGCCTTTTTTTTAATATTTCCCCTTCTATAAAATCCATTATAATATAATATCTGCCTTTACTTATGAAGTAATCAGTAATTTTAGGCAATCCCGGATGAACAAGTCTGGCAAGATTTTTGACATTTTTATTGAACATTTCCGCTGCTTTTGCCTGTGTATTTGCTGTTCCGTACGGTGGAAGGAGTTCTTTTACAGCACAGAGAGCGTCAAGTTTGTTATCCACACATTTATAGACTCCACCTCTCAGACCTGATTTGATAATACCGGTAATAACATAACGATTTTCAAGAACTGTTCCTGCAGGTAAAATTAAATTACCTGACGAAGAACCGGACAGTTTTGTTCCGCATCCGCTGCAGAATTTTGAAGTATCCCTGTTTCCTTTTGCACAGTTATGACATGTTATTGCCATAGATTAAACTCCTTCTTTATTATTTACTAATAATAACAAATCACTCAGGATTTATTCAATGGGTAGGAGAAAAAATCCTTTTATTTTATACTCGACTTTGTCCATTTTATTTAGGATTTAAATCAAAGCCTTATTAAAAGTCATTTTATTAATAGCCTATCCGAAAAGTCGCACCGTAGCTTTCCACTGCCAGGCTCTTCCGAAAAATATATAATCCTCCTGAAAGAAAACCTGTTTTTACAGACATCTACTATTTTGCGTCTATTTACTGACCTGAGCATAAGCATTTAAGAAAGGTCTTCCTCCCCGTCACGCGTTACGCGTTACGCGTCACGAGAGCATATATTTATTATTTATGCTCATCCCAGTAATTTACAACTTAACCCGATACCCGGCACCCTTAACCTCAAAAATATGTATAAGTTCTGTAAATAACAGACATTTCTCAGAAGGATTGATATGAAAAAAAGAGAATTTAGTATTTCAAAAGGGAAAATTCTACACAGGAGAAATTTTGATTATGTCTCAATTAAATAATCTGGAAATAGTGTCTTTCGAAATATTAAGAATTATATTTTTTTTAAGTTTTCTTTTTTATATTATTTCTATGGTTTCCAGAAAAAATAAAATAATTTCTTTTATATCTACAGGTTTTTTCGTTCTTGCCTTCCTGAGTCTAACTTTTAACCTGTCTGTAAGAACTGTGGCAGCAGGGAGAGCTCCTTTTTCCAATCTTTATGAATCTCTCCTGGCATTTGTCTGGGGACTTGTTCTTATATATCTGGTAATAGAGAAAATATATAAATTGAATATTTTTGGTGTATTTGCATCAGGTATAACTATGGTGGCAATACTTTATGCATCTGTATTACCCAAAGAAATAGAACCTCTTATACCTGCTCTTAAGAGCCACTGGCTGATTTTTCATGTTTTATGTTTTGTATTTGCTTACGGTGCTTTTGCCATCTCCTTTGCCGGAGGTATATATTATCTGTTACTGGAACGCATAAAAAAAGACAGTGAAGAAAAAAAGAAGATTCTTATAACAGTTGAAGAAATCATATATAAGGTAATAGCTTTTGCCTTCCCCTGGATGACACTGGGGATAATTACTGGTGCCATATGGGCAAATAATGCATGGGGAACTTACTGGAGCTGGGACCCCAAGGAAACATGGTCTCTTATTACATGGCTCGTATATGCGGCATTCCTTCATGCCAGATATAATTATAAATGGAAAGGTACTGTGACTGCCATACTTGCTATTGCCGGTTTTGTTGTTGTAATGTTTACCTATCTGGGAGTTAATTTTTTGCTGTCAGGCCTTCACAGTTATGCGAAGTGAGTCGTGAAGAGTGAGTCGTGAAAAGTGAGCAGAGGTATTAGTGACCGGTGACCAGTTGGCGGTTATTTTTTTTCATCACCCGTCACCCTTGCATCACGCATTACGAACCACCCGTCACGCGTTACGCATCACCCGTCACGACATTATATATATGTATGAAGTCCGCCAAAAAAATAATTTACACCGAAGAAAGTTATAAGTAAACAGATAAACCCTATTATGATCAGAATATTTGTTCTTCTCCCTCTCCAGCCTCCAATATATCTTGCATGGAGATAAACTGCAAATAACAGCCATGTTACAAGTGACCATGTTTCTTTCGGATCCCAGCTCCAGTATGAACCCCAGGCGTTTTGAGCCCATATGGAACCACTTATGATGCCCATTGTAAGACAGGTAAAGCCTGCCGTTACCATGGTGTAACATAATTCGTCCGCTGCCATAAGGGAAGGATAACGATTAAATCCTCTTATATTTTTATATTTAAGATTTTTTTCCTGGATAAAGTATATAATGGCACTGAAAAATGCAATGGTAATGAACCCGTAACCGAGAAGACATAAAGGTACATGTATAAAAAGCCAGAAACTCTGAAGGGCAGGCATGAGAGGAACTATATTATTATCTGCACCTATTGCACAGGCATTTATTATACATGCCACTGGCATAATAAAGAGACCAATGGCTCTGTGACCTGGTTTAAACTTTATAATAATCAAATATATAAACACTGTAATCCAGCTGAACAGTGAGAGTGTTTCAAATAATGTGGCAACCGGTGGATGACCTTCTCTTATAAAACGTATAATAAGAGAAACTGTCTGACAGGAAAATCCTGTGAAAATTTTCCACAGAGGAAGTTTTCCAAAGTTTTTTATGCCGAAATATATATCTATTATATAAAGAACTGTAGCTGCCAGATATAGCAGCAGGCTGATTTCAAAAAGAACAAATTCTATTCTGCCCATTAATTTTCTCCGTTATGTTTAAGATCGAACAGTTCTGTTATTAATTCATCTACAGGCAAAAAAATTTTTCCGTTGGACATGTTTTCTTTTAATTTTATTATGGGATTATGAAGGAGTTTATTTATTATTTTCTGTGTCGCATAATCTATTATTTGAATATCTTCGGCAGACAGATGAGAAAGTTTTCTGAGCGCAATGTTCAGTTCTTCTGTTCTTATGTCTTCTGCTTTTTTATTAAGGGCTTTTATAATAGGAGTAGACTGTCTGGAATTTGACCATGCCAGGAGATGTCCCTTTTCTTCTTCTATTATTTTCTTTACTTTCCCTGTTTCTTCTTTTCTCCCTTCAAGATTGTTTTCCACCACTTTCTGCAGATCATCTATATCATAGAGAAATACATTGGGCAGTTTATTTACGGAAGGCTCTATGTCTCTCGGCACTGCAATATCAATAAGGAAGAGAGGTTTTTCTTTTCTTGCTTTCAGGATTTTCCTGATTGTATCATAATGTATGACATAATGGGGAGCTCCTGTTGAACTTATGACTATATCGGCTTTTATGAGATATTCTTCCAGTCTGTCAAAATTTACGGCTTCACCGTTTATTTTTTTCGCCATTTCCAGTGCTTTTTCATAGTTTCTGTTTGCAATAATAACCTGCCTGAGTCCATGATGGGACAGCTGTTTTGCTGTTAGCTGTCCCATTTTACCTGCTCCGACTATGATGGCAGATTTATTTACCAGTTCTCCGAAGAGCATTTTTGCGAAAACTACTGCTACATAACTGATAGAAGAAGGGCCTGTACTTATTTTTGTTTCTGTTCTGGCTCTTTTCCCGCATGTTATGGCAAAACGGAACAACTGACAGAGATTTGGTCCGTTACTTCTGATCTCTCTGGATATGTCGAAAGCTGTTTTTATCTGTCCCAGTATCTGCCCTTCTCCTATTATCATAGAGTCTATACCGCATGCCACGGAAAAAAGGTGTTCTATGGCCTCTTCGTCTTTCATAAAATAAAGATGCTCTTTAAATTCTTCTATGTTTACTTTTTTATATGCTGCCAGATGATGAAGAATTCTTTCTTTTGCCTTCTCTTCTTCTTTTGAGAAGAAATAAAATTCCGTTCTGTTACAGGTTGAAAGAATGATATTTTCTTCTAAGATGGTATCTTCTTTTAAACAGAGCAGAAATTCTTTGATATTCTCATGAGAAAAACTCAGTTTTTCCCTTGTTTCTACAGGACAGGTCTTATGATTGACCCCCGTTACCATGATCATGTTTATCTCACCGGTACTTTGTCTCGTGACTCAAAGTGTTCGTGACGCGTAACGCGTAACGCGTTACGCGTTTAATCCCCGGGCATCATGCATTATGCTTTACTCATTACGAGGCTGTTATTTATGGATAGTTATGAAACTAACTATAAATCGAGTGGTGCCTGGCTTTACCTTTTATTATATCATAAAATATAGTGGAATATAGTTAATTTAATAACAATCTTAAGATTGAAAATTTTCCTTCCCCATGCAGGATTATGTAAATAAAAACGAATTTATACTTCATGCCGGATACTGGTCCTCGCGTAACGCGTCACGATCTTACAACAGGAGTGATTACATATGAAACCGAAGGTATATTTTATCGAATTAAAAGACGGTGCAACACCTGCACAGCAGGCGGAGGCCATGAAAAAGCTCTATGATTTTGCCGGAGTTTCCGCTATTATATCAGAACATGATTTTGTTGCCATCAAGGTTCATGTAGGAGAAGAAGGAAATACCACTCATATGAAACCTGAAGTGGTCAGGGTAATAGCAGATGAAGTTAAAGCAAAAGGAGGACTTGCTTTTTTGACGGAAACGTCTACCCTTTATAAAGGTGAACGGTCAAATGCCGTAAAACATCTCTTACATGCTCATAAAATGGGATTTGGAGTAGAAACAACGGGTATTCCCTTTATTATGTCTGACGGGTTGCTGGGTAATTCGGAAGGGAAGGTTACTATTAACGGAGAGTTACATGAAAAGGTAGAGATTGCCAGCGAAATTATCGGGACAGATGTTATTCTGTCAGTCAGTCATGTTACAGGCCATATGGTAACAGGTATTGGGGCATGTATAAAAAATCTGGGCATGGGCCTTGCCAGCAAAAAAGGTAAAAGACAGCAGCATTCTTCCATGTATCCTTCCATAAAAAACAGTTGTGTTCTATGCAAAAAATGTATAGAGTGGTGTCCTGTATATGCCATTATAGAAAAAGATAAAAAAGCATGGATAATACAGGAAAAATGTATCGGATGCGGCGAATGTCTTACAGTATGCCGTTATGATGCAGTAGAATTTGACTGGGGCGCAGAGGCAGGTTATACGCAGAAGAGCATGGCAGAACATGCTCTGGGAGTTATAAAAGGAAAGAAGTGTTTCTTTTTCAATCTTCTCATTGATATGACAAAAGACTGCGACTGCTTCGACGTTGCCCAGGAGAAACTTATACCGGATATAGGAATTATTGCATCAAATGACCCGGTAGCCATTGATATGGCCTCTCTGGATATTACATTGAAACATAACAGAAATACTATAGCTCAGATGTCCTACAGAAATCAAAATGCTTTGATACAGATAGAACATGGCGTTAAAATAGGACTCGGCTCAAAGGAATATGAACTGGTAGTGGTGAGTAGTGAGTCGTGAGTGGTGAGTGGTGAGTGGTGAGTCGTGAAAAGTGAAAAGCAGGGGCGACCTCTGTGGTCGCCCGGTACTGTTGAAAACGCGCATCACGCATCACGCATCACGCATCACGAATCACCCGTCACGCGTTACCCGTCACGATTATAATCATGAACCAATTAGACTTTTTTAACGAAGATAACCATAAAAATGCGCCTGCTCCTCTGGCAGACAGGATGAGGCCTGAATGTCTGGAAGAATTTGTCGGCCAGAGCCATTTACTTTCAGAGGGAAAGATTCTTCACAGACTTCTGAAGAGTAAAAAAATGGAATCCATTATTTTCTGGGGACCTCCGGGGTGCGGTAAAACAACCCTTGCCAGGATTGTTGCAGGTCATATGGACTGCCATTTAATTTCCCTTTCCGCTGTTTCTGCAGGAACTAAAGAAATAAGAGCCTCGGTGGATATGGCAAAAAAAGTATGGGTTCAGGAAAAAAAACGGTCATGCCTTTTTATGGATGAAATACACAGACTGAATAAAGCCCAGCAGGACGGACTTCTTCCATATGTGGAAGACGGAACAATTTCCCTCCTGGGAGCCACTACGGAAAATCCTTCCTTTGAAATAATTCGCCCTCTTCTTTCCAGAACACAGGTTCTGATACTGAAACCCCTGGATTATGAAGAATTAAAAATTATTATACAGAGAGCATTGAGCGATAAAAAATCCGGTCTCGGAGATTTTTCTGCCTGTCTTACAGAAGAAGGAGAACACTATCTTATAGATGCCACCGGAGGTGACAGCCGCTCTCTTTTGAATGTCCTTGAAATAGCCGTTATGACAACCATGCCTTCCGAAGGTACTATCAGAATTATTGATTTAAGGATTATTGAAGATATACTTCAGAGAAGAGCAGTTCATTATGATAAAACCGGAGAAGAACATTACAACCTTATATCAGCCCTTCATAAAAGTATAAGAGGAAGTGATCCTGATGCTTCCCTTTACTGGCTTTCCCGTATGCTGGAAGGCGGGGAAGACCCTCTTTATATAGCAAGGCGCCTCATAAGGGTTGCCTCGGAAGATGTAGGTCTTGCCGATCCTTTTGCTCTTATGGAAGCAATAAGTGTTTTTCAGACCTATACCATCCTGGGAAGCCCTGAAGGGGAACTGGCTCTTGCACAGCTTGTGGTGTATCTGGCCATTGCACAGAAAAGTAACAGTGTTTATACTGCTTTTAAAGAAGCACAGGATCTTGCAAGGAAAACGGCAACTTACCCTGTGCCATTTCATATAAGAAATGCTCCTACGGGACTTATGAAGGAACTCGGTTACGGAAAAGAATATATTTATCCTCATGATAGTCCTGAAGGATGGGTGCCGGAAGTTTATATGCCTGAAGCTCTGAAAGGCAGAGTTTTTTATAATCCTTCAGAGAGGGGATGGGAAGGAAAGAAAAAAGAACAGTTAAAGAAAAGGCGGGAAGAAGTAAGGAAATATGGGGAAAAAGAAAAAAAATCCTCAAAATAAGGGGAAAATTTATAAAATACCTTTATTGATTTTTTTTATGTTAATTATAACGACTGTTACATTTTATCCGTCTCTTTATAACGGATTTACCAACTGGGACGATAATGAATATGTAACAGATAATTTACTCACAAAAGACCTTTCTTCCGATAATATAAAAGATATATTCAATTTTTCTGCTTCCAGACATAAAAATTATACGGTAAAAAGCCTCTATGTCCCTTTGCCTTTACTGACCTATGGACTGGAATATTACTTTTTTCATCTGAATCCTGTCGCTTATCATGGTACAAACCTCATATTTCATCTGCTTAATTCTCTCCTTGTATTCTGGCTTATATATTTAATATCAGGTAAAGATATGATTGCTTTTCTTACGGCTTTATTATTTGCAATTCATCCGCTTCATGTCGAATCCGTGGCATGGATTTCAGAGAGAAAAGATTTGATGTACAGTATGTTTTATCTCATGTCTATCATATGTTATTTATATTATATAAGAGGCAGGAAACACCATTTCTATCTTTCTCTTCTGTTTTTTTTTCTGTCTCTTTTATCAAAACCCATGGCCATTACCATGCCTTTTCTCCTGTTTCTGTTTGATTATATGGAAAAGAGGAGATTTAATGACCGGTTATTCCTGGAAAAAACCCCTTTTTTTGGGCTTTTTTGTCTGTTTTTTGTCATATATGTGTCTATAATGACTACCACAGAGATGACAGGCACAAAAACTTCGTCCAATCTTTTATACAATATGTGTATAGCCAGTTACGGGTTATTATTTTATATTACAAAAATGTTTTTTCCTCTCAGTCTTTCATGTCTCTATCCCTATCCTGACAGGCCCGATAATTATCTGCCATTGCCTTTTATTATTGCTCCTTTTATTGTAATAACGGCAGGAATATATACCTTTCGCCTGAGAAAATGTAAAAAAATATTTTTTGCCATATTATTTTTCTTTATTACCATCCTTCCTGTGAGCCAGCTAATACCTGTGCCCCCCGGCATTGTTGCCGACCGTTATACCTATATTCCCCTGACAGGCTTTTTTTATATGATTTCAGATTTTTTGTATTTTATATATATGGATAGATTTAAAGATTCCATCTTTAAAAAAATTACTCTCACTGTTCTTACAGGTATTATAATAATTATTCTCTCTTTTTCATCATATGAGAGGTGTAAAGTATGGAAAGACAGTATAACTCTATGGTCAGACGTAATAACTAAATATCCTTCTGTCATGGAGGCTTATCTTAACAGAGGTATGGCATACAGTGAAGCCGGTGATTACAACAGTGCTATGTCTGATTTTGCCTGTGCCATAACCCTGAGCCCCGATTCTGCCGATGCCTATAATAACAGAGGTGCTGTTTATAAAAAAATCGGAGCATATGATAAAGCCATTGAGGATTTCAATCATGCCATTAGAATTAAATCTGATGAACCGGGAATTCACTATAACCTTGGGATCTGTTATAAACAGCTCGGAGCATATGATAAAGCATTTCAGTCTTTCAACAGGGCTATAGACATCAATCCCCTTGACGAAAAATTCCTTAACAGTCGCGGTAATATTTATGCACACCATGGGGAATTTGACAGGGCTATTGAGGATTATACGGATGCTATAAAGATAAATCCTTATTACGGAGATGCCTGTAATAACAGGGGAAATGCTTATTCCGAAACAGGTCAATTTGATAAGGCCATAGAGGATTTTACAGAGGCTCTTAAGCTCAATCCCAGGGCCGATGTTTATTATAACAGATGTCTTGTTTATTTTACCATAGGAGAATATGACAGGGCATGGGAAGATGTGGAAAAAATAGAAGCTATGGGATATAAAGTAGATGAGGCTTTCCTGGATAAACTAAGAAAAGCAGACCGGGATTTTCGGGATTTCAAGGATTGACAGGATAATATAAGAATCGTGACGCTTCAGCCATCACGATTCTTATATTGATAACCGTGCTTATCTTTGATTGTCATTGATGTTATTATTCGGCGCGTTTATCTGCTGCTGAACATTAATCTCATTCTGATTGTTTTGCTGCTGCCGGTTGATTTCTTCTCTGTAGGGAAACTGCACATAATGTATCATATTCCCTTTTTTATCCAGTATAAATCCTCCTACAATTTCTTTCGATGAAAAATCCAGCCTTGTACCGGCAACAGCAGAGGAATCTTTCTCTATTTTTGCTTCTTTCACTTTATTTAAAAAGCTTTCTATATTCTTTTGTTTTATAGAAGGTTTTTCAATCTTTTCTTTCGTAAGTGCATCTGTTATATAAGACTTCAATAATTTGGGCCATAATTTTTCAAATAAATCTCTGTCTCCGAATACATCTACTCCTTTAATCTCGGAACCTATAACAACAGCCACACCTGTCATGTCTTTATTTTCTTTTGTAAGATTGGAGAAGGTCTTCATATATTCATCTATTTTCTTCTGTATGTTTTTATCTTCATATATGACATCGAATTTGCCTGTAGGGTTCTCTTTGTTTGAAATTTTAGTGTTTTCAGATACTTTATTCCATACGGTGCTCTGGTCACCAGTTTGTTTTGCTGCCTGTCTCACATCCATGTTACAGTTAACTTCATTGGAACCGAATTTTTCACTTTCATGAACCCATCTGCCATGTTCGACACAGAAAACCTGTTCTTTTATTTTTCTACTTTTCGGCGGAATAAGGGTATCTTTACCGATCATTCTGTTCTGTTTTGCTCCTGCAATAATCTCTCCTGAAAGAAGAAATATCCAGCTATTAGAAATATTTTCCAATTCTACTGTATTTACCTGACCGTCTGCCACTTCTTTTATTACAATATATTCTCTTTTCATGGCTTCATCAAGGGTGAGAAGATTTAATTTTTTTGAACCTTCCTGAAGTTTCAGAGGAAATATTGCCAGATTTTGATATACCATCGGTTGCTGAACAGAGAAAACAGGTACCTGGGGAACTTCATCGGCTATGGACATAAAGGAAATGAAAAGAAAAAGGATTAATATAAACATATAATCCTTTTTGTAGATTTTTTTTAACATAATAATACCTCCTAATATTTTTAGTTACGGACACTCTCTCTTCACTTTTCACTAACATATTAGGCGTCTTAATATGAAAAATAATCCATTTTATTATAATTTTTTTTAACCGGCAAAATTCACGATGTACGATATTGACGATTATCTCTGGTCAGTTGACATTTTCAGTCATTATCTCCGCTGAATATGGAAAATAAACCTCTTTTCTTTGGTTTCTTTTCAGATTTTGAATCGTCACCTTCATCTTTCTGTTTTGCCTCTGTACCTTCTTCTGTACCTTTTTCTTCACCTTCTTCTTTTTTTTCTTCTTTCTCTTCTGTCAGCTCTTGTTCCTTTTTTTCTTCTTTCTTTTCTTCCTCTTTCTTTTCCTCCTGCTTAATTTCTATAACCTGTTTTTCTTCCTTTTTTTCTTCTTTCTTTTCTTCTTCAATTGTTTCAGTCTCTTCGATTTTTTCCTGTTCTGAAATTACTGTTTTTGAGGCTTTAAGCTCTTCATTGAACAGTTTCATGGCTTCTTTTATTACTGTGCCATATTTTTCTGACACATCTGAACTCCAGACACCCTGATAAATATTCTTTAGCAGGAAATTAATAAATTCTTCGTCCGGTTCATTAAGTATTTTTTCTAAATATTCTTTTGCTTTTCTGGTATATTTTAATTTTTTCGGATGGAACAGGATAATATCGATATTATATTCGTCTTTATGTAATTTCTTCAATTCAGTAAGAATTTCATCATTCAAATTCGCCAGGTCTATAATAAAAAATGGTTTTTTATCCATTTTATCCGGCTCTTCAATATTGGAAAAAACCTCATATCTGATACCGTCTGTCAGTATAGCCAGTCTGGCTTTGGAGGAACCGTTGAAGTAGTCAGCCATGTCGCCTCTGTAATCTTCCAATTTTTTACCGATACCTTTGACTTCCAGAAGTATTTCCGGCTCGCCGTTGCGAAGAATGGCGTAATCTACATTTTTGTCTTTTGGCGGTTCGAGCTGAATCGGGTATGAAGGAACAAGCTCGCCCGGGTCAAATACATTGTAACCGAGGGATTGTAAAAAAGGCATTACAAGCGAATATTTGACAGATTCATCTGTCTTCAATCGCTCCTTTAATGCCAGTGTTTTTTCTGCAAATACTTTAATCTCATCATTAAATGCCATTTTAAAAACTCCTTTCTCTGATTGAATTATTTTTACTTTCTATAATTAAATGTGAAATTCCTCTATATATAGAAATTTTACAAAAAAAAATTGTAAATTTATATTATTTCTATATTTTTGCAGATTTTAAAAACTGTAAAAAAATAATCTATTCAATTTTCAGGTGTCCAGTACCGGGTCAGGAAGATTAAAACCCGGAACTGTTTGACTATAAAACCAGTAAGAACCTATCCGAAAAGTAATATTTATTTTACACCCTTCCGGTGGGTGAGGCTCTGGAGAAAAATATATACCGTATTAACAGTAATTTATAAATTAAACAAATGTAATATCGTAGCAGTCTGTAATAAGAGTTTTTTTGCAAGAGGATTATAGATTTTTCGGAAGAGCCTCACACACCGGAAGGTATTTGATGACTTTTCGGATAGGCTCTAAATACAAGGAAATTATGAAAAAGTGCAAAAGTATAGATAATAATACAAAAATTTAAAATATTCTTTTATTTTACATGCTATTATGTTAATATATTAATAGCTATATTTTTGCAGATTTTAAAAACTGTAAAAAAATAACCTATTCAATTTTCAGGTGTCAGGTGTTGGGTCAGGAAGATTAAAACCTGAAACCCGGAACTGTTTAACTATAAAGCCAGTAAAAACAAAGAAATTATGAAAAAGTGCAAAATATAGTAAGGTGTATGTTTGAGAAATGGAATATAAACAGAAAAAGCCTTTAATATTAATAGTAGATGATAATTCTGTAAGCATAAGGATGCTTGTCCATGTACTGAAGAAAAAAGAGTATGACCTTGCAATCTCAAGAAACGGTTCCCAGGCACTTAATATGCTTGAAGATATTCATCCCGACCTTATTTTACTGGATATTATGATGCCTGACCTGGATGGTTTTAAAGTCTGCAGGACACTGAAAGACAATTCCAGGACAAAAGAGATACCGATTATTTTTCTTACGGCAAAGGAGGAAACGGAAGATCTTGTTCAGGCTTTTGAAATCGGTGCCGTAGATTATGTGACAAAGCCATTTAACGGACTGGAACTGTTGGCGAGAGTTCAGACCCATCTTGACCTTAAATTTGCCAGAGATACACAGAAAGAATTACTTATAAAACTGGAAGAAAATCTCAATGAAATAAAAGAAAAAAATGAAAAACTGGAAGAATTAAATAAAATAAAAAATGAATTTCTCGGCATGGCAGCCCATGATTTAAGAAACCCGCTGGGAGTTATTCAGGTAACTTCGGAATATTTACTGATATCTGATTTAAATGATAATATGTCGGAAGAACAGGTAGATCTGTTAAGGGAAATTAATACTTCAAGTGAATATATGCGTGACATGTTAAATGAACTGCTCGATATTACTGCTATAGAATCCGGCCAGCTCAAGCTGGAAATCAAAGTAGAAGACTATATAAATTTTTTAAAACATATTATAAAACTCAACAAACCTCTTGCTGACAGAAAAGAAATTTCACTGGAACTGGATGTTAATGATACCATACCTCCTATGAATTTTGACAGAAATAAGATAACTCAGGTGCTGAACAATTTAATTACAAATGCTATAAAATTTTCCTGGCCTGATACGGAAATATCTGTTGAAGTCAGGAAAGAAAAAGATTATATCATAACCGGTATAATCGATCAGGGTCAGGGTATTCCTTCCGATGAAATTAATAATATGTTCAAACCGTTTCAAAAAACAAGTGTAAAGGCGACTGCCGGAGAAAGAAGCACAGGACTCGGCCTTGCAATTACCAAAAAAATAGTGGAAGGTCATGGTGGAAAAATAAGTGTGGAAAGCCATGTAGGTAAAGGAACAAAGTTTTATTTTACTCTGCCAATCACAGCACGTGATGCGTAACTTAGGAACTGTCTGAAAATAATTACATTATAGTTATAATTTATATCGTGACGCGTCACGATATAAACTGTAACTATGATCTAGTTATTTCCTGACAGTTCCTTATCAGTGAATACTTCTGAGTTTTCTGTTGTAAGTTATGGCAAATCTGTGGGCTTCATCTCTTATTTCCTGTATGAAAAGGAGGGCTTTTTCCGTTTTCCCGAGTCTGAGTGGTCTTGATAGGCCTGGGAAATAAATCTCTTCAAATTTTTTTGCTATGGAAATAACAGGTATTTTAAGGGATAGTTTATTCAGTTCCTCAAGGGCGGCAGATAACTGGCCTTTGCCTCCGTCGATTATTATAAGGTCAGGCATAGGGGAACCTTCTTCTCCGAGTCTTGTATAACGTCTTCTTACCACCTCGGCAATTGAAGAAAAATCATCCTGTATGGCTTCAGGAGATTTTATTTTGAATCTTCTGTAATTATTTTTATCCGGTTTCCCGTTTCTGAACTGTACCATTGCGCCAACGGTGAAAGTTCCCGAAAGGTGTGATATGTCGAAACATTCTATAACAGAGGGCATATCATTCATGTGCAATTTCTTCTTAAGCTCTTCAACCTTTATCATATCACCGAAAAAGGAAATTTCACAGTTCTTTTTTACAAGGTCAAGGAGATGTTTTTTTTCTCCTGATTTCGGCACAGTTACTGTTACTTTTTTCCCTTTTTTATAGGAAAGAAAATCTTTGACGGAATTCTCTATGTTACAGGGGACTATAATTATTTCAGGTATTTCATGTTCGGAATAATACTGGACAAGGAATTCTTCGAAAAAATCTTCGCTGTAAGGAAAAATAAAATCAGATTTGTTGTGTAAAGCACCTTTATCTATGTTAAAGAGGAGCAAAAAAACTTCGTCTTCATGGATAATATAATCTATTATATCTTCATTATATGTCCTGTTTCTTTCCATCTTCTGCTTCTGTGACATATATTGAAGTGCATAGATCTGTTCCCGATATTCTATAGCTTTTTCAAATTTCTGTTCCTGTGATGAATTATCCATTTTTTCCTTCAGATCTTCTATGAGTAGATCTGTATTGTTTTTAAGGACATATCGCACATTTTTTATTTTTTCACTGTAATCTTCTCTGCTTATATTACCTGTACAGGGAGCGTCACATAATTTTATATGGTATCTTAGACACGCTTTTTTAGGGAGTCTTTTACAGGTTCTGAGTTTAAATATTTTTCTTAACAGCTGTATGAGGTGATCTCTTTTCTGTCCTGAAACAAAGGGGCCGTAATATTCGCCTTTTTCATGTTTTGTTCTGGCAACAAGGAGTCTCGGAAAATCTTCACCTGTTATTTCTATAGAGGCATAACGTCTTGAATCTTTCAGATCAATATTATATTTCGGCTTATGTTTTTTTATGAGTGTATTTTCCAGTATAAGAGCTTCTATCTCATTATCTGTAACAATATAATCAATAGAATGGATATGATTTATGAGGTGCAGGGTTTTTCTATCATGGTCTCTTTTTTGAAAATAGCTTGAAACCCTTTTTTTCAGGTCTTTCGCTTTCCCTATATAGATTATATTGTTTTTTTCGTCTTTATAAATATAACAGCCGGGACCTGCCGGTACAGTTGAATAGTCAATCATATTTAATTACGTAACGCGTCACGCGTCACGCGTCACGCGTCACCTGTTCAAAAATTACTCGAAATAGCTCTTACAGGGCATGCCTTCAGGCAGAGTTCACAGAGTGTGCATTTTTCTCTGTCAAATTTCAGTTCAAATGTTTCTCTGTCAATCCTGAGAGCTTTCGGGAAACATACTGCCCCGCATGCACCGCAATGAACACATAGAGTTTCATCTATAAGTATTTCTGTAGCAATATGTTCTACCTTTACACCTTTTTCTTCCAGATATTTAATAGCAGGTTCCAGGTCTCCTATCATTTCTACAACCAGTCTGCCTTCTTCTTTAGCCGTGATTTTGGCTCTGAGTATATTTGTAATTATATTGTAATCTTTTACCAGATGATAGGTAAGAGGTTCTTCTACCAGGGTAGGAGGGAAGCTTAAAACAAAACGACCTTTAGCCATTAATTTTCACCTTCCTCTTTTTTCTTTAAAGGTTTACATTCACGATCTGACGGCAGTGGAGCAACAGGTTTTGTGAGAGTAAACGTTCCTGCCATAATCCATTCTTTGAGTGTCTGCGCTATTTCTCTTGCTTTTTTATAACTGGATATGGAAGCAGTAGGAAC
Organism: uncultured Synergistia bacterium; assembly: GCA_964431735.1. Lineage (GTDB taxonomy): Bacteria > Vulcanimicrobiota > SpSt-956 > SpSt-956 > JAKJGF01 > CALARM01. Next base: position 22,245 of record CAYSLJ010000038.1, on the reverse strand, counting down.
TTTTTTCCCCTGTATATCAATAGTTCCGCTTCTTAATTGTTCATAGCTTACCAGACCGAGAGACGGTTTTGAAAGGGTTTCTATACTGTAATCTATTATATTTGTGTATATTTCACTGTCTTTTAAACAGACAAAACGGGCCATTTCTTCATCGAGCACCGGTATAGGTATGCCTATGCCTACAAACATGGATACACCATATTTATGCATTACACAGGCTCTCAGAAAATTATGGTTCATACCTTTCAGGTCTCCCACCAGTGCAAGAGTGGCAGCACCGCCTTTAGGCACTCCAATATCGGTTCTTTCTCTCTTCGTATTGAACTGAGTTCCTTCCCATGCCACATATCCTGTAGTTCCCCCTATAAATATCCTTGTTCCTATACCTATTGTTCTTAAATAGGGATCTTTAAGGAGAGGGCTTAACTGACCTGCACTGCAGTATGTTGCATTGGACATGTTTGGCGTAAGTACTCCCATATAGGTGTACATCGTTTTCTGAGACGTATTTGTTGCACAGGCATAGTTTTGATAGGCATTTCTCGGATTATATAAATAGGCCTGATTGAGATCATTCAGTGTGAGATTTCTTTCCACATGTTTTCCGGGATAACAGTCAGTACCATCTGACCATGCAACGAGTTTTATTTCTTTTCCTCTTATAAGGTCTTCTATTACATGAGCTCCTCCATACCCCATGCCTTTTGTTCTGGAGATTGCAGGAGCACCTATATAAGCATCTACTGCAGCAAGAGAACCATAGGCAGGTACGTCATTTAACAGGACTTCACTCATTTTTACAGGAGGATCTGAGTGGCCGAAATTAAGAAAAGCCCCTGAAGAACACATAGGGCCAAAAGTTCCCGTAGTAACTACATCTACTTTTTCCACTACTTTACTTATACCTTCTTCATCTGCCATTTTTATCACTTCTTCCGCAGTGAGAACCACAGCTTTACCTTTTTTGATTTTTTTATTGATTTCGGAAAAAGTTTTTGCCATATAATCACATCCTTTATTGGTGAGTAGTGAGTGGTGAGTAGTGGAACGCTCCCCATTTACCTCTCACTTTTCACTTTTCACTTAATTTTTAAACTTTAAAAAATTCTCTGTGTACTGCTTTTACAGCTCTTTCCAGATATTCTTCTTTTACTATAAGATAAAATGCTACCTGTGATGCACCGTAAGATATCATATCAACATTGACATGCTCTTCTGCAATAGCTCTGAATACCCTTGCAGCAAGGCCTTTTGTCGTGGCCATACCTTCTCCTACGACCCCTATTAAGGCTTCATCTTCTATTTTTATCACATCTTCCACTGCTGTGCTGTGGTGTTTTTTCAGCATTTTATGGCAATCTTCAAGATCTTCCATATCCAGTATAATATTTATGCTGGTCTGGGCGGTAATTACAGATTTTATATTTATTCCATGGTCGCTTATGGCCGATGCCATAGAGGACAGTACTCCCGGCTTATAACCTATACCCACTCCTTCAATTTTTATTACACCAATATCTTTACTGCATGCCACACTTTTAATAACATCTTCTTTCTGGTATCCTTCTTTTTCTATTATAGTTCCTGTAAGGTCCGGATTGTAGGCATTTTTAATAACTATAGGTATGGCTCTGGGTTCAATAGGCTGAACGATTCTGGGGTGGAGTATTTTTGCTCCGAAATAGGCAAGTTCTGCTGCTTCCGCATAGGATAGTCTGTCTATAAAATGAGCTCCCGGAACAAGTTTTGGATCTGCACTCATAAAACCGTCCACATCTTTCCATACTTCAACAACACTGCTGTCCAGTGAACAGGCTATTATACCTGCTGTATAATCACTTCCTCCGAATCCGAAAAGAGTTGTGTACCCATCTTTTGATTGTCCGAAAAAACCTGTTACTACAGGAATGATTCCTTTATCCAGAACATGGCCTATATTTTTTTTGAGATTTTTTCTTGTACTCTTCAAATCTGCAGTGGAATTACCGAATTCTCCGTCTGTGATTATGCCTATTTCGTCTGCTTCCATGGCACAACTTTTTATGCCTTCTGACCTGAATATACCTTCCATTATATGAACAGAGAGTCTTTCGCCGAAACTGAGTATCATATCCCTGGATTTTGCCGTTACCTCTTCCGTATAGTTTATTCCGTATAAGAGCCTTTCAAGGCGTTTCATCTTTTTTTCAATTCTCTCAAGGATATCGGAAAGGATTTCTGAATTTCTTATAGCCTGAGTTGCAACTATCTGATGTTTTTTTGATATTTCTTTTATAATCTTTTCTACTTCATCTTCTTCTTTTAAAGCTTTTTTTATGGCCTTTTGCAGTTCTTTTGTAATGCCCTGCATGGCAGATAAAACAAGTACTTTATCTTCTTTTTCCTTTATTAATAATTCTTTTACCCTGTGATAACTTTCTGCGTCAGTTAAGCTTGAACCTCCGAATTTGATTACTTTCATAGATATTACAGCCAGATTCTTTGAATAACCAGCCTGTGATGATTCTCCTCTCTTTAATAAAATATTTCAGCTACAGACAATAATCCTTTTCAAGCAAAAGCTGACTGCCGATAGCTGACTGCTAAAAATTATATTTCTTTTCCTTCATATAACATTAAGAGACAAAAAGCATCTATGACAAGGGAATGTTTGATTTCACCACTCCGTATCATAGAGGCTATCTCTTTTCTGGGTACAGGGAACAGTTCTATCTCTTCATGAGGATCAAGAGACTGTCTGCCTGCTTTGAATGCATTTTTTGCAAGATACATATAGCATTTATTACTTTGAATGGCAGGGTTTGGTATTACAGTACCGATATTAATAAATTCTTCCGAACTGTAACCTGTCTCTTCAAGTAATTCTCTCCTGGCAGCCATTTCCGGAGATATATCCTCAGTTTCTACAACACCTCCGGGAATTTCTATTATATCTTCTTTTGTTCCATGTCTGTACTGTTTTATGAGTATAACTCTGCCATCTTCAGTTACAGGCAATATGTTTACCCAGTTATAAGTATCAATTACAGTATAGTCTTTTTCTGTATTCTCTTCTTTAAACAGATATCTTTCATGCCGTATTTTCAGGATCCTGTCGGTAAACGCAACGTGAGATGTCAAAAAAGTCCATTTATCTTTCATTATTTTTCACTAAAAAATTACCACTTTCTTTTATTTTTCAGCTTACTTTTCAACGAAATATCTTAAAATCCTGCCTGCCTGGCAAAGCTCTGAATTTATGTCGTACATTTTGTTGTTAAAAAAATCAAAAAAGTTTATAAATTATAAGTAAGTGTTCAGCATTTAGCTATCAGCTAAAACTTACAAAGCCTGACAGTGTAAATCAGTCTGAAAAAATATTTAACGATATTTATTATGTAATTCCTGTAAAAGCTGACTGATCTCTGCTGATAGCTGAACACTTACAATTATAAAATATATAAAAATACCCTTAATTTTTTTGTAATAGTTCCGATAGTAAATATAGAGACTTTTTTTGTTTTCATAAAAATTAAAAATCGAATTCAACATATAGAAATAATTCTAATCCCCTTACGTTTTATGAGCCGGTGGATCTTTATAAACGGGAGGTACGATAAAATAAAAAAGCGGACGTGATAGAAGATGGATCATAAAAATAAGGTTTTTAAAAATTTAATCAATTTTATTCAGAGCAAGGAAAAGTTTGCCCTTTTAATTGGCAAAGAAGACGGTCATGCCCATTCTATTGCACTTGCAGCTTTACTTGTGTGTTTTTTCGGACAGGAAAAAAATATACTCTTTCGTACAAGCAGTGTGAAAGATATAGAGATATATCTTTCTAAAGCACTATCAGGGTTCTGGAACGGAGATCCAGGTGATAATAAATTCAGAAAACGTATAAAAGAATCTGTCAGGAAAAGGAATTTTTCAATAGCTTCTATGAATATATTTATTGATACGACGAATCCTCGGTCCAGACTTGCAACTCCTGAAAAACTTCATGGAACTATAGTATATCCGGTAGAAAACTTTTTATCTCAACATTGCATATTTGAAAAATGCCTTACAGATCTGCAGAATAGAAGATCTGAAAAAATAATTTTCTGTACAGCTGTCAGTGAAGTAGATTTTGATGGGCTGAACATACTGAAACCTGTCATGCTTAACGATGAAAAACTTCCGTGCAAAAAGAGCTTTGATTTCATTAAATATATGCCACAGGATAATATGGTTTATTCTATGGCCAGTTAAGTCAATGACATTGCCCGCAAGGTGATGGAGTTTTCTGGCACACTTCTATATATTGAGGTGAGCATAAATAATAAATATCTGCTCTCGTGACGCGTAACGCGTAACGCGTGACGGGAGGATGCAATTTATTACATGCTCATGCTCAGGTCAGTAAAAGAGAGGTGTAAATGATATAGACGCAAAATATTAACAGTCTGCAAAATCAGTTTGCCACGCAACAGGATCATATCTTTTCCGGAAGAGTCCGGACAGGGACAGGTTTTAATATGGGTAATAACTTATCTGGAGCGGTATTAAGAGTATAAGGATTTTCATTTTTAATGTCGTAAAATAAAGCTTTAGATGAAAATTATGTAGAAGCAGTTTATTTAAATAATTTACACATTCAGGTTTTTTACGTTTTAGCTGACAGCTAAATGCTGAACGCTTACAATAATTTTTGAAAATTCAGCTCAATCAGGAGTAAATTCTTCAAGATCTTTAAGCATTTCATTACATTCTTCTATAGATTTTTCACATTTTATTATATACTCTTCATATTCTCTTTTGCTTTTTTCAAAAGAACCTTTAAGCTGTAAGACTCTCATGTAAAGCTGCATTAAATCCCAGTCAATTTTTGTTTTCTCCATTGTTTTTCACCTCTACTCCTCTATCAGGTGGTATCTAAAAATTCCTGCAAAGAAAATAATAAGAGACTGTAAGAAAATAACCCTGGCAAATTATTAGAATGGTTATCATCCTCGCGTCACGCGTTACGCGTTACGCGTCACGATATAGACTGTAAATATGATGAGGTTATTTCTTGACAACCCCTAATTATACAGATTCAAGCGATAATACATCATCTGCCCGGTTTAAGCATACAGATTCCCTTGGCTTAAAGTTCAACAATTTTATGAAAAATCCTTGTAATATTTATAGTTTTAATAAAGTTGTAATGCTGTAAATATACGCATCGAAAATGATTTGCTATATCTGTCGTTGTTGGATTATTCAATGATATTACTGACCTGAGCATGAGCATGTAATAAATTGCATCCTCCCGTCACGCGTTACGAGAATAAAATATGCATTATTTATACTCACCTCAGTAAGAGCCTATCCGAAAAGTCGCCCTATAGCTTTCCACTGCCGGGCTCTTCCGAAAAATATATGTAAGCGTTCAGCTATCAGCAGTCAGATTTTATGAAAATTACATAATAAATGTCATTATAGTGTATTTCATAACTTATTAGAATTTAAGTGAATAGTGAATGGTGAGTAGTGAGTAGAATATGGCAATGTCACTAACTATTCACTACTCACTATTCACTCATTAATTATGAATTGTTATGAAACTAACTATAAATATAGAGGCAGATTTCACTCGGGAACGAAAATAAGTAATTACATGCGGGATAAATCCAGAACTTTTTAAAGCGAAATTAGAGGATATTACACAAGAAGAGCAAATAATAGAAACATCTCTTAATACAGAAAATAAAAAAGACAAAATAGATAATACAGATAAAATAATAGAAATAAGCAGAATAATAAATAAATTAAGAAAAGAAGAATTAAAGGATTTTTTGAAAATTATAACGAAAATTTAAATAAATTCTGTGGTAAAGCAAGGAATAATCGAATTTTTCCACCTGAATTAATGCAAAAAAATTGCTACAGGTTATACTAACAGAAATGTTATAATATGTCAAAAAATTCGTTTGGAGAGAAAGTCATGCTAGAAGCATATAAGCTCATAAGAGATTTATCCAGTAAAGATGAATATGTAAGACTATCTGCAGCAAGAACTCTTGGAAATGAAAAAGTAGTTGATGCACTGGAGCCTCTTACCTCTCTTCTTTCTGATCCGAATGTGGCAGTGAGAACAATAGCGGCAGAAGCTCTGGGAAAAATAGGAGATGAACGGGCTGCCAACAGTCTTATAGCATGTCTTAACGATGACTACAGCCGTATGAGGAAAGCTGCTGCAGAAGCTCTGGGAAAATTTGCTGATTATAGAGCTTTAACCCCTGTTATACACCTTGCTCAGACTGATAATGACCCGGAAGTAAGGGCTGTGGCACGAAAGACTGTAGATAAGATAAACAGTGTAGTTCAGGAGATAATTGATAAACTTGATGATGAACTGAGCAGCCCCAGAGAAAGTGATAGAAAGCAGGCTGTAAAATTTCTCGGAAGAATTGGTAATATTCAGGCAGTAACCATACTGCTGAAAGCTTTGAATGACAGAAGCTGGGACGTTCAGAATATGGCTTCTGAAGAGATAGATAAGTTGATGGTTCTCGGAATAGAACCATTTTTAAAGGGATTAAAAGATAGTAGCTGGCAGGTGAGAGTTTCTTCGGTAGATTACCTGGGTCGTATTAAAAATCTGGCTGCAGTGGAAGATTTACTTGGTGCTCTTGAAGATTCTAAGATAGAGGTTGTAAGAGCATCTGCTAAAGCTCTGGGAGAAATAAAAGATAAAAGAGCCCTTCGTCCTTTTAATAAAATACTTCAGAACTGCGATAATAAAACTAAAGAAATTATTATAACTGCTATAAGCAAAACAGGCGGAGCCGAGGCATTTGAATTAATGATCGGTATGTTACGAAAAAATAAAGATTTTTCCAGAGACATATCGGAAGAAAAGCTTGCTGAAATGGGTAATGATGTACTACTTCCATTAATGTTTACTCTGGAAGAAAATAAAGATGACGTAAAATTTCAGGATACAGTAAGCAGAATTTTGAATAAGACAGGTGATAACGGCATAAAATATTTTCAGGAACAGCTTTCAAATTATGATAAAAGAATTAGAAAGCTTTCCATACAGGCTCTCGGATATATGAGAGCTACCGAAGCACTTGAGGCTATAGAAGCTTTTACTAAAGATGAAGATGAACAGATAAAAGACACTGCTGTGACTGCAGTTAAAATGATCCATAAAAAGAAAAAACGCACTTTAAAACCGAATTATATCTTCAGCGGCAGTATTATAGACAGAGTTTCTACCTTCTTCACGTCTACTATTAAAATGTTTCACAATGTCAGAAAAACTCCCAGAGAAGATGAAACATTTATATGTGGTAAATGCGGTAAGATGATTTCCAGAAAGGCTTCTACCGATATGCTAGGTAAGTTAGAAGTAATGAGGTTTGGCATGTGTCCTCAGTGTAACAGGATAATATGTAATAACTGTGCTATGACAGTACTTATAGGAGATGGAGAAACCTCTATAAGCTGTCCGAAATGCAGTATTGAACTCAGGGAAGTTTAAAAGTTTAGTCGTGACCCGTAATGCGTAACATGTGACGGGAGTAAAAGGTCATATCTAAAAAATGATATATGATTTTTTCTTACATCTTTTACACCTCTCATATGATTTCTTTATAAATTTATTTTTTCTGAACTTTATGGAAGGTTTAAATGGTTTTTTAGAGAATACTTTAATGTGTGTCGTAACAATGAATATACGTAATCCTCGCGTCACGCGTCACGCGTCACGTGTCACGATATGAATAAGTTATGAACCTGATTATAATGCCTTTTTTAAGGTATTCATTTTTTATAGATTAAATTATCCCTACAAATTAAGGAGTTAATAGATAATGAAGATAAAATCTATAGGGTATGCTCTTCCCAGTAAAAAAGTAACAAATGAGGATATTTTAAGAGATGTAGAGTTAAAGAGCAGTAAATATATGTCTCAGGGAGATCTGAAGAAACTGAAACTGAAGATAGAAGATCTCTTTAAAAAATCTGGCTCTGATGTAAGATATCAGAGAGCCGAAGGAGAAACTTCACTCCAGTTCGGTATAAAAGCAGGAAAAGAAGCACTTGAAAAGGCAAATATGTCTCCCAGGGATATAGATCTCCTTCTTTATGTAGGAGTTGGCCGCGGCTGGATTGAGCCTGCAACATGCAATGTATTTCTTGACTCTTTAAAATTAAAAAAAGCTACGGGATTTGATATACTGGATGCATGTGCAAGCTGGATGAGAGCTCTTCAGATGGCATACCTTTATACAAAAAGCGGTACCTATAAGAATATTATGATTATGAACTGTGAGTTCAATACCTATGAATATACAACCACTGAATTTAAAAATTATCAGGAAATAGATTATCTTTTTCCCGGTGTTACTATAGGAGAAGCTGCGACAGCTACAATATTCACTGCCTGCCCTGAGAATGATTTTTATTTTACCTTCAAGACATGGGGAGAAAAACATAATCTCTGTAAGATTCCTCTTCCCAATCTGAAGCAATACACTACAGGAGAACTTACCGAACTGGAACCTCTCAGGTTCTATTCTTACGGAGAAAAATTATTCAAGGTTGCTCTGCCGAAGATCTGCAGACATTTCCTTGAAGACGAGTATCTCAGAACATTTAACTATGATATTATATTCAGTCATGCTGCAAGTGATCCTATGACTGAAAAGGTTATAAAACTCAGTAAACTGGATATAAATAAAGCCTATAATATTCATTCAAGATGCGGCAATACAGTATCTGCTTCAGTTCCTCTTGCAATGGGTCTTGCCATTGATGACGGAACTTTAAAGAAAGGCAGTAATGTCCTTATAGGTTTTGGCAGTGCCGGTTTTACCTCTGCCTGGTGTGCGTTCCAGAATAGATAATTATTTATGTCAAATTCCATATATGCCGGTATAGACCTTGGCTCTATAAGTCTTAATCTTGTTATAATAGATAGTAATGCCAGATTACAGGAAGGTATCTATGTAAGAACAAAGGGGCAGCCTCTTCATACTCTTCTCAAGGTTTTACATGATCTTTCTTCAACATACGAGCTTCTGGATAATATATTTATTACGGGAAGCGGAAGGAATATATTAAGCGAACTTTTTTCCTGTAATGCCGTAAATGAAATAATTGCTCATGCGGAAGGTGCCTCTTATCTTAATCCTGACATAAGAACAATAATAGAAATAGGAGGTCAGGATTCTAAATTAATCCTCCTTGACAGAGATGAGAGAACCGGTAAAGTAATTATAAGCGATAACTGCATGAATGACGTGTGTGCCGCAGGCACAGGCTCTTTCCTGGATCAGCAGGCGAAAAGGCTTGGCCTTCCCGTAGACGAACTCGGTTCAATTGCTCTCAAATCAGTAAATCCCGCACCTGTAGCAGGAAGGTGCAGTGTTTTTGCCAAAAGTGACATGATACATCTGCAGCAGGAAGGGGTTCCTGTGGAAGATATAGTGGCAGGACTGTGTTTTGCCCTTGCGAGAGGGTTTCTTGCCAATCTCGGCAAAGGAAGAGACCTGCCGAAACCGGTACAGTTTCAGGGCGGTGTCGCTGCGAACAGAGGAGTCAGAAAAGCTTTTGAAACACTTCTCAACCTTCCCGAAGGGGAGCTCCTGATACCACAACATTATCTCCTTATGGGAGCCTACGGTGCTTCCCTTTTTGCCAGAAAAGAATCTTCTTCTAAAAAGTTTCCCCTGAAAGAATGTATAACTGTTCTGGAAAAAGAAATTAAAATAAGCAGAAACCACAGAAGTTATTTGCCAAGCCTTCCTGCGAGAGAAGCAGTAGATAATTATACGAATTGTTCTCCCTGTCTTTTAAAAACAACAGATGTTTTTCTCGGTATAGATGTGGGGGCTGTAAGTGTCAACCTTGTTCTCCTTGACATGTCAGGCCATGTTGTCGGAAAAAAATATCTCTTTACCTCCGGGAAACCTGTGGAAACAGTAAAACAATGTCTCCTTGAACTGGGAAAAGAATTTGAGTCTTCCGTAATAGTAAAAGGTGTGGGAGTCACAGGAAGCGGACGTTATTTCATAGGCCATCTTGTGGGAGCAGATACTGTTATAAATGAAATTACTGCACAGGCAAAAGGGGCTCTCCATTTTGATCCTTCCATAGATACACTCTTTGAAATAGGAGGGCAGGATGCGAAATATATAAGGTTTGACCATGGAACAGTAGTGGATTTTGAAATGAACAAGGTCTGTGCAGCAGGAACAGGATCTTTTCTGGAAGAACAGGCTGCCAGATTGAATATAGATATAAAAAATGATTTCAGCCGTCTTGCTTTCAACGGGAAAACTCCCGGAGATCTGGGAACAAGATGTACTGTTTTTATGGAAAGTGATTTAATACATCATCAGCAGTCAGGCCTTGAAAAGGAAAATCTTGTAGCAGGTCTTGCCTATGCGATTGTAAATAATTATATAGAAAAAGTGGTGGATAACAGGAAAACAGGTGAGAATATTTATTTTCAGGGCGGTGTTGCAGGAAACAGTGCCGTAGTGTCTGCCATGGAAAATATTACGGGAAAAAAGATAAATGTTCATGTCCATCATGACGTGACAGGTGCCATAGGTGCCGCTCTTGCCGCACAGGAGGTTTTTGTCGATACAGAGAAAACGTCCTTTGCAGGTTTCAATCTTCAGAATCGCAATATATCCATAAAATCCTTTACCTGCCATCTCTGTGCAAATGTATGTCACATAAGAAAAATCTATATAAACGGTGAAGAAAAAGGCTCTTCGGGAAGTATCTGCGGTAGATTTGACCGTAAAGAACAGAAAGAATTATATGATAACACACCTGATCTCATTGAAGAAAGAAAAATTTTGTTGACAGGAGAAGAAGAGGATTTACCTGAAAACGTTCATGACCCTGCTGTCACAGAAAATAATGAGTCCCCTGTCACGCGTCACGCGTCACGCGTCACGCGTCACGATTCCCATATAAATTCTCCCGTCATAGGTATTCCCAGAAGTATTTTCTTTTTTGAAGATTATCCCTTCTGGAAAGCCTTTTTTACGGAACTCGGTTATAAAATAATCCTTTCAGACGAAACCTCAGGGGAACTTGTCTATAAGGGATTGAAAAGGACACAGAGTGAAACATGTTTCCCTGTAAAGGTAGCTTACGGACATATAGAAAATCTCCTCAACAAAGGAATAAAGAAGATTTTTTTCCCCAGTATTGCAGAACTGTTCAGGACAGCAGATGACCTGCCGAGAACCTACAACTGTCCTTATATACAGGGACTTCCCTATATGTTACAGGCAGCTTTTGAACATTATGGTGTCGAGTTTATTACTCCCATATTATATTTTTCCGGCACTGGCTGGAAAGAAGAGCTTTTGAGTCTGGGAAGGAAACTCGGTAAAAGTCAGTATAAAACGGAACATGCCATAAACCTGGCAGAAAAAGCGCTGAAAGAATTTCAGAATAAGCTTGTAGAAAGAGGAAAAGAGTTTTTAGATAAAAAAGACGGTAGAACCGTTATATTACTCGGTAAAGCCCATCATCTGTTCGATGAGGGGCAGAATATGCATACAGGGAAAAAATTGAGAAAATCCGGTGTTACTGCCATACCTTATGATTTTCTTCCTCTTTCGGAAGTGAAGCTGGACAGAGCTTTTGAAAATGTAGTATGGAAAAACAGTCATGACCTGATGAGAGCTGCTCTGATTGCCAGAAAACATAATATCCCTGTCATAATGCTTACCAATTTCGGCTGTGGCCCTGATTCTTTTGCCATGAAGTATCTGGATGAACTACTCAGGGGGCATCCTTTTATGGTTCTGGAGGTAGATGAACACACTGCAGATGCAGGCGTAATCACCAGGCTTGAAGCTTTTCTTGATACGATCAATGGCAATCATAAAACAGAGCCTCTGAAGTTCCGCGATTATAATATCATAATAAAGAGGGATCTTCAGATTTACAATCCTTTTATACCGGACCCTAAAATAATTAATCTTCTTAAGGACAGAACCCTTTATTTTCACTATGTGGCTCCGGGTATGAATAAAATTATGGAGAGTGCCTTCAGTATTGCAGGTATAAAGACAAAATCCCTTCCTCCCCAGGATGACAGGACAGAAGAACTGGGAAGGAAATATGCTTCAGGTCTCGAATGTCATCCCTTTATTGTTACGACAGGAGATATTGTGAAACTTACGGAAGAGCCTGGTTTTAAACCTCATAAAACCGCCATTCTTCTTATGTCCTATGACGGCTGCTGTCGTTACAGTCAGTACGGGCTCTCTTATAAAATAGCTTTAAATAATCTGGGTTTTACCGATGTATTAATAGTCAATCCCCTTATGTCAGGGCGTTACGAAGAACTTTCCGGCATGTTCGGCCTTAATTTTACTCAGGCCATATGGAAAGGCTGGTTATGCGCAGGCGTTCTTGAGAATTATCTTCTCTCAAGGAGGCCTTACGAACTGGAAAAAGGGAAAACAGATGAAGCCTATCTCAGGGCTGTTGATATTCTCTCCGATGCACTTAAACATTTCGCCTCTCTTAATTATATATATGATGATAAAATAATAGAAGCTTTGAAAAAAGGTATTAAACTGATAAAATCGGTTCCTGCTGACATGAGTATAAAAAGACCGAAGATAGGAGTTTTGGGAGAATTTTTTACTGTTTTAAGCACATGGGCCAATCAGGATTTATTCAGAAAATTTGAGTCTATGGGTGTTGAAGTGTGCAGTAACGGACTCTTTACGCTGGTCAATTTCATGTCTTTTTTCTCCGAACGGTATCATGAAGAGGAAATGAAAAATAAGGGTAACATGGCAGGTTATTATTACTATAAAATAAAGAAAAACTGGCTTTTATCATGGGCAAAAAGGATAGAAAAAGAACTTGATAAGGACACTGATTATATAAGGCTTCTTCCCACGGAAAAGATGGTTCGTGATATCAGTTCTTTTATAAATCCCGATCTGGACCCTGTATCCACGACATATCTTGCGAGAGCAATAGATCTGGCAGACAGGGGAATAGCAGGTATAAATTATCTTATAGTTCTTAACTGTATGTTAAGCAATATGACTATTCCCATATTCAAGAGGATTCTCTCACGATATAATAACCTGCCTTTTCTGGCAACTCCCTATGACGGATTTAAAGAGACAAATACTGTTACGCGATTGGAGGCTTTTGTCCATCAGGCGAAGCTTTATTATGAGAAATACGGGCGTGATGCGTAATTGACGTGACGAATTACGCATCACGATTTTATTTATCTTTTACAACGAGCACCCTCTCATTGGAATTTCCCCTTACATGTGGATTATACATCATTTCCGCACGGGCAGGCAACGCATGATATATACCCGGTGTTTCAGCCCTCAGGGTATATACAATTTCTGCATGGCCGCCCTTAAGATCATTCAAGAAAAATACGACTCTATTGTCTCTGTTTTCCCTTCTTGCATAATATCCTTTCAGCCATTTACTGTCATTTGCTTCTCCCACTATTTCACATCCTGCCGGTATATAGTCTTCTATCATAATATACTGATATTGCGGCTTACCATCTACAGTAATCTTTACTTTAAACTGTTTTCCCGATATGATATCCCAGTTAATAGGATAGAGTATGTTTACAGGCTTAAAGGATTCTTTTGAAGAAGGCATTTCCGTAAAATATTCCTTTTTTACCGTAAAACCTGAATCCTGTGAAGTGAGTTTATCTGCATAGCCGTATGTAGACATATAGACAGAATAATAAAGCTCACCTTCACCCTGTCTTATGATCTCTATTTTATTCTCTCTGTCTTTCCCGAGTTTATCCTTTGAAATTTTAAAGATTCTTCTATTATCATCTTCTTTCTTTTCTTCTGTAGTAATGAGGAAATTTTTCCCGACATCATCTTTCTCGGCATTGAATTCGCATAATTTCTCATTATTCATATAAACCTTTACATTATAATCAGGCGACAGTTCCCTCGATTTACACAGATAATCGGACAGGGCATAGAGAGCTGATGCAGTATCTTTTGTAGATGCCCAGTAATATCCGCTGCTCCGGTTTTCAATAAGCCATTTTACTGTTTTATCTATTTTTTCGTTTCCCGGGTTAATGGCAATCATGGCTTTGAGAATCCACGCCGTTGTTTCTACACTATTGTCAAACCATCCGTAATCAAATGTATTACTTTCCCAGTGACAGGTGTCTTTAATGATTTTTCCTTCCTTCATCAGTTCTGAAAGAATGATTCCCGCTTTTTTCTCATCCCCTGTTTCATGGTAAGACAGGGCAAGTAATGATTTTGTATAGGGATTCAATATGTGTCTTACATTAAAGATTTCGTTCATCTGCTGAATGAATTGCCTGTCTCCTGCCATAACGGCAGAAAATATAAGGTATGTTCTGGTATTTTGTTTATCACTTATTGAATAATCCAGAGAATTTATTTCAGCAGAGAAACTATTTGCTTCAATGTCTTTTCCTCTTTTTTTCAGATGTTCTATCTTTGCCTGAATTCGTTCCTTTTCGGATTTCAGGGAAGATATTTGATATAAAAGGTTGTTGTTAAGTTCATGTATGGCATCAAGTCCCCGTGAAATTACATAATCATTGACAGTAAATCCGGCTTTTTTAGCTTCACTTAAACCGTATATCACAAGTCCTGTAAGGTACGGACTGGTTTTATCTTTTTTCCACCATCCCCATCCACCGTCATAATGTTGCATATCATAGAGTTTATCCAGGCCTTTGCCGACCATGTCAGGAAGTTTTTGCTCAAGTTCCTGGTTTTTTATACCCAGTTTTTTCATTGTTTTCCATACAACTATATCAGGAAGGAAACAGCTCATGGTCTGTTCCACACAACCATAGGGATAGGCCGTGAGATAGTCGAGCGATTTAAACATAGTTCCCGTAATTGACGGAGTGAGATTTATTTCAAGTTCCTTACCTTCATCTATGGAGTCAGGGGGAACTGTGAGGATTTTTACATATCTTCCCTTTATTTTTCCTGACTCTGTCTGAATAAATTCCTGTCCGTGAGGAAGAACAGGCACCGATAGTTTAACTGCATCGGAATATTCGTCCGGTTCGTCCACGGATACGGCATAGGCTGTAAAAATGGCTTTCCTGTTTTCAGGCAGCCTTTCTGCTTTAAATGTCCAGTCTACAAGAAGAGAACCTTTTGCCGGAACATTTATTATTTTTTCATTTTCCCCTTCAAGAGTTGGGCCTTCCGATTCTATAAAAGTTCTTATTTTCATATCTTTATCTATGTTATTATGTATTACTCCCGAAATATATAGAGAGTCTTTCTGTGCTATAAATCTGGGAGTTTCAAGCCTCAGAAGCAGTTTTTTACTTACTATCGATTTTGATACGGTTCCTCCTACAAGGGTATCTTTTGTTACTGCTCTGAGAGTGGCTCTCCACGTAGTCAGGTTATCGGGGAGCTTGATTTTGACATGGGCTTCTCCCCGGTCGTCTGTGATAATATTTGGAGCCCAGAATGCAGTATCTTTAAAATCTTCCCTTACTTTAAGGTTTTGAGGCACCTTCTGTATGCCTCCGGCAGACAATTCCGCCGGTATGGAAAAACCTGTCATGACATAATTTTCCTTCTTACCGTAGAAGAATTTTCTTATATCCTGGGTGTTGTCCGGTTTTATTGCATAGATTGCTTCATCTACGAGTCCCAGAGATACTTCCGATTTTAGAGGATTACCTGACACATCAGTTGTCTTAATCGTGAACATTGCTTCTTCTCCGGGAAGGTATCTGTCTTTATCTGCAGTAACCGAAACATTTATAAATTTATCTTTTGCAGGCACTGCAATGAGTTTTGTTCCTCTTATCAGATCGCCGTTCGACATAAAACATACTGTAAGATAGACATTGGGGCCATAATTTTCCTTTATAGGGATTTCTACAAAAGAACTTTTTGTATCCAGTTTAATAACCTGATAATCTTCTATTTTATTTCTTTCCACACAGATAAGGGCATATTTCGGTTCTGAAAGATTTGCGGCATTTATGAGCACTTTTGCCATATCTCCCGGTGAATAGAGGCGTTTATCCGTTATTATATCAAGGGCAGTATATTTACTTACATAACCGCTTCCGGAGATCCACGAAGTATCTGACGCGGAAATAACATTCCCGTAGCTGTCAGTTCCTTTTGCTCCAACGACAAGCATGTAGGAAGGTATTTCGGAAGGAAGTTTCATTATACAGATGCCGGTTCCTTTTTCATCAAGTTTTATATTTTCACTGTGAAAAGACTCTGTTACATAAGTTTTACTGACTTCATTCCATTTTCTCCAGCTGAAATCGATCTCTAAGTCTTTACTGACAGGATGGTTGAATATATCTTCCCCTCTTACGGTAACATACACTTCTTCACCGGCATTATAAACATCTTTTTCAAGAGTCACGCCCAGGAAATATTCGCCTCTGGTAGCGATAAATGATGTGGAAGATTTTACTTCTCTTCTGCTTAAATCAATAACAGATGCTTCTATGGTATAAACTCTGTCAGAGGCCTCCTTATTAACAGGTATGTTTATTTTTACAGAGCCGCTGCTGTCTGTTATGGCTGTTTTTTCCATGATGAGTTTATCGGGATAGGAATAATAATAAGTGCCGGAATCATCACTATACCAGCTTTCTTCATTACTTACCGTGCCGAAAGAAAATCTGTAATAAGAACTTCTTACTGTATAGTAAACGGCGGCACCTGCCACAGGTGAACCGAAATAATAATCTGCCTTCAGTTCTACTGTTGCGTTGCCCTGTCCCTGAATATAGGATTTTTTCCCCGGTGTTATAGATACTTTATATTCAGGTTTTCTGTATTCTTCTACGGCGAAACTGGCGTAATAGGATACACTGTCATTTATTGTTGTTACTATATTGTAATTTCCTGTAGCCGCAGAAGAGGGGATATTAAATTTTCCTGAAAAAGAGCCGAAATCATTTGTAAGAGGTTTCCCATGGTAAACGCTTTTACCGGTAGAATCGAATATCTCCAGTTTTATTCCTTTGTGGGACAGGTTTTTGTAAGTTTCGCCGAGATCTTTTTTTAATATGCCTTTAAAATAAACTGTATGTCCCGGACGATATACAGGTCTGTCCGTATATACGTAGGCCTGGTATCTTGTCTGAGCCTCTCTATTATTTGAAGAATAAAGGGCATAATTACCTTTATATTCTGTGAAAACAGTCATCGCACCTGTTAATGGTTCTTTAAAATCTGCTTTATAAATACCGTTATTATCCGTAATTCCTTCTTTAATTAGTTTATTATTCAGATAAATCTTAACAGAAGCATCTTTCTGAGGTATATTTTCCTGCAGATTATTTGCAAAGACCAGTATTTCATGGGGAGTAAATTTTACAACAGAACCTGTCTGAGATATGATGGCTTCCGATGCACTTTTATTATCTCCTGACACACCTTTCCCTGTAGCTTTTATAAGATAAATACCATTTTTTTTCAGAGGAAGTTCTATTGTCTTACTCCTCCAG
Organism: uncultured Synergistia bacterium; assembly: GCA_964431735.1. Taxonomy (GTDB): domain Bacteria; phylum Vulcanimicrobiota; class SpSt-956; order SpSt-956; family JAKJGF01; genus CALARM01. Next base: position 4,745 of record CAYSLJ010000038.1, on the reverse strand, counting down.
CCGTTTCCGCATGGAAAATAAAAAGTTCCTTCAAAATCAGGTTTGTTTTTCAGGATTTCAGTTTTATCATACTTATAGGTTCCGTCTTCTATCTTGAAATTTTTGACTCTATATGCTTTCCAGTCTACATAATCAATATTTGCCCCTGTGAAATATGCCTTTGCTCCCCTTGCATAATAATGATCCGTATAGAGAGTAAAACCGGGGGGGGCATGAAAATGATGCTCCCTTAATTTCTTATCTCCCACAGAGAGGATGCTGTCCTGAGTATATACTATTACATTGTCTCTGGTAGAGAGAATTTTGCTTTCTCTCGTATAACCTGCCCTGAGGGGAGAAGAAACTTCTTCTCCTGTCTCTGTATCAAGAAGCAGTAATTCTCCTCCCGATGTGAGGCAGTAGAGGACATTATCAAATACAATAAGGCCTGATTTGAAAAATTTGCCTTTATATTCTTTTTTCCATACAGTCTGTTTTGTATCTGTATTTACTGCACATATACCTTCATTATTTATGCCTGTCGTATAATAAATCATATTTTTATTATATGCGGCCGTACTGCCGTAACCTGTAAAATCTCCGTAGAATTTCGGATTTGTATTTTTATTTTCCCATTTTTTTCCGTCTTTTATGAAAGCGATTGTATTCTCCGGAGTAGTATAGAAAAAGGTGCCCTCCACATATTCAAACTTTATGAAATCTACAGAGTAACACTCTGAAAAATCCCATTCTTTCAGAGAAAAAACCTTCATACCCCTATTTTTTTCACTTACGAACATTACAAGGTTTTCTTTATCAAAACGGAAATAAGGGTATCCTTTTCCTGTAGCTTTACTCAGGTTATATTCTTTTTTCAGTTTACCTGTATTTAAATCCACTTCCTGAAGTTTGTATCCGTCTTTGCTTCCGTCATTAATGAGTAAAAAACATGTTTTCCCTGTTATTTCCATATCTATAAGGCTGTAATTCTTTAAAGGGGCAAACCAGAGTTTTTTCTTTGTATTTCTGCTGTAACATATGACACCTGCATTATCGATACCGGTAAAAAAGTAATCATCATATCCTGTGAGTATATTAAAATTATAAAAAACGTTATTTTTAGATTCCTTATGATAAAATTCATATTCCCATACAATGGAACCGTCTTTAAGAGAAATGAGAGCTATGTGTTTGTAATTATCTGTAAGATAGGCATAATTATTTCTTCTGATCTCTTTATAAGGGGTGAATGTGAGAGCTTTTTTCCAGATTATTTTCCCTGTACTATGGGACAGGCAATAGTAATTATTGTATATGGTAAAATATAATTTTCCCTCTTCTCCTGCCACCGGTGCCAGAGTAAAATCTCCGTCAAAGGTTTCATGCCACGATATGACTTTCTCTCTGTTTGCACCTGATGCTAGACCTGGTAAAAGAAATACCGTAATAAGGCATAATAATATTTTCTTTAGCATAAAATACCCCCTCTTTTGTATGTCGTGATGCGTAATGCGTCACGAAAGAATTCTTTGTAACACAGGATTATTATTTTTTCTAATTTTCCACATAATTTGTTAAATATCCTCTATCTTTATAAAAACTTGCCAGTCATAACAGGATAATATATAATAAAGATTGTAAGGAGGAATGATTTTCTTGCCAGATAAAGACAATAAAAATAGTTCCCCTGGCTTATCAGGAAAAATTGCCATAACATTTTTTCTTCTTATTTTCCTCGCAGCAGGACTTCTTGGAACTGTTTTTATTGGCCGTGAGATATGGAATACTATCAGAAGCTATGCATGGATTAAAACAGAATGTACATCTCTTTCATCTGAAATAAAAGAAGATGAAGAAGGATATTCTTTGATAATAAACTATAAATATGAATTTCAGGGGCAGTCCTATAACGGGGAATATAAAAAAACTTCTGTTGCCGATTATTACAGGGTAAAAACAGAGGCAGATAAATATAAAACCGGATTGAATGGCATATGTTATGTAAATCCTTCCCATCCTTCCTCTTCAATTTTAAAACATAAAAGCCTCTGTTTTTTGCCTTTTATATTTATTCCTCTTGTATTTGTTCTCGTTGCCTTTTTTATAATATATGGCTTATGGACAGGGGATAAGGGAAGAACAGACAGTGAACCCGTGCAGGCTATTTCAAAAAAATCCGCCCCTTCTTACGGTAATATTGCAGGTGCCATGTTTTTCGGTATTTTTTTTATTGCAGGAATTGTGGTGACTTATTATCTCACTTATAAACCACTGGTGAAATTCATTGATGCTCAGTCCTGGACAGAAACCCCATGCAGGGTAATCTCTTCCAGAATAGTGACCCATGAAGGTGATGAAAGCACAACGTACAGTGCAGATATTCTTTATGTATATAATGTAAAGGGCATAGAGTATAAATCCAACAGATACAGATATTTCAGTTCTTCCGGCTCTCACAGGGGGGCTACGAGATTGAAGAATAAATATCCTCCCGGCAGAGAGACTGTCTGTTATGTAAATCCTTCAAATCCGGGAGAAGCAACTCTTAAGAGGAATTTTACTAAAGGTATGCTTTTTTATTTTCTCCCTGTCCTGTTTGTACTTGTGGGGGCAGGAGGGATTTACGGATTTTTAAAAAAAGATAAAGAGATTTTTGCTTTAAAATCTTCGTCAGGTAGTGCAGGGTATGAAATAAATAAGGAAGGCTTAAAAAAAATTGTAAAACTAAAACCAAAAATCTCCAGGTACGGCAAATTTACAGGGCTTCTTATCTTTGCTCTTTTATGGAACGGTATTATAAGTATTCCTTTAACAGAATTGATAGAAGGTTTCAAAAAAGTAAGTATTCTTACCTGCTTTGCTGTAGGTATAATCCCCTTTGTGTTGATAGGACTGTTTCTGGCCGGGTCATGTGTATATTATTTACTTACTCTCTTTAATCCCGTGCCGGAACTGGTATTGTCCCGTCATCCTCTGGTTCCGGGAGAGGTGACGGAACTTTCATGGACTACCGGCGGAAATGCCGGTGCCGTAAAGAAATACCGTATTTATATAGAAGGCAGGGAAGAGGTAAAATATAATGATTCTGACGAACATCATACCTTTCTTACTATGAACCTGATAGAAACAGAAAATTTCTATGAAATAGAGAAAGGAAGTGTATCTTTTATCTTACCGGAAGACACAATTCATTCCTTTGAGAGTGAACATAATAAAATAGCCTGGAGTCTTCATCTGGTGGGAAAGATGAAATACTGGATCGATATACATGAAGAATTTTCCCTGACAGTTCTTTCGAAGAATATGCTCTATAACGGGTAAAGCGTTCTCTACGCGTCACCCGTTACGCGTTACGCGTTACGATTAAAACATATGAATAGTTTAAAGATAGAAATAGCGGACAATAAAACAGAATATCTTCCATGTGAAAGGGTTTCCGGAACCTGCTCGTGGGCTTTTGATAAAAGTCCGAAACGAATAGAATTGAGGCTTTTCTGGTACACCTTCGGAAAAGGCACTGCAGATGTAAAAACTTTGGAAGTATTTCCCATTAATGAGCCTCTCAGGGAAGGGAAAAGGGATTTTTCTTTCACCCTTCCTGCAGTTCCCTGGTCTTTCTCAGGGAAACTTATTTCTCTTATGTGGGCGATTGAAATGGTTGCAGAGCCGGGAGGAGAAACGGAAAGACTTGAGATAACAGTGTCTCCTTCGAGGAAAAAGATTTTACTTTAAAAATCTTGACTTATGTGTAAAAACAATATAATATTTATTTATATACAGCTTACAATGATGCTTCCCATCTCAACAATTATTTGAGTCCTTATATGTGATAAAGGAGATTACCATGGAAGAACTATTAAAACAGATATTGAGTAAACTTGACAGAATGGAATCTTCTATTAACGAGTTAAAAGAAGGACAGGTAAGACTTGAAGAAAAACAGACAAAACTCGAAGAAGGTCAGTTAAGACTCGAAGAAAGACAGACAAAACTCGAAGAAGGACAGATAAGACTCGAAGAAAGACAGACAAAACTCGAAGAAAGACAGACAAAACTCGAAGAAAGACAGACAAAACTCGAAGAAAGGCAGACAAAACTCGAAGAGAGACAGGCTAAACTCGAAAGCAAAATCGACAGACTTGAAGATAAAATTGAAAAAATGGATGACGGACAGACTTATCTGTTTAAAAGGCAATTTGATTACGAAGTAAAAATGAATGAGAGAGAATACCGGTTCAATAATAAAATACATAAAATGTTATCCTATATATCAAATCTGGTAACCAGTAATGAAGGGTTTAAACAGGAATTGCCCGTATTGAGTGCAAGACAGATAGAGCATTCCAATCAGCTGGAAGATCATGAAGAAAGAATTGTTAAGCTGGAAGCAGGTTAATAACGCTGGCAATTTAAAGGTATAGGAATTTTCATTTTCTGCAAGAGCATCTGAATGTTTTATATGATGAGGGTGTGAATTATATATTCATCACGTGGGGAAAGAAAATACTTCTTTTTTTTGTCTGAACCGGGATTTACAAGTGCCGAAACCACTCAGAAACTGGCAAATGAAATAGACGGTATAATCTCAGACATGTTTTTGCACCATTAAAATTTATGCAGACTCCTCAAAATCTTCTCAAAATCTTTTTTATCAAAAACCCTTAACACTATAACATCATTGCTTTCAATCCTGAACACAACACGATAGTCGCCGCTCCTTAAACGAGAATTTCCAGGGGCTGTCTTTATCTTCTTTATCCTATCAC